>ONWB01000156.1 GCA_900321445.1 uncultured Prevotellaceae bacterium | reverse complement strand
GCGAGCGCAGCAGGATCGCCACGTCGCCCCAGGTCGCCGCACGCCGCACGCCATCCACCGTGACCATGGTCCCGGCGCGGATCAGCTGCTCGATGCGCTCTTCCGTTGCGAAAGCAGGTTTTTCTTGTTGAGCCATAGGATAGGGCTATTTAGAAAGGATGACGTTTGAGCGTACGATGCGTGCTTCCAGTCCGCGTCCGCGAAGCCTCGACACATATCGTTGTGCATCTTCACGTTTTGCGAAGTCGCCAACACGGCATACCCAGTGGGGAGATAAGAAGTGGACGTACGTTGCCAATTCAGGAAATGCTGCACGGCATTTTTGTTGTGCCTGAATGGCAGCCTGCTTGTCAGCGCGCGAGTTTCCTCCAGTGAAAATCTGGATGCGGAAACCTGCGGAGTTGAAGCGGCGGCGTGGTGTGTTCCGACGTGTTGAGGTTTGTGCGCTGCTTGTTTCTGTGCGCGTTGTGTTTTCCTCGTCGGCATTCCCTTGTGCTCTTGTGGCAGCAAGTTCCGTGCGCTTGCTTTTCAGCAGTCGCTCCACTTCGTCGTCCTGAATGACTACGAGCTTACCTCCTGTTGACTGTGCGAAGGATGCCATCGTCGTGGCAAATACGAACAGTGCAAGAATGCTTAGGCGTTTCATGTCGTATGTGTGAAAGTTGATGGATATGGGGAGAGGGCGATTCCCCTCCCCATATATATAATATAATAATGTGTGGTGAAAAACTTCGCCGCAATTATTTCCAAGCGTCAATGATGCCCTTGAAGTCTGCTGCCTTCAGTGATGCGCCGCCAATGAGGCCGCCGTCAACATCGGGCTTCGAGAAGAGTTCCTTAGCATTTGAGGGCTTGCAGCTTCCGCCGTAGAGGATTGTGCAGTTTTCTGCAGCTTCTGCTCCGAACTTCCCTGCAATGGTCTGACGGATGAAGGCGTGCATTTCCTCAGCCTGCTCAGCTGTAGCCGTCTTGCCTGTGCCGATAGCCCAAACAGGTTCGTAGGCAAGTACTACGTGTGCGAACTGTTCTGCTGTGAGGTCGTAGAGAGAGCCTTCGAGCTGCTGGCGTACTACTTCGTTCTGCTTGCCAGCCTCGCGCTCCTCGAGCACTTCGCCGATGCAGAAGATTACCTCCAGGTTGTTGGCAAGTGCGAGGTTCACCTTCTCCTTTAGGATTTCGGCTGTTTCGCCATAGTATGCGCGGCGTTCGCTGTGGCCGAGGATAACGTAGTCGGCACCTGTGCTCTTTACCATTTCGGCACTAACTTCACCCGTATATGCACCGCTGGCCTTGTCGGCACAGTTCTCTGCGCCCAGTCCGATGACGTCCTTGTTGATGACACCAGCTACGCTTGCAAGGTGGATGAAAGGAGTGCAGATGACAACGCCGCAGTTGGGCTTGTCGGCGTTAAGCAATTCGTTGAGTTCTGTTGCGAGTGCAACACCTTCTTGCAGGTTCTTGTTCATTTTCCAGTTACCTGCTACGATTTTCTTTCTCATTTTCTTATGTTTTTTGTTTAGGTTATGTCCAGAAAATAGGTTTATAATACTTTGTATGACGACGAGTAGCAGCAAGGGCAGGCATAGCCATGCAAGCAACTTGCGGAGCGACATCCTGTCGTTTGCCGCAGCGCTGAGGGCTTCTAAGTCTGCCGTATGTCTTGTATCTACGCTTGGCAGGTCGTTGTGGCTCCATTTTGCCACGATGCGTCCGTCCTTGATGAGCATGAGGCCAGGATTTGAGCGCACCATCGCCTTTATCTGCGTGCTTTCGGAGGTCAGGAAACTGTACTCTGCCCCTGTGCGGTCTATCCAGTCGGCGATGTTCTCCTCTTCCTCCTGTGCGATGAGGCCGAAGAACCCTATGCTGTGGTCTGTGCAGTAGTCGAAGAGGTCGTTCACCTGGTCTATGCATCCCTCGTCGGCTTCAGCTTCGTCGGGCAGCGTTAGCAGGAAGGTGTACCCATCCTCGAGCAACAGGCTGTCCTGCACCATCTCGCCTTCGGCATCGCAGAGTATGAGGTTTGCGAGGTCGGTGTAGCTTTCTTCCGACTCGGGGTTGAAGAGTGCCTCGCGCATGCTCCGTCCCGTCTTGAAGTCAGTGAAGTCCACGAGTGGCAGACGGTGGAAAGTGTAAGCCATCAAGGCGGCGAGGAACGCCGCAGCGTATGTGTTTGCAATCCACTGATTGCGCTCAGTCAGTAGTCGTGGGAGTGCCAGAGGCTTCCATGCAAGCCAGCTTGCGGCTGCCAGTAGCACAATGTTCTTTGCCAGCGTCTGCCCATTTGTCAGCTTCAGAGCCTCGCCAAAGCACCCGCAGTCAGCCACGGGGTCGGCGATGAATGTCCACAGCGTTAGGCATGTCATGCATACCATGAAGGCGAGCGTAGTTGCTGTTGTAAGCCTGCGACGTATGCCAAGCAGCAAGTTCAGACCGAGTGTGAACTCCAGCAGGGCGAGTGCGGCCGTGGCGAGTTGCAGTATCAGCGAACTGTCTGCCAGCTGTAGTCCGAAGTACGACGCGTAAGCATTCAGTTTTATGCACATGCCCATTGGGTCGAGTGCCTTTGCAAATCCTGAGAAGAGCAGTGTGGCAGCTACGGCGATGGCTATGCAGGTGCTGATGATGCTATGCTGGCGTTTCGTCATTGTCGTCTTTCTCTACGACCATCTTTATGAGTGCAAAGGTGGCGTAGTTCATCATGTCCATGTAGTTTGCGGCTACGCCTTCAGACACGAGCGTCTGTCCTCCGAGGTTTTCTATCTGCTTTGTGCGGAACACCTTCATCAGAATGAGATCCGTGTATGAGCTTACGCGCATTAGGCGCCATGCCTCGTCGTAGTCGTGGTTCTTGCGTAGCATAAGTTGCAGGCTTTCCTCTGCGTGGCGTTCGTATTGTGCCAGGGCTTCATCAGGTGTGAGGTCCTCGTTGTCGGCAGTTCCAAGGTCGCACTGTATGAGTCCCACGATGGAGTAGTTGATGATGCCGATGAACTCGGGAACGATGCCCTCCTCGATGAGAGCCTCGCCAGTAGTTTCGAGAGTCCTGATGCGGTTAGCCTTGATGTATATCTGGTCGGTGATGCTGCTGGGACGCATAATGCGCCATGCAGCCCCATAGTCGTGGAGCTTTTTCGCGAACAGGTCGTGGCAGATGCGCAGGGCCTCGCGGAATGATGCTTCCGTGCGTGTGTGGTTCATTTATTTATTTCTTCTCAGCGGCTTTCTCCTCAGGTTTGTACTGCTTGTTCAGGCCTGCTATGACGTCGGCAGTGATGTCGAGCCCGTTGCTGGCATACATTACCGTCATCGTCGCTGCGCTGTTGGAGAGTATCATGGCATAGCGACCGTCCTTGTTGTATTCTTTGAGGAATTTTTCGAGCCTTTCCTTGAGTTCTTTTTGATAGTCGCTGGTGGCTTGTGCCATCTGCTCTTGGTATTGCGACTCGTGCTGTGCTGCAGTCTGCTGCTGGCGTTCGATGGCAGCCTGTGCGTTGCGTGCCTCCTGCTCGGAGGTGTACTTACCCTGCTGGAGATTCTTCTGGAAGGCCTGTGCTGCGTTCTGCAGAGCCTGTGCCTCTTTTCGGAGCTGTGCCTCGAATCCTGCGCTCTTCTGCTCGAGTGCCTTCTGCTGGTCAACGCAGAACTGGTACTGTGTTGCGAGGCTGTCGATTTCGATGTATGCGATGGTTGTACTCTTTGCCTTCTCCTCAGCCTTGGGGAGTCCGTTGTCCTTTACTTGTGCTGTGTTGGCATCTTTGCTGCATGCAGCCAGCGCGAGTACGCATGCTGTCATCAGGATGAATTTCTTCATTTCTTTTTTTCTCTTGAATTTTCTTCCACCATAGTCCTGCGTTGGCGGCGCTCCATGCGATCCATATGTGTAACGCAGTGTATGCCACGTTTTTGCATATCCTTGTTGCCTTCGATGTGGGTATGTACGAACCCTTTTCCGAAGAACAGTCTCACGCTTAGAAGCAGCATGCAGATTGCAATTATTCCGAGGATAATGGCGAAAGTATGAAACATTTTATTTACCTTTGAGGCCACAAAAGTACAAAATTCAATAATAATAACACCTATGAACAACGAAAACTTGCAGCCAAAACTGGTTTTTGACTGTTTTGCGGAGGTAAACAAAGTACCTCGACCTTCAAAAAAGGAAGAAAAAATGATAGAATTCCTGCGCCGTTTTGGCGAGGAACTCGGACTCCCTACTAAGGTGGACGAAACGGGCAATGTGGCCATCTCGAAGCCCGCGACTCCTGGTCTCGAGCATCTGCCTGCTGTGATTCTGCAGAGCCACATGGACATGGTGTGCGAGAAGAATGCTGACCGCGACTTCAATTTCGACACAGATGCCATTGAGACATACATTGATGGCGACTGGATGAAGGCTCGCGGCACTACTCTTGGTGCCGACGATGGCATTGGCGTGGCTATGGAGATGGCCATACTGAAGAGCAACGACATCCAGCATGGCCCCATCCAGTGCGTGTTCACTCGCGACGAGGAAACCGGGCTCTCTGGTGCTGAGGGCATGAAACCTGGATTCATGGAGGGCGACTACCTCATCAATCTCGACTCCGAGGACGAGGGCGAGATATTCGTAAGCTGTGCTGGCGGTGCTACAACGCGCGCCGAGTTCCCCTTCACGCTGACGACGGTGCACGCTGACTACTATGTCGCGCGTGTTGTGGTGAAAGGCCTTAGCGGCGGCCATAGTGGCGACGATATCAACAAAAACCGCGCAAATGCCAACAAACTCCTCGTGCGCTTCCTCTGCGACGAGATGGAGAAGACA
>ONWB01000015.1 GCA_900321445.1 uncultured Prevotellaceae bacterium | reverse complement strand
TAAAACGCCGGACATCTTCCCGGACCAGATCGATCACGGCCGGCACCGACGGGTCAAGGGTATATTTTAATCCCTGATGCCGCAGCAGCATGTCTTCCGATACCTTTTGAACCGTAAATAAGGGACGGAACCAGATAGCCGGTATGGCTCCCAGGCTGCTGATGGTGTCAGCCATTTTCTTCATGCTGCCGAAATTTCTGTTGCCTTCGATCCAGGGTCCTCCGTTGAAAGACTCTTCCTCTTTATCCGTCAGGTGGTGGCAAAGCTGCCAGCCATCATCAACGACCACGTAAGGCTTGGGATCTTTGGGGCTGACCTCGACGATATCTTTGGTAAGCTGGGCTAACTTTTCATAAGAACTGTCGCCGTAATTACAATACCAGTCGTTCCCTCCGTAGATGGGACGTTTGGGCAGGCGGGGATGATCACACATCTGCGAACAGAAGGCCGAAGCCGCTTCAAAACTATCGCCTTCGAAATCGGACATGACCACCTGGCAGACGGTCAGTCTTCGCCCGTTCAGCAGGGCGGGCCGGCTGCCGCTGCGGATATCCGCCGTCATAGTCACTTGATCCCGGGACACGGTCCAGTAGATCAGGGCATTCGGCTGTGTTCTTACCCCAAAGCCCCTGGTCTTTCCGCTTGCCTGGGAATAGGCCAGAAAATACCAGGGCATTTTTCCGGTTTCTTCCAGCTTCTTCCAGCCCATGTCGGAATAACCCCGCTCCCAAACATCCCCTAAAAACAGGGTGTCTTCATCAAAGGCGGCAGACCAGACCAAGCGGATGGCTGTTATTCCTGCCGTTTTTTGACTGAATGTCAATGTCTGATCCACATAACAAACTTCCGCATCTTTATATGTGCCTCGGGGCTGCGATACCTGATGGCATCCTGATTCATCGATCAGATAAACAGAAGGTTCCATAGCAAATCTCCTTACAGACCAAATTATTATGAAATAAAAAAGGATACGGTATCTGCCTTATTTCAGGACAGGTACCGTATCGGATTATAACGCTGATTTTTATTTAATACCATAAAAGTTGTGCCAGCCGGCACCGTTCAGACTCCGCTGGCCCCGTAATTGCTCAGGACGCGCGCAGACGGATCATCGACATCACAGCCCGGCCAAGTCTTATTGGGCATCCAGTAGTCGGGGATCATACGGGCCTGATCCGGATAGCAGCGTTCGAACAGCTGGCGGTACAAAAGACTTTCTTTGGTAAATGGCCGGCGGTAGCTGTACTGCTCTGCCAGCTTACGGAATTCCTCATCGGTATACAAGGTTTCCGCATATTCCTTAATGTCGTCGACCATGGAATGGCCGACTGCATCCGAAAACGCTGCTTTCTGCCGCCACAGGATACTTTCAGGCAGGATCTTATCCTCTTCGAAAGCCTTACGGATCAGATACTTACCCATATTGTGCCGGTTCATTTTCAGACTCGGATCGATACTCATGGCGTACCTTGCAAAAGCCAGATCTCCGAAGGGTACCCTGGCCTCCATAGAGTTTACGGAAATGCAGCGGTCGGCTCTGAGTACATCATATACATGAAGCTCTCGGATGCGCTTTTGGGCTTCTTTCTGGAATTCCGCAGGCGAAGGGGCAAAATCGGTATACTTATAACCGAAAAGTTCGTCCGAGATCTCACCGGTCAAAAGGACCCGTACATTAGTATGTTCGTGGATCCATTTGCAGACCAGATACATGCCGACACTGGCCCGGATGGTCGTAATATCCCAGGTGCCCAGTAATTTTACCACGGTCGGAAGAGAATCAATGACGTCTTCTTTGGAAATAATGACCTCTGTATGGTCGCTTTTGATATAATCCGCTACCTGACGGGCATATTTCAGATCGATGGCATCGACATCCATACCGATCGAGAAGGTCCGGATGGGTTTATCCAGCTGCTGTTGTGCGATCGCGCATACCAGGGAAGAATCAAGGCCGCCTGACAAAAGAAATCCGAGAGGGGCATCCGAGTCCAGGCGTTTTTTGACCCCTTCGACCAGCAGATCATGAAGGCTGCGGCACACCGTCTCTTCATCCGCCATGGTAAACTGATCCACATGAGCCGGATCTGCATAGCGGTGAAATTCACCGTCCGCCCAGTAGGTTCCGGGAGGGAAAGGCATGATGACCTTGCAAAGGCCCAGGAGGTTCTGGGGCTCTGAGGCAAAGGCCATGGAACCATCCGCCAGCTGTCCGTAATACAAAGGCCGGATCCCGATCGGATCCCGGGCAGCGATCCATTGTTTCTTCTTACTGTCATATAAGACAAGAGCAAATTCCGCATCCATAGTCTGAAACATATCCAGACCATATTCATAGTACAAAGGCAGCAGGATCTCGCAGTCCGACTGGCTCTTTAAGTCATAGACTTTAGCATAGCGTTCTCTGAGAGGACGGAAGCCGTATAACTCACCGTTACAGATGACATAATCGTCTCCCATGCTGAAAGGCTGCATACCGGTCTCGTCCAGGCCCATGATAGCCAGCCTGTGGAAGCCCATATATCCCTGTCCCACCGGAAGGAACCGGCTCATATCGGGACCCCGGGATAAAGTACGGTCAAAGCATTCCCGTAAGGTTTTTTCTTCTACACTATGACTTAAAACTGCGAAAATCGAGCACATAAAAAGGCACCTCCTAAGTTGACGGCATTGTTCCTGATCTATCAGGACGAATGCCGCCTCTTCGTGGTGCCACCTGTTTTACTTCTCTTTCCAGGCTCTAACAAGCCCTGGCGATGATAACGTACCGCCTTAACGCCTCTCCTACTGGCCCGGCCCGGAAAACCCTTGCCTGACTTTGGGTTCGGAGCTAGAAAGTGTTCTTCGTCCGGCTGTTCCGGCAAAACGTCTCACCAAAGCTTATGAACAGCTTGTCCTGCCTCTCTGTACGGTCCATTTCCGGAGTACTTTTCTTTCTCATTGCTTCTGAATTTGAATTTCCTGCATAATAACATTGCAGAAAAAGATATATGTAAGTCGCCAGACAAGATACTCTTAAACTGGTATAATACAGAACTATCAATGTTCCGTACCTTGGAAGAAAAGCTCTATCGTCCTGTTTATACTAATCCTTTTGCGAATTGTCAGGCTCTAATAGACTTCTCAAACAAGATTCTCAACCGCCGTAAATCACGTGCAGGAAAATCTCTGGAGCATCATCTATCCGCAATTTTTGTAGCCGAACAACTCCTCTTTGAAGAACAGGCTGTTACGGAAAATAACAAGAAACCAGACTTCCTCTTTCCTAATAGCGTATGCTATCATAATTGGGAATTTCCCGCAGAAGATCTATCTGTTCTTGGTGCAAAGACTACATGCAAAGACCGTTGGCGTCAAGTTATAAACGAAGCGGATAGGGTAGAAGAGAAATATCTATTCACACTCCAGCAAGGAATTTCAAGAAACCAATTAAAAGAAATGGCAGACGAGCGAGTTAGGCTTGTCGTGCCTAAGTCTCATGTAGATAGTTTTCCTAAAGAGTATCGTGAAAGCATAGCCACATTAAGTAGCTTCATCAATATCGTGAAGGAAAAACAGAAGAGAATGCCCAAGCATTTTCTTATGCCTAATTTATTCTCATAATAGCCGCGCTTCTGAATCGAAGCCTCAAAACAGGAATACGCACAAAAATCAAGGGGACTCGCTGAGCCCCCTTGATTGCGTTTGCGTGCATTTGTGAAAAACGTATTACGCACACCTCACTCCTCGCGTCGGGCTTCCCTGCGGGGCTGCTTGCGCGTGAATGTCATCTCGCCCACGATTTTGTAGAGCTTGTGCTTGATGGCCTTCTTCACCTCGTTGCCGCCAGAGGTCTTGTAGTAGAAGGTGCTGTCGTTGAGCATGGTGAAATGGATGTCCTGGGCGTCGCTGCCGATGTCGTTCGTCATGCGCAGCGTGGCGCGCTTGCCGTCGATGCTGTGTTTGAGGACCATCCACGTGCCGTAGAGCTTCGAGTCGTCGTCGCCGCGCATGTAGCCGCCAACGGGGCCGAGGAACTCGAAGTTCGGGATGAGGATGCTCTCGTCGTAGAGGTCGAGGTAGATGCTGATGCCGTGCTCGCGGCAGTAGTATTCGCCCTTGAAGGGGCCTGCGGGGGCTTCCTCGATGGTGTCCTGCGGGGATGCTTGTATCGTGTCCTGCGGGGATGCTTGTATCGTGTCCTGCGGGGATGCTTGTATCGTGTCTTTTAGCGCCTCCTGCTGGGGCTCCTGTGCGAGTGTGTTGGGCGCGAGGGCGAGCATGATGGCGGCAAGTATGGCTGTCTTCAGTGTGCGCATGGCGGGGTGGGGGTGTTTATTCGTGGAAGATGAGCGTGGCGGCGCCTATGTTCACGACGTCGCCCTCGTGGAGGAGCACCTGCTCCTTCAGGCCGAGGATGTTGCCCTGGTAGAACGTGCCCGTGCCACTCGGGGCGTCGCGCAGGGAGAAGAGCAGTTCGCCCTTGCGGCGTTGTACGCTCACGATGCAGTGGGTAGTGTCGATGCTCGGGTCAACGGTCTTGAAGGCGGCGTTCGCGGCCGTACCCTTCACGCTGCGCCCGATGACGTTGTTGCCCTCGCGGAGGGGTATCTCCTGCCGCAGCTGGAAGGCGTTTTCGAGCACCACGAAATGGGCGGAGACTTCTTGCGAAGCTTCGTCCGTAGGGGAGGTCTGAACTTTTGGCGTGGGAATACGCAAGCGGAAGCGCTTGCTGCATGAGGGACATTCGAATACCAGTACGCGCCCGGGCTCATAGGCCGTCTCGTCGAACTGTATCGCCTCGTCGCACTTGGGACATCTGATGCGTTTCATCTCGGGAGAGGCTTAGCGGCGCGTCACCCAAGCCGTCTTGAACTGCTGCTGGCTGCGAACTCCGCTCAGGAACTCGCGAGCCTCGCCTTCGGTGGAGAATACTCCGTAGATGACCTGCTTGGAACGCTTGTAGGGACGTATCTCGGAATGGTTGAAGCCAGCCTGCGAGAGCTGTCCGACGAGGATTTCCGCGCCCGACTGCGGTACGCCTGTTGCCAGGACGATGGTGTAGCTGCCCTCGGGGGCTACGTTCTGCGGAACCTCTGCGATGCTCTCCTCAGCCTTCTTCTCGGCCATCTCGACTGCCTGTTCCTCGGCAGCGACGGGCGCGGGCTCTGCAGCCTCCACGGCGGTCGCAGCCTCCGTAGCGCTTGCATCCTTCTGCGCCTCGGCCTGACGGACGTTCTGCGCTTTCTGCGGGATGATGGATGCCGCAACCGTAAGCTCCTTGGCGTCGCGATGCTCAGGCAGGGCCCATGCGAAGTAGAAGAGTATGCCCACGATGGCGGCCGCCACGTAGTTGGCAAGCTCGCGGTTGATGCGGAAGTGGTACGTGCCGTCGTCAACCATCGTGATGGGCTTGTGCGCCTCGCGCACCACCTTCTCGACAGAGAATGCTCCCAGGCCGTAGAGCTCGGGCGTGGACACTCCCGCCGTCAGGGGCTCGAAGTCGTAGTTGCCGTTGATGTTGCGGCTCAGCGTACCTATGCCGTGCAGGTTCACGCTGCCGTCCTGTTGTATGCGCCTCTTCATGTCCACGACGGCGCGGTCTATCAAGCGTACCGTCTGCTGGTACGTCGTGCTATGTACACGCATATACGACTGCACAAGCAGGCCGTCGTTAAGTGTGAGGTGGGGGTTGAAGGCAACGGTTCTCGCGGGGGGCAGGAAGAGCTTCTCCGCCTCAACGTAGCGCGCTGGAACGTACTGTGTAACAAAACCGCCTAATTGCGGCACTATCACGCAGTTATGCTCCAGAAGAAGTTGCTCAATATGTCGGGAAAGCTCTTTCATTGGCGCAAAAGTACGCAAAAATGAGCGATTGCCCGCTCATTTTTAGCCAAAAATTTTGAGATTTTTTTAATGCTTTTTCTAACCAATCCTCGTAAACTTCTGATTGATAAAAGCTAATGCGGCTCGGTTAAAGTATTACTTTTCTTATGCGTTTTGGGTAGTAAACTTCGCTGCGCTTCGTGGGAGTTCTGGATGGGAGTGTATTCGCCTTGTTTTGTGCCCCAGCCTTATTACGTTAACCAATATCCAATAACCGTTCTTTGCAAGCAAAGCGTCAGTCCTAACGTACATGCCGAGCGAAGCACCTCGTGCTGGACGAAACAACAGTTCTTACAAAACTATTGTTCCCCTCTATTTCCCCTTGTTCCTGTTCTGTCGGCGTTGGCGGATGTTGGCTTTCTTCTTTGCCGAGGCGCTTCCGTGTGCGCCCGTGACGTATTGCTTCTTCTTCGCCTTCGTCTTCACCTTCTCCTTGCCGTCGCGTGTGACGCGCAGCTTCTCGCCGCTGAAGACTATGCCCGTCGTGATGGCCCTCTCTATTTCGTCTCTTCCTGCTTTTCTCATGATGTTCGCGCGTGTGTATATATAATAATGTGTTTAATTTTCGGGAGTTAAATGGGAAGTTAATTCGCCTTGCTCATGGGAGTTAATTCGCGTTGCTCATGGGAGTTAACTCCGCTTCGCTTCGTGGGAGTTAATTTGCTACGCTCATGGAAGTTAACTCGCTGCGCTCGTGGACGTTAGTTTTGCGGATGCAGTTGTATTGTCCTGCACGAAGTGCTTCACTCCCTGCCAGCTCTGCTGGCTTAACTCCCTTTTAATAACTCCCAGTCTGCGTAGCAGGCTTAACTCCGTTTTCAAGCCCTCTACGCTCGTGGACGTTAGTTTTGCGGATGCAGTTGTATTGTCCTGCACGAAGTGCTTCACTCCCTGCCGACAAGGTCGGCTTCACTCCCTTTTAATAACTCCCTGCCAGCTCTGCTGGCTTAACTCCTCCTACTTCAATAATCGTGCCTGGTGTAGGAAGCAGTCCTTGAACACCTCCTCGGCGGACTCGGGGCGGTGGCGGAACAGGCCGAATACTGCGGCTCCGCTTCCAGACATCGAGGCGTAGGCGGCTCCCATGTCGTATAGCGTCTCCTTGATGGCGGCTATGCGCGGGTGGGAGAGGAATACGCTATCCTCGAAGTCGTTGCTGAGCCTTCCGCGCCATTCCTCCACAGGTCGGCGAAGCACGTCGGCTATGGGCATGCGCTCGGCATCGCCACGCAGGACGGGGCGCGGGCGCACGTGGGCGTAGGCCTCGCGGGTAGATACAAAGTCGTCGGGCTTTACAAGCACCATTTCCCATCCCCGTAGGCTCACGTCGCAGGGCGTGAGTATGTCGCCTATACCCTCGGCCATGGCGGGACGGCTGCGGACGAAAAATGCGCAGTCGGCACCCAGGCGGGCAGCGCGCCGCTCAAGCTCATCTGCCGAGAGCCCCAGGGCGAACATGTCGTTAAGCATGCACAAGGCCGCCGCAGCGTCGCTACTGCCGCCGCCGAGTCCCGCGCCCGTGGGGATGCGCTTGTAGAGGTATATGTCCACAGGCGGCAGGCTGGCAAACTCCTCGCGCAGGCTCTCGTAGGCGCGTACGACAAGGTTGTCCTTAGCATCGCCCTCGACCTCGTTTCCCGCCACTTGAAGGCTCCAGGGCTCGTTAGAATTGCGAAGCTCCTTGATTTCGAGGTTGTCGGTAAGGGGGATGGGGTAGAAGCACGTCTGGAGGTTGTGGTAGCCGTCGGGACGTCGCTCCGTCACGTATAGCCCGAGGTTTATCTTGGCTTGTGGTTGTTGGAACATGGTATGATGTCTGTTAAAACGTGTCTGATATAGTGGAACAATTGTCCGTTCTCATGAAACGAGCGCCTGTTGTTGCGAAAACGCCTGTTCTCATGAAACAAAAAGGGAGAGCTTTCACGCTCTCCTCTTCTGTCCTCTTGGCGGAAAGCGAGGGATTCGAACCCCCGGTACGGACAGGCCGTACAGCAGATTTCGAGTCTGCCCCATTCGACCACTCTGGCAGCTTTCCTGTTCTTTCGGCGTGCAAAAGTAACACTTTTTCGTAAATGGCGGCTATTTTTTTGAAAATTTTTATGTTTTAGTGGATGTTGAAAAGGAGTTAAGCCGACTCTGTCGGCTGGGAGTTAATTCGCCTTGTTTTCGCCTTCCAGCCTTCGTGCAAACTCCGTCTGCACGGGCTGACAGCGGTTGCAAGGCTCATTGAAGTTAACTCCGCTGCGCGTCGTGGACGTTAGTTTTGCGGGTGTAGTTGTATTGTCCAAGACCAAAGGTCTTTAACTCCCATGAGCGAAGCGAATTAACTCCACCTTAACTCCCACGTGCAAAGCTCGTTTACTCCCCTTATTATTTAATCTTATGTGTGCAAAGCTCCGCAAGTCCGCATTTCGCGCACTTTGGCCGTTGCGACGTGCAAACGTAGCGCCCATGCATGAGCAGCCAGAAGTGGGAATAGCCGAGTTCGTCCTCGGGAATGAGCTTTGAGAGCGCCATCTCGACCTTGTAGGGCGTGTTGTCCTTGTCGGAGACGAGTCCGAGGCGATGGCTCACGCGGAAAACGTGCGTATCGACGGCTATCGCGGATTTGCCGAAGGCTACGGCCTGCACCACGTTTGCCGTCTTTCGCCCAACGCCAGGCAGGCGCACAAGCTCCTCGAGCGTCTGCGGAACCTCGCCGCCATATTCGTCGCGCAGCATGCGGGCAAGGCCGCAGAGGTGGGATGCCTTCGAGTTCGGGTACGAGACGGAGCGCACGTATTCGTAGATGACCTCGGGCGTGGCCTCGGCCATGGTCGTAGCGTCGGGATAGTCGGCGAATAGGGCGGGCGTAACCATGTTCACTCGCTTGTCCGTACATTGTGCCGAGAGGACGGTGGCCACGAGCAGCTGGAAGGGCGTGGCGAAGTCCAGCTCCGTCTCCACATTTCCGTAGATGGGGGCGAGATAGTCGAGTATCTTGCGCGTCTTTTCTTTTCGTGTCATGACATTTCCTTCGTTTTCGGGAAAACCAGTTTAGAACCGTCCGCCAGAACCGCCGCCGCTATAGCTGCCGCCACCGAAGCTGCCGCCACTACTGGAGCTGGAGGAGCTACTTGAGGAACTGTCGTAGTCGTCGTCGCTGGAGCTGCCCTCGTAGTCGCTATGTAGATATGTGAACGTGACGGGGAAGGAGTTTCCACACTTGGAGCATTTCCATATCTCCAAGTTGGTAGCCTTGTCATTCTCCAAGTCCTCGACCATCTTTTTGGAGATTCTCGTGGCAGAATGTTTGCTCCTGCAGAACGGGCAGTTCTTGTGCTCGTTCTTGTACTTCTCGCGAGCAGCAAAGCCGAAGGCGCCTCCAGCTATTGCCGTTAGGAAAAGGATGGTGGGTATCGTGTCGTCGCTACTGCTGCCCTTGCTCTGGTCCTTTTTTTCAGCCTCCTCTATCTGCGAGTTGATTTCCGCGCGGATTTCGTCGTCTCCAAGTAGGTAGTTGAAGACCGTCGTCACCATATTGCGTATGGCTCCGTCCCAGTCAGACTCTTTTAGTCGCGGTACGAATACGGCGTTCTGCATGCGGTTCGTAATGGCATCGGGGAGCACGCCCTCCATGCCGGAACCTGTTGAGAAGAAATAGCTGCGGTCCACCGTGGCGAGCGTGAGGAGGAGGCCGTTGTCCTTGTCGGCCTGCCCGAAGCCATGAAGCTCGAACAGCTCTTTGTTGAACTCGTAGGGGTCGTCGCCGTCAAGACTTTCCACCACGACAACGACGAATTGCGCCCCCGTCTCGTCCTCGATGATGCGGATTAGCGAGTCGCAATAGTGCACCGTGCTCTCACGAAGAATGCTGTCGGGATTGCAGACGTAGCGGAACTTGTTTTCCAGATGCGTCATGGGCACCTCCTGCGGTTTCCAAATCTTCGCAAATAGCGTGAGGGGCATGAGCGCCAGCAGAAGAAGCGAAAGTCGTTTTCTCATGTGATATTTTTAGAAAAATGCGGATTTCTTCAGAAAAGATGCGGGTTTTCTTTAGAAAAACGCAGGCTACGCCCCGTGTGTTTTGGAGCGTAGCCTAATGCGTGAGAGGGTGTTATGCGCGGAAGTAGTCCAGCTCGTCGGCCACAAACTGCTTCACGTATGCGCTCTTGCCGATTACGTTCTCCTCGGCCATGCGCACGTAAACTTGTGCGGACTTGTGGAAAAGCTCGGGGCAACGTGTTGCGTTACGCAGGATGAGGATGGACATGAGCGTTTCTGCCGTCATCTCGTAGAGGCGTCGGCCGAGGATGTCCTGTACTTCCTGGTTCTGGGCTTCCTTGACGTAGTTGACGCTCTCTTCGTAGAGCCGAACCATAGCTTCCACCTTTTGGCGGAGCGGACGGAGCTCCTCGCTCACTTCTTCCTGCATGAGGTCGCCGATGATGCCGAGGTATGTGCCGTTCATGATGTAGCGTATGGCGGCAACAACCTGCAGCTGCGTCGTGCCCTCGTAGATGGATGTGATGCGGGCGTCGCGATAGTAGCGCTGGATGGGGTAGTCGAGCATGAAGCCCGAGCCTCCGTGAATCTGGATGGCGTCGTACGTGTTCTGGTTGCAATACTCGGAGTTCATACCCTTTGCCAGCGGCGTGAGGGCATCGGCCAGGCGCGTGAACTTCTTCAGCTCCTGCTTCTCCTCGGGCGTGAGGCTGCGTTCGCGTGCAATGTCGTCGAGAGCCTTATATACGTCCACGTAGCGGCTGCATTGGTAGAGTAGGGCGCGTCCTGCGTCGAGCTTTGCCTTCATGCGTGCGAGCATGTCATAAACGGGCGCCATCTCGATGATTTTCTTTCCGAACTGCTCGCGGTCCTTCGCATAGGCGAGGCCTTCGTCGTAGGCGGCTTGCGAGATGCCGACGCTTTGAGCCGCTATGCCCAGACGTGCTCCGTTCATGAGGGCCATGACGTACTTGATGAGTCCCAGGCGCGTACTTCCGCAAAGTTCGGCCTTGGCGTTCTTATATACCAGTTCGCAGGTGGGAGAGCCGTGGATGCCGAGCTTGTTCTCGATACGGCGCACGTTAACGCCACCTTGGCGCTTGTCGTAGATGAACATGGACAGGCCACGTCCGTCGGTAGTACCTTCCTCGGAGCGTGCAAGCACGAGGTGGATGTCGGCGTCGCCATTCGTGATGAAGCGCTTGACACCGTTCAGGCGCCAGCAGTCCTCCTTCTCGTCGTATGTGGCCTTGAGCATCACGCTCTGGAGGTCGGAACCTGCATCGGGCTCCGTGAGGTCCATAGACATCGTCTCGCCTGCGCACACACGCGGGATGAAGCGCTTGTGCTGGTCCTCGTTGCCAAACTCGTAGAGAGTTTCCACGCAGTCCTGAAGGCTCCATATGTTGCTGAAACCAGCATCCTTGGCGGCAACAATCTCTGCGCACATCGTGTAGGGAGTCATGGCGAAGTTTAGGCCGCCGTAGCGACGGGGCATTGTCATGCCGTTCATGCCGGCACTTACCATAGCCTCCATGTTTTTGACCGTACCGCTGGCGTAGCGCACGCGGTCGCCCTCGTGGTGAGGACCTTCGAGGTCCACGCTCTCAGCATTCTCGCCAATAACGTTTGCCGTTATGTCGCCCACGACTTCCAGCACGCGGTCGTAGCTGTCCATCGTGTCCGCATAGTCCTGCGGAGCGTAGTCGAATTCGTCTTTATCGCGGAAGTTTCTCTCTTTGAGTTCCACGATACGCTCCATCATCGGGTTGTTCAACTCGAAGCGAAGCTCAGGATGGTCGATATATGAATTTGCCATTGTTTACTTGTTGTTTTCCTTATAATACTTA
Source organism: uncultured Prevotellaceae bacterium (assembly GCA_900321445.1). GTDB lineage: Bacteria > Bacteroidota > Bacteroidia > Bacteroidales > Bacteroidaceae > Alloprevotella. The sequence continues at coordinate 5,729 of ONWB01000015.1, read as the reverse complement.
ATCATCTTGGGCAACACTTCTTCCACGGTTCCCGTGATGACGTAGTCGGCTATGTCGTTAATGGGAGCGTTCGGGTCGCTATTGACGGAGATGACGATGCCGCTCTCCTTCATACCTGCCACGTGCTGAATGGCGCCGCTTATGCCGCATGCGATATACACCTTGGGACGTACCGTGACGCCTGTCTGGCCAATCTGCAGGTCGTGCTCGCAGAATCCTGCGTCCACGGCAGCGCGGCTGGCACCAACCTCGCCATGAAGTTCCTTAGCAAGCTGGCGCAGCAGGTCGAAACCTTCCTTCGAGCCGACGCCGTAACCTCCGGCAACGATGATGGGAGCACCTTTGAGGTTGTTCTTGGCAGCTTCCACGTGGCGCTCGATGACCTTCACGATGTAGTCCTCTGCGGGAACAAAGTCGCAAACGTTTTCATAAACAACTTCGCCCTTATATTGTGGGTCGAGGATTTCAGCCTTCATAACGCCGGAGCGTACCGTTGCCATCTGGGGACGATGATCGGGATTTACGATGGTAGCGACGATGTTGCCGCCGAATGCGGGACGAATCTGGTAGAGGAGGCCTTCGTAGTGCTTGCCTTCCTTCTTGTCGTCGTAGTCGCCAATCTCCAGCTGCGTGCAGTCGGCGGTAAGGCCGCTCGTGAGCGAGGAACTTACGCGCGGACCCAGGTCGCGTCCTATGACGGTGGCGCCCATAAGGCAAATCTGCGGCTGCTCGCGCTTGAAGAGTTCCACAAGGATGTCGGTATGTGGCTTCGACGTGTAGGGGAAGAGGCCTTCGCCATCGAATACGAAGAGCTTATCTACGCCATACGGCAGGATTTGGCTCTCGACCTTTCCCTTGATGTTCGTGCCGGCAACAACGGCATGCAACTGTACGCCCAGCTCGTTTGCCAGTTTACGCCCTTTTGTCAAAAGTTCCTGGGAGACTTCGGCAACTTGTGTGCCTTCTATCTCAATATATACAAAGACATTTTGCATAATTCCTGTAGCTTATCCGATAATCTTGTCATCCACAAGCTCCTTCATGAGCTCTTGGATGTCAGTATCTGCGGAGGTTAGACGTTTGCTTTCTTTTGCTTTGAAGACGATGTTCTGCACAGCCTTTACCTTCGTGGGGCTGCCAGCCAGACCGCACTGGTTGTAGTCGCCATCGATGTCGGCAACAGTCCATTGCGTAACGGTCAGGTAGGGGCGCTCCTCGTAGAGGTTTGCGTAGGGCTGGTCCTCGGTACGCTCCATAGGCGCCGTAGCACGCTTGTACTTCATAAGAAGTTTTGCGTTACGCGGGCGGCAGGGAGCCGCATCGCCATTTACGGTAAGCAGGAGGGGCAGGGGAGCCTGTACGCGCTCTACGCCGCCATCAATGTGGCGCGTGACGGTAATGACGCCGTCCTTGACCTCATCTACGCTCGTAACGTATGTAATCTGGTTCAGGTCGAGCTTCTGCGCCACCTGCGGACCTACCTGTGCGGTGTCGCCGTCGATAGCCTGGCGACCTCCGATAACGATGTCTGGAACGCCAATCTTGCGTATTGCTGTTGCCAGGGCGTAGCTTGTGGCAAGCGTGTCGGCACCGGCAAAAGCGCGGTCGGAGAGCAGGTATCCGCCATCGGCACCTCTGTAGAGGCCTTCGCGGATTACGTCTGTTGCGCGGCCAGGCCCCATCGTCAGCACGTGAACCGTTGAGCCGGGGAACTGGTCTTTCAGGCGTAGAGCCTGTTCCAGCGCATTCATGTCTTCTGGGTTGAAAATCGCAGGCAGGGCAGAACGGTTCACGGTACCTTCGGGCGTCATGGCATCCGGACCTACGTTGCGAGTGTCAGGTACTTGTTTGGCAAGTACAATGATTTTTAAACTCATATTTTTGTACAATTATATTGTTTCCGCGCGCAAAAGTAATGTTTTTGCCGCAAGCGACCAAAAATTGGCCTCGTTTTTCGCCGTTTATCAGTTTTTTCATATTTTTGCCAACTGAAAAAATAATATTGATTCGTCAAAGTCTTGCGCATTTTAGAACAATACACTAATTTCGCGGCGAAAATCGGATTTGAACTCTAAACATCTCTACAATATGAGAAAGCTTATACTTACGCTATGCGCCATATTGCTGGCTTCCACGACGTTCGTGGCTTGCGGGCAGCGTGAAAGGCGCTTTGCACGCTACGGCATCGCGTTCTACAACTTGGAGAACCTCTTCGACACGCTCCACGATGCCGGCAAGAACGACTACGAGTTCCTTCCCAATGGTGCTAACCAATGGGGGAAGATGAAGTACGAGAACAAGCTCGCAAACATGTCGAAGGTGCTTTCCGAGCTTTGCACAGACCGCATCCCATTTGGTGCTGTCGTCGTGGGCGTTTCTGAAATTGAGAACCGCAACGTGCTCGAGGATCTCCTGAAACAGCCTGCCCTTGAGAAGCGCAGATGGGCGATATGCCACGAAAACGGGCCTGACCGTCGTGGTGTGGAGTGCGCATTCCTATATAATCCGCGCGTTTTCCACTACGAGAGCCACATGCTTGTACCATATTACTATCTCGACCCCGCACAGCCCGACGTAAACCTTGGATTCTGGGTTGACGACAACAAAAAAGTACACGCATACAAGGAACTAAAGGGCGACACCACGCACATTACACGCGGATTCCTCGTCATGTCTGGTACGATGGCGGATGAGAAGTTCCACTTCATAGTCTGCCACTGGCCAAGCCGCTTTGCTGGAAGTCCAGTGCGCGAGCGTGCGGGCGAACAAGTGCGCGAGTTGAAAGATGCCTTGCTTAGGCAAGATCCCGGGAGCCACGTCATCATCATGGGCGACATGAACGACGACCCGCGCAACAAGAGTATGCGCGTGGCACTCGGAGCAAAGTTCCGCGCAGAGGACGTGGGTGAGAACGAACTCTTCAACCCCTGGGGAAAGGTGCTCTATCAGGACGGACAGGGCACACTTCTCTACGACGGAAAGTGGAACCTCTTCGACCAGATTGTATTTACAGGCAACCTTATCGGCGATGACTATCGCACGATAAAGTACCAGCGTTGTGAGATTTTCCTTCGCGACTACCTCATCCAGCAGGACGGACAATACAAGGGCAGTCCGCTGCGTACACATGGCGGAGGACGATGGCTAAACGGATATAGCGACCACCTGCCAACGTGTATTTATCTTATTAAAGAACGCGAAGCCAGAGACCAATAACAATAAACTCCTCTAAACTTGCCTTGCTATTGGACAAAACAAACATGTCCTTATAAAAGCACATAAAAGTAGAATCCTAACATTCGATGAAACCAAGTATTCCCAAAGGAACGCGCGACTTCGGCCCTGTAGAGATGGCGAAGCGCAACTATATTTTCAACACAATACGACAAGTCTATGCCCGCCACGGATATACGCAGATAGAGACGCCGGCTATGGAAAACCTCTCCACGCTTATGGGGAAGTATGGCGAGGAGGGCGACAGGCTGCTTTTCAAGATTCTAAATAGTGGCGACTTCCTCGCAAAAATATCTGAGGAAGAACTTGCAGAACGCAATCCCCTGCACCTTGCAGCACGCTTCTGCGAAAAGGGGCTTCGCTACGACCTTACCGTTCCCTTTGCACGCTATGTCGTACAACATCGTGAGGAGTTGCAGATGCCCTTTAAGCGCTATCAGATACAACCTGTGTGGCGTGCAGACCGTCCGCAAAAGGGACGCTATCGCGAGTTTTACCAGTGTGATGCCGACGTCGTTGGCTCCGACTCCCTACTGAACGAGGTGGAGCTTGTGGAAATCATGCAGGAGGTATTCTCCAGCTTCGGCATACGCGTCTGCATCAAAATCAATAACCGTAAGATACTCACGGGTATAGCAGAGGTTATTGGAGCATCAGACAAAATAGTTGATATAACAGTCGCCATTGACAAATTAGACAAAATCGGCCTTGATGGAGTGAACGAGGAATTGCGCTCTGGAGGTCTCGACGAGACAGCCATTGAGAAGCTCCAGCCCATCATCAAGCTTAGTGGCACAAACGCCGAGAAGATGCAGACGATGCGTCAGGTTCTTGCGACATCCGACACTGGACTGAAGGGCGTCGAGGAGGTGGAATTTGTCCTTCGCACCCTCTCTGCAGAGGAGCAGGAGAACGTGGAATTCGACCTCACCCTCGCTCGCGGCTTAAACTATTATACGGGCTGCATCTTCGAGGTTAAGGCACTCGACGTGCAGATTGGCAGCATAACTGGCGGCGGACGCTACGACAACCTCACAGGCATCTTTGGCATGCCTGGTTTGAGTGGCGTAGGCATTAGTTTTGGCGCCGACCGCATTTACGACGTTCTCAACCAACTTGACCTCTATCCCAAAGATGCCGTTCAGGGTGTGCGCCTCCTGTTCATAAACTTTGGCGAACGCGAAGCTGCCCATTGTCTGCGCCTTGCCCGTATGGTGCGAGCAGCTGGCATCTCCGTCGAGGTATATCCCGATGCTGCCAAGATGAAGAAGCAGATGAGCTATGCAAATGCCCGACAGATACCATTCGTCGCCCTCGTAGGCGAGCAGGAGATGGCCGATGGTACGGTCTCATTGAAGAACATGGAAAGCGGTGAGCAGCGCTCCCTCGCCATCGATGAGCTTATCGGAGCTTTGGGCAAATAACTGCTATCGATATATACCATTCCGACACTTCTCTTATTATCAGTATTATATAGCCGCCTATGGAGTTGCAACAGCCCCGTAGGTGGTTTTTACGTGCTTGTCTCCTTAAAATCCCGATCTATCAGTAAAGTGCGCAATAAAAGTCAAACAAAACCGCCAAATTTTTCATCAAAACCGCCAAAACTTTCATCAAAACCGCCAAATCTTTCATCAAAACCGCCAAAACTTTTTTTAAAATCGTGTGTTAAAATTGACTTTCCAGTTCAAACACGTATTTTTGCCGCCAGAATAGATTACGAAATATGATTGTCAGATTACGAACTATTGATGACCCTGCTGTGGATGTCTTCAGAAGTCTTACCGAGGCGCAACTTCGCAACAGGTTGGAACCAGAGAAGGGGCTGTTTATTGCAGAAAGTCCGAAGGTGATAGACGTGGCGCTTCGTGCGGGCTACGAGCCTGTCAGCATGCTTTGCGAGGCGAAACATATTGAAGGCGATGCTGCCGACATTATTCGCCGTGCGGGGGATATTCCCGTCTATACTGGCCCGCGTGATATACTTGCGAATCTGACGGGCTACGTCTTGACGCGCGGCGTATTGTGTGCCATGCGTCGCCCAGCTGGGAAAAGTGTTGCGGACGTGTGCCGCGATGCTCGCAGAGTGTGCGTGATACAAAGTGTTACGGACACGACGAACATAGGTGCCATATTCCGTAGTGCCGCAGCGCTTGGTATGGATGCCATAGTCCTCTCTGCCGACGCCTGCGACCCCCTGAACCGCCGTGCCGTAAGGGTTTCGATGGGAAGCGTGTTCCTCGTGCCTTGGTGCGTAGCAGAAAATCCCATAGGCGAACTTCGCAATCTTGGATTCAAAACGGCTGCGATGGCCCTGACGGACAATAGTATAAGCATAGACGACAGCCGTTTGCGCGAAGAACCGCGACTGGCTGTCGTCATGGGAACTGAGGGTGACGGACTTCCTGCAGAAACTATTGCCGCAACGGATTATGTTGTCCGCATCCCTATGTATCACGGCGTTGACTCGCTGAACGTGGCAGCCGCCTCTGCCG
>ONWB01000078.1 GCA_900321445.1 uncultured Prevotellaceae bacterium | reverse complement strand
AGGAAGCACGCTCGATGGGACCTGCTACAAGCTGCGGGAAGAAACTCAAGTAGGCAAAGAATGCTGCGGCATCGCGTTCTGCTTGAAAACTTCCGCGATAGACGTCGATGCAGTAGCTCACGGCTTGGAACGTGTAGAAAGATATTCCGACGGGCAATATTACGTTCAGCAGTGGAAAGGTGGGGCGTTCAAATCCAATGCTTTGAACGAGGTCACAAAAGCTTTCTGCGAAGAAATCGTAGTATTTGAACACGCAAAGTATACCAACATTCAGGACAATGTTGGCAGCAAGGACTATGCGTGCCCTGCTTTTCCTTGACAGTTTGTTCAGGTGCTCAATAGCGATGCTACTCGTGTAGCTTGCAAGAGTGGTGAGCGCAAGAAGGCCTGTGAAGCGCCAATCCCACCATGCGTAAAAAAAGTAACTCGATAGAATAATCCACACGTTCTTTGCCTTCACAGAGTAGCATAACTTCCAATAAACGAGGAAGACGACTGGAAGGAACAGTAGATATTCTATCGAGTTAAAGAGCATATCCTGCTATGTTTCCGTCAAAGGACTCCGAACTGACCGATAGTGTATAGAAGGATGTATCCGAGTACCATCGTGACGATACCCATCGTCAGGCCAACCTTCAGCATTTCGTTCTGCTTCACAAGACCAGTGGAGAAGGCGATGGCATTGGGTGGCGTGGAGATGGGCAAGCACATTGCTGAGCTGGCAGCCACGGCAATTCCTACAAGTACCGTAACTGTGCCGCCGATTGTGGCAAGGGAGTCGCCCATGCCCTTGCAGACGGTGGCAAGGATTGGGACGAGGAGCGCAGCCGTTGCTGTGTTTGAGATGAAGTTCGAGAGGAAATAGCAGATGACGCCCGAAATCAAGAGGATAACCACTGGCGACCAACTGCCGAACGGAATGCTCTTGATGGCAGCGTCGGCAAGTCCGGAACTGTTCAGGCCAAGGCCAAGTGCGAAGCCTCCGGCTACCATCCAGATGACGCTCCAGTCGATGTCTGCCAAGTCTTTACGTGTGATGACACCCGTCAGAGCGAAGATGCCCATAGGCACGAGTGCTACCGTGTTGGAGTCGATGCCCGTCATGTCGGAGGGCAGCACCCACAAAAGGATTGTCAGGATGAACGTGGCGCTAACGACCCACATCTTCCAGCCCTGATGCACGTTACCCTCAATCTTCAGCTCAATGGTTTTCTGTGTAAAGGGGTAGAACCAAAGTATTACGCGCCAAGAGATGAAGAGCAACAGCATTACCAGCGGGAACATGAATAGCATCCACTGGCCGAAGTCGATGCCCATGCCCATTTCCGAAAGTTGCTGTATGGCGATGGCATTAGGGGGTGTGCCGATAGGGGTTCCCATACCACCTAAGTTTGCTGCTATGGGTATGGACATTGTCAGTGCTATGCGTCCCTTGCCATTTGCAGGAAGTGCGGCAAAGACGGGCGTGAGGAATGTCAGCATCATAGCTGCCGTTGCTGTGTTACTTACAAACATTGAAAAGAAGCCCGTGATGAGCAGGAATCCCAGCAGGACGTTTTCTGACTTTTTGCCAAAGGGCTTGATGAGGTTACGGGCGAGGAGCACGTCGAGACCAAACTTCGACGCTGCTATTGCAAGGGTGAAACCGCCGAGGAACAGCATGATGACGGGGTCGGCGAAGCTTGCCATGATAGCCTTCGACTTCAGAAGTGTTCCAAAAGCCTCCGACTCTTCAGCCTTGAAGAATGTGAGCGCATTGTTCGACACGGTCAGGCACATTGTCATGATAATGACGAGCGAGGTGGCCCAAGCGGGGATAGCTTCCGTAAGCCAGGAGAGAGTTGCAAACACAAAGATTGCAATAATACGTTGCTGGACAACGGTAAGACCATCAATGCCGAAACTGTCTGTCGGGAGATTCCATACCACGATGGTGGCGATGAACGTGAATACGAACGATAATACGTTCTTCATGTTCAACGCTTTCGATTTTAGTTCTTTTACTGCCATGCTTATAATAGGTTTTTGATAATTATCTCAGGAAACGGGCGCGAAAGTACAAATAATTTTTGGAACTAGTGCGGGAAAAGTGCTATCTTTGCACCCAAAGCAAGAAAATGCACTGATATGATGCAAAAACTATTTCTTTTGTCAGCTATTGTGCTCCTTCCGTTAGCATCACTTTGTGCGCAGTTGAGAAGTGAGGTTTCGGACGAAGAAACCATCTGGTGGGGATATTACGCTAACGGAATGAGTGTGAATGCTGTTGGGACAGGCTGGAGCGTTACCTACGATGTTGCAGCGTTCATTCCTGGCGGAACCTATTTCGCAAATGGTGCCACGCTGAACGGCTTGCGCCTTTCGCTGCCCAACACCGCTAATTTGAAAAACGTGAAGGTGTGGGTATCGGAGTCGCTTCCTTCGTCTGGTGGTCAGGCGGATGTTTTTGTGCAGAACGTGTCGCTAACGGGCAGAACATTAGGTGGATTTACCAACGTCACGTATAAGACGCCATATACCGTCACAAACAAGGGTGTTTACGTGGGTTACTCTCTAACGATTGCCAATGTAAGCAACGACAACGACATACGCCCCATTGCATATTCTGGAGATGTGCACACGGCGGGCTCTTTTTATCTGCGTACAAGCGAAGGGCTGACCGAGTGGGGCGACTATAGCCAGGATTTTGGTGCCTTGGCGATGCAGATTCTCTTTGGCGGAAATCTTCAGCACCATGCCGTAAGAGCAAAGGGCGCAGAGAAGGTTTCGGCTACTCTTGGGGGAACCGCTGTGGTTCCGCTTACGTTGGAGAATTTTGGCGTCGATGGTGTGCAAAGTTTCGACTATACGATATCTTCTGAAGGCATCACAGGCGAGGAGCAGCACTATGACATGAACTCGCCATTTATGGCGCAAGGAGAGTTCGTGGCAAAAGTGCCTATTGCTGTTGGAAACAAGACGGGAGATGTGGAAAAAATCCTAACAGTAACGCGCGTTAATGGTGAAGAAAATGCCGTTGCGAAGGAAGAAGCCTCTACGAAAATAAAACTCTCCGTTCTCGGCGAAACGCTACCCAAGAAAGTGTTGGTTGAGGAGTTCACGGGAACGTGGTGTATATGGTGCCCGCTGGGAGCGCGAGGCATTGAGCTTTCGGAAAAGAAGTTTGGCGACAAGCTCATAGCCGTGGAAGTGCACGATCAGGATGTGATGTGGGACTCTAACATAGGATATGACCCTCTCATCGGAACCCTCATCGGAGTGCCTGCATGCTTCATCAATCGTGGCCCTGAGACAGATCCGTACTATGGAAGTGCCGCTGGCGACTACTACGGACTTGATGCCGACATCGAGCAGGAACTCTCGTACACGGCGGAGGCTTCGTTAGAGGCAGAGGCAGCTTGGAATGACGCCCTTACTGAGATTAATGCTAAAGCGCGTGTGACATTCCAGGTGTCTGCATCGAAGTCGGAATACGCTTTAGGATATCTCGTTACGGCGGGAACCCTGACGGGTACAGATAAGGACTGGGTACAGAGCAACGCGCTTTCTGGCGACAATTCATTCGCATACGACGACAATCTTACCGACCTTGTCAATTCGCCAAAGAGCCTTGTGGATTATAAGTTCCACAATGTCGTTGTTGCTGCCGCTGGTGTTGAAAAGGGCGTTGCAGGAAGCATCCCTGCGCCTATTGTGAGTGGAACGGCAAAGCAGCATTCTCAGCGCATAGATATGGGTGAGATGAAGCTTATTCAGGATAAGGACGACTTGTCGCTTGTAGTATTCCTGCTAAACACGACTACTGGACGCATAGTGAATGCGGAGAAGGTTAAGGTGACTGGAGCTCCCTCGGGCTTGCACGAAGTAGAGGCGGCGACAGGTGTGAGAAGGGTGTATAACCTCCAAGGCCTGTCCCTTAAAGGCCTGCAACGTGGTGTCAACATCTTGCGCCATGCTGATGGGCGTACCGAAAAGATTCTTGTGAAGTAAGTTTATACCTGTATATGAAAACAAAGAATATATTTGGATGTCTTGTGCTGCTGCTTGTGTTCTGGGCTTTTCCTAAGGAAGTAGCAGCTCAGGCAAAGTATGGATATCTGCACTATGACTCGCTGTTGTGCTCAATGCCCGAATATACGCAGGCTGTGGATGGCTTGATGGGGTTGAAGGTGCAGTATGAGGCAGAGGCGGAGTACAACGAGACGAACTTCAAGAGATTGTTTGCGGAGTTTCTGCAAGGACAGAAGGATTTTCCGCAGAATATCATGCTGAAGCGGCAGCGCGACCTTCAGGATGCCATGGAGCGTAGCATAGCCTATCGACACGAGGCCGACAGCATACTGCGCGATGCCGAGCAGGAGATGATGCGACCCGTGCGTGCGAAACTCGATGAGGCTATTGCCAGCGTTGGTCGCGAACGCGGTTATGAGTTCATAGTAAATCTCGATGGTGCAGCCTTTCCTTTTCTCAACAGAGGGAAATCGGAGGATGCGACGCCTTATGTGAAAGAAAAACTTACGAGGAAATGAAAATAGGCATTTTTGACAGCGGATATGGTGGTCTGACGATACTGGACGAAATCCGCAAGTTACTACCCGAATACGACTACCTTTACCTTGGCGACAATGCGAGAGCTCCGTACGGCCCGCACAGCTACGAGGTGATTTATCGATATACGCTTGAGTCGGTAACGGCATTGCTGGAGCGCGACTGTGCGCTTGTCGTCCTGGCATGCAACACGGCCTCTGCGAAGGCACTGCGTACGATACAGCAGAACGACCTTCCGAGCTTTGGCGCAGAGCGCCGCGTCCTGGGTGTTATACGCCCAACGGTGGAGTGCGTGCCGATGTTGTCGCGAACAAACCACGTGGGACTTCTCGCTACACCAGGAACGGTGAACTCTGGCAGTTATACGATGGAGATTCACAACATTTCCCCAAACATCAAACTCACGGCCATAGCATGCCCGATGTGGGTGCCTCTCGTGGAATATGGCGAGCACAATAGTGCTGGTGCCGACTACTTTATAAAGAAGCGCATAGACCAGCTCATGAGTACAGACCCTCTGATAGACACTATTATTCTCGGCTGTACCCACTATCCCCTGCTGATACCAAAGATTCGTCGCTACGTCCCCGATGGCGTGCGTGTTGTGAGTCAGGGAAAATATGTGGCAAGTAGCCTTGTTGACTACCTACGGCGCCACGAGGACATGCGTGCAAGACTGAGCACTGGCGGCACATGCCGCTTCCTTACCACGGAGAGTGCCGACAAGTTCAGCCGCTCGGCGCGCGTATTCATGCCAGGGACATACGTCGAGGCAGAGCAAATAGAATTAAGCAGACAATAGCCGAAGGTCAATGAGCCTTGTAGCCGTCGTCAGCCCGTGCGGGCGTAGTTCGCACGAAGGTTGGGCGGCGAAAAGCAAGGTGAGTTAGCCAATAGCAAACTATAAACTATAAACTTTCAACTATCAACTATAATTAACTCCCGTCCCTATATAATGGTATATTTTTTCCGCACCCCCAGCCAGAGTGTCATAGCCGTAGAGGCTGACCACCAGTTCTCGTCAGAAGAAGAGGGCAAGCTTTGCTGGCTTTTCGGCGAAGCCACGCCCCTTGCTGCCACCGCGTTGAGCGGCCACTTTGTGGGACCACGCCGCGAGATGGTAACACCTTGGAGTACGAATGCCGTTGAGATTACTCAGAATATGAATCTCGGCGGCATTTCGCGTATTGAAGAGTATTTTCCCGTGCCTGAAGGCGCTGATGCCGAAAGCTTCGACCCCATGCTGCAACGCCGCTATGAGGGCCTCGACCAAGAGGTGTTTGCCGTACATATCCAGCCGGCTCCCATACAGCACATCGAGGACCTCGAGGCGTACAACGAGCAGGAGGGACTTGCACTGTCGCCTGAAGAGATATCGTATCTTCATGACGTCGAGCGTCAGCTGGGGCGCAGGCTTACGGACTCCGAGGTGTTCGGCTTTGCGCAGATAAACTCCGAGCATTGCCGCCACAAGATTTTCGGCGGCACGTTCATCATCGATGGCAAGGAGATGCCCTCGTCGCTATTCAACCTCATAAAAAAGACGACGAAGGAGAATCCGCACCACATCCTGTCGGCATATAAAGATAATGTGGCATTCAGTCAGGGACCTGTGGTGGAACAGTTTGCTCCCCATAGTGCCGACACAAGCGACTTCTTCGAGACAAAGGATGTTGAGAGCGTTATATCGCTAAAAGCCGAGACGCATAACTTCCCGACTACGGTGGAGCCCTTCAATGGTGCTTCGACGGGAACGGGCGGCGAGATTCGCGACCGCATGGGTGGAGGTGTAGGCTCGTGGCCTATTGCAGGCACGGCGGTGTATATGACGTCGCCGCGCGAGAGTCGCCGCCCGTGGCTTTACCAGACACCCGAACAAATACTCATAAAAGCCTCCAACGGAGCAAGCGACTTCGGAAACAAGTTCGGACAGCCGCTAATCACGGGCTCCGTGCTGACCTTCGACCACGCAGAAAACGGCGAGCAATACGGCTATGACAAGGTCATCATGCTCGCTGGTGGCGTTGGCTACGGAACAAAGCGCGACTGCTTGAAAGGTACGCCGCAGAAGGGCAATAAGGTCGTCGTCGTAGGTGGCGACAACTATCGCATCGGGCTTGGCGGCGGCTCTGTAAGCTCCGTGGAGACTGGACGCTATTCTAGTGGTATTGAGCTTAATGCCGTGCAGCGCGCCAATCCCGAGATGCAGAAGCGTGCATACAATCTCGTTCGCGCACTTTGCGAAAGCGAGGAGAATCCCGTTGTCAGCATCCACGACCACGGTTCTGCAGGTCACGTAAACTGCCTCTCGGAACTTGTCGAGGAGTGCGGCGGCGAGATAGACATGTCGAAACTCCCCATCGGCGACCCCACGTTGTCGGCGAAGGAAATCATAGCCAACGAAAGTCAGGAGCGCATGGGGTTGCTCATCGACGAAAAGCACATCGACCGCGTGCGCCGCATTGCTGAGCGCGAGCGTGCTCCGCTGTATGTCGTTGGCGAAACGACGGGCGATGCGCATTTCTCCTTCCGACAGGCTGATGGCGAGCGTCCCTTCGACCTCGACGTGGCGCAGATGTTCGGTCATTCTCCCAAGACTGTGATGACGGACGAACATGTCGTGCGCCGCTACGAGGATGTCCAGCCTTCTGCGACTGTGTCGCAACTACAGCAGCAACTCGAAAAGGTGTTGCGCCTTGAGGCTGTAGCATGCAAGGACTGGCTGACGAATAAGGTTGACCGCTCTGTAACGGGCCGCGTAGCACGCCAGCAGTGCGTCGGAGCCTTGCAGCTTCCGCTGGCAGACTGCGGCGTCGTGGCTCTCGACTATAAGGGACAAAAGGGTATTGCAACGGCACTCGGCCACGCGCCGCAGGCTGGACTTGCCGACCCCGCCGCTGGCAGCGTGCTGTCTGTGGCAGAAGCTCTGACAAACCTCGTCTTTGCACCCCTTGCCGAGGGGCTCGACAGCGTGTCGCTGTCGGCAAACTGGATGTGGCCGTGTCGTGCCCAAAAGGGCGAGGACGCGCGCCTCTACGATGCCGTGCAGGCGCTTTCCGACTTTTGCTGCGCCCTGCGCATCAATGTTCCTACGGGTAAGGACAGCCTCTCGATGACGCAAAAATATCCTGATGGCACGAAGGTCATCGCACCGGGTACTGTCATTGTCAGCGCTGGCGGCGAGGTCGAGGATGTGAAGCATGTGCTTACGCCCTGCCTGCGCCCCTCTGGACGCTTGTACTACGTTGATTTCTCCTCCGACGAGCTTCGCCTCGGAGGTTCTGCCTACGCCCAAAGCCTCGGCTTCGTGGGTAGCGATGTGCCTTCTGTGCGCGATGCCGATGCCTTCCGCCGCGCCTTCAATGCCGTTCAGGAACTTGTCCGCCGCCGCCTTGTTGTTGCTGGCCACGACGTTTCCGCAGGTGGCCTTGTGACGTGTTTGCTGGAGATGTGCTTTGCAAATGTCGAGGGCGGACTCGAGGTTGACCTCGGCGGCTTTGGAGGCGAGGATCTTGCGAAAGTGTTGTTCGCTGAGAATCCTGCTGTCGTTCTTCAGATTGACGAAGAAAAGCGCGAGGAAGCGCTTCGTGTACTCAGCGAGGCTAGTGTTAGGGCGTTTGAAATAGCCCGTCCCATTAGCGAACGCGTGATGCGCCTTCCGCAGCTGACTCTCGACATCGACGCGCTGCGTAGCGTGTGGTATGCGACATCCCACGAGCTCGACCGCAAGCAGAGCATGAATGGCTGTGCCGACAAGCGTGCCGAGAACTTTGGACGTCAGCCCCTGCGCTGGCACTTTGCCGAAGGCGTCAGGGAAACCCATATTCCTGCGCCCTCTGCGAAATCCCCCGTTGCCGCTATCATTCGCGAGAAAGGCACCAATGGCGAACGCGAAATGGCGTATGCCCTCCACCTTGCAGGCTTCCGCGTGAAGGACGTGATGATGACAGACCTCGCCGCAGGTCGCGAAACGCTCGACGAAGTGCAGATGATAGTATTCTGCGGAGGTTTCTCAAATTCCGACGTCCTCGGCTCCGCAAAGGGGTGGGCGGGAGCATTCCTCTTCAACCCCAAGGCGAAGGCAGCCCTCGACCGCTTCTACGCTCGCAAGGATACGCTCAGCCTCGGCGTCTGCAACGGATGCCAGCTGATGGTTGAGCTTGGTTTGGTTGGCAAGTCGTCAGACACTCAGGCTCCAAAGATGCTGCACAACGACAGCCGCAAGTTCGAGAGCGCATTCCTCAGCGTTCGCGTTCCGCAGAACGAGAGCGTCATGTTCGGCTCGCTCAGCGGATCGGAACTTGGCATCTGGGTGGCTCACGGCGAGGGGAAATTCTCGTTGCCAGGCGGCGAGGAAGCCTACAACGTCTGCCTGAAGTACGCCTACAGCGAGTATCCTGCCAACCCCAATGGCTCCGACTACGACGTTGCCGGAATCTGTTCCGCCGACGGTCGCCATTTGGCAATGATGCCCCACCTCGAGCGCGCCTTCTTCCCCTGGCAGTGTGCAGACTATCCTGCTGCACACCGCGACGATGCTGCAACACCCTGGCTCCAGGCATTTGTCAATGCACGTGTATGGTGCGAGGAGAGACTTCAGTGCTCCATGTAGCCGTTGTCACCTCAGGTTCCTTCCATATAGTTCAAAATACTGCCACAATTGCCACACTACCACGCGCCGCTGATATTCAACCAGTTGCGCGTGGTAGTTGTGTGGTGGTTGTGGTAGTACTTCTAAATTCCGTTTGAAATTTTAATTCTTCATAAAGGCTCGTAACCTCGCCTTTTTCGTGATTCGAAAAAATATCTGTGAAATCCGTGATATCTGTGTGAAATAAAAACATGCCTTATCCGTGTGACGAAGTCCGAGAATCTTCCATCGAGATGCGAGAATTTTCCATCGAGATGCGAGAATCTTTCATCAAGATGCGAGTATTTTTCATCG
>ONWB01000131.1 GCA_900321445.1 uncultured Prevotellaceae bacterium | reverse complement strand
ATACTTTCCCGACGAGCGTATTGCGCCGCAAGGCGAGGCTGACGACTGGCAGATTTCGCCACCACTGACGATGGAGGCTGAGCACCACTACCGCGTGAGCTACAGATTGCGCACGCAGGGGCCACTTTTCCCCGTAACATACGACGTCACCGTTGGCAGAAGTACGGAACCAAAGGCGCAGAGCCTCATCGTAGGGGAAACGTACATGGACACTAACAACGGAAGCTTTGGGTTCGAGCCCAAGAGCCACATATTCGCTGCTGAAGGCATCGCTGGCGGACCAGCGGAAACGTGGTATGTGGGCTTCCATATGCGTAACAGGGTGTCGATGCACATTTCAGACGTGAAGATAGAGGAAGTGTTCGCGCAAGACATTGCGCTCGAAAGCATAGCGTGTGCTGAAATATGCAGAGTGGGCGAGAGCGAGGACTTCGTGTTCATGGTTAGGAACAATGGCTTCGACGACATAGAATCCTACCGCCTTGTGCTCACAGACGGAAGCGGCAACGTGCTCACGACGAAGGACGTGGGCACAGGCTTGGCGGTAGGCGAAATGCGCACAGACACGCTGCGGTGGACATGCACGGAGGCGAAGGATATGCTCATCAGCGGACGCGCAGAAGTGCTGGGCGATACCAACATGGATAACAACGTGGCAGAACGCATCGCAACTTTCAGCAACACGTCGGCATGGTACGACTTCACGCAAGGCTACAGCTACACGAGCACATCGCCATTCTGCCTTGAAAAGGCGCACGGCTTCTCGCAAAGCATATATACGCGAGAATGGCTTGACGCACCAAAAGGAGTGATTTCTGAGATACGATATTATTTCAAGACCGACTACGATCGCACCGTGACACCATTCCACGTGCGCCTGCTGCTTGCAAACACTACGCAAGAAGGCTACGAATTCCGCAACGCACTCCCCATAGACGAAGAACTTCTTCAGGAAGTGTTCGACGGAGAGGTTACCCTGACTGGGAAAGAGGGGTACATCGCAATACCATTCGACACGCCCTTCGCTTACGACGGCGAAGGCTTGGCAGTGACTGTTTACAGCAGTAGCGACATGACAGGGGAGTACATCAAATGGATTTGCTACTATCGCGGAAGCGACGATATCATGCACACTCTATACCAAAGCGGAGCACGGGAGTTCGTATATACGGGCACCGTGAACGCCTCGCCAGAACTGCCGCATGCTTCATTCCTATGGACAGAGAGCACGGGCATCAACACCGTGAACAATGGTCAATGGTCAACGGTCAATGGTCAATGGTCAATGGTCAACAAAGCCTACGACCTGCAGGGACGCCGCATCCTACGCCAGCCCAAACGGGGAGTATATATCCGAAAAGGGCAGAAAATCCTGAATTAGAATCAACTCAACAATACCAGAAAACCTAAAAACATCACACTATGTTCGACGTAAAACAATGCCTCGCAGAATGCGAAGAAAAAATGGACATGAGCGTACTTCACCTCGAAGAGAAACTGGCAACCATACGTGCCGGAAAAGCTAACGTCCACATCCTCGACTCCATACGAGTGAACTCCTACGGCTCCATGATGGGGCTGAACGCCGTAGCATCCATTACGACGCCCGACGCCCGCACCATCGCCATCAAGCCATGGGACAAGTCTATGTTCCGCCCCATCGAGAAAGCCATCATCGACAGCGAAGTGGGCATCATGCCTGAAAACAACGGCGAAGTAATACGTCTCGCCATCCCGCCTCTCACAGAAGAGCGACGCAAGCTCCTTACCAAGCAGTGCGGCAAGGAAGCCGAAGAGACTAAGATGGCCATCCGCAACGCACGACGCGACGGCATCGACCGCCTGAAGAAAGCCGAGAAGGATGGACTCTCCGAGGACAACCGTAAGGATGCCGAAGAAGAACTCCAGAAGATTCACGACAAGAAAATCAAGGAGATAGAGCGCTTGCTCGAGGACAAGAACAAGGAAATCATGACCGTATGACCACCTCCTGGGGATTGGTGGTGCGCAGCACAGGCAGCTGGTACGACGTCCTCGCCGACGATGGGCGTCGCATCAGTTGCAAAGTCAAGGGCTCCTTTCGCCTTCGCGGCATAAGGAGCACAAATCCTGTGGCCGTGGGCGACAGGGTGGCCGTGCGCGAGGAGAACGGTGCGGCATTCATCACGGAACTTGCCGAGCGACGCAACTTTATCGTGCGCCGCGCCTCGAACCTTTCAAAGCAGAGCCACATCCTCGCCGCCAACGTCGATGCATGCCTGCTGGTGGCAACGCTGCGACGCCCTGAGACTTCGACGACGTTCATGGACCGCTGCCTCGCCACGGCAGAAGCATACCGCGTGGCAGCATCCATCGCCTTCAACAAGACAGACCTGCTCAGCGCCACAGAGCGCAAGGAACAGGCTGCACTTGCGGAGATGTATCGCAAGATAGGCTACGACGTGTTTGAGATTTCAGCCCTCGACACAACGACATTGGGAGAGCTGCGGGAACACCTTCGCGACAAGCGCACACTGATAGCAGGAAACTCTGGCGTGGGAAAGTCCACGCTACTCAATGCGCTGATACCTACGGCAAACGTACGCACGGCGGAAATCTCAGAAGCACACCAGACGGGCATGCACACCACAACCTTCAGCGAACTATACGCCATGCCTGAGGGTGGAAGTCTCATCGACATCCCTGGCATCAAGGGCTTCGGCACTTTCAACATGTCACGCGAGGAGATTGCGCACTACTTCCCTGAGATTTTCCACACCTCACGCGACTGCCACTTCGACAACTGCACGCACACCCACGAACCTGGCTGCGCAGTACAAAGCGCCCTCGAACGTGGAGAGATAGCCCCCTCGCGCTTCGCCTCCTACCTCTCAATGCTCCAGGACGAGGAAGAATCCAAATACCGCGAGTCTCAGTGAGCCCACAATTAACAATTCTCCTTAATCATTTAACAACATGGAACCTCTCCTACTCATCGGCATCATCGCAGCCATTGCCGTATTGCTCTTTGCCATCGAAGTATTCGTCACGCCTGGCATAGGCATCGCAGGCATCGCTGCAACGGTGTGCGTCGTCATTGCCGACTCCCTCGTATATTACTATTACGACGGAGTGACCGCCACCATTACGCTCATCATTTCCTTCCTACTCACGATGCTCATCATCTGGTGGCTATCGCGAGCCCGCACACTGGAGAAAATAGCCCTGAAAGCGAACATCGACTCCACCAACGCCACCAAGGCACAACTTTCAGTTTCGCCAGGCGAGACAGGACGCGCACTTACGCGCCTTGCCCTCATCGGCAACGCCGAAATAGGAGGGTGCACTGTAGAGGTAAAGAGCACAGGCGACTTTATCGACGAGGGCACACCCATCGTCGTCACTGACGTGCAGGACGCCCTCATCCTCGTCAAGAAGAAAGAAGGATAGTGTGTCTGTGCCCACGGCTCATGGGCGTAATCCCTACACCTCTTAGGCAGCCATCCCTATAAAATGTTTGCCGAAGCTTTTGCCACGCTGCAGCATTTCAATCTTATCCACCATAGATTTTTCAGGCAAGTTTAATATGTTCTATTTTCAACCAGGCATCGAATTTTGCATCTTGTTTTTTGGCGTAATAATCGTCCTTATTGGTATCGCACTCTGGAAGTCAGACATAGGACGTGCCGGGTGCCTTATCGGCATAGTCCTCTTTATCGGCCTGCTTGCCTATGCATGCAACGACATAGACCGTCAAGAGCAGGAGGAGGCCGAGGGCCAAGCAAGATACAAAAGATACTCAGAAAAGCGAGATAGCATCTGGAGAGCATATAGCAATACCCTGCCCGAGAATCCTCGCGAGTGCAAGGAATACCTTGCCGCAGGCAAGGACGCCAAAGCAAGAGCCGAGCGCGACCTCGCATTAGAGTTGGCCCGGGTGGAGTATGAATATGCCCGATATAGCAGCAAAGCCCACTAACCGTACCATTCTACGCCTACGCTCCCCCCGCATTCTACACATTCATAACATAGCGACCAGAAAACACGGAATTAAGTGAGCCCCAGAAGTTAGATGCTTCTGGGGCTCACTTCAGAATAGGCACACCCTATTCCTTTTTACTCAACGACAGTAAAGAGTCTTCTCATAATTTTTGTAGTTTTTTATTCTTTCAACGCAATTTTGAATGTATATCCAGCAAATAATTGTGTATAAAATACATAGCGGCAGAAAGCGGTTGGGCTCCTCATTTAACACAGTAAAAATACATCCGTATGCGCGTAATTATAATCGCGAAAACGATTTGTGCAATTTTTCAAAACCAAATGTGCAAAAACCGCGATTTTTTGCACGTCTTTCTGGCTTCGTTTTCGGCTGATTTTGGCCGCTTTTTGAACGCTGTTTAACTGTTGTTTGAACAGCTTTTTAACACCGCAGAAAAAGTTTCAAAAAGCCTGAAAATAAAGGTGTTTTTCTTTGGTAGTTTCATTTATTTTTTGTACCTTTGCAAAGTAGTTTAGAAGTTTAATTTGCCGCTTTGCAACCTCTCTGAAAAGGTCGCTATCTTTGTCGGCTTTCCTTGTTTTTCCTGTCTCTTTTCAGGGTTGTTTCCTGTGCTTTCTTCTGGTCTTTCTGTGTCATTCTTTCCAGCCTTGAAACGACTGCAAAGAACTTGAAAGCGTTTGCAGCCATTTTGAGAGCGTTTCTTTTCTTCTGTGGCCACTTTATCAGCTTAAAGCGTTCAAACGCTCTGTTGGCTGCGAAATGAGGCAAAGAAACGCTTTACAGCTTCACGATCATTATGTCTTTGTATGCTGCAAACTCATTCACTCTACTGTTTTGCTCTGTGATTTCCGCGCCGTCGAGCAGCTTTGCGTCAGGAAAGCGTTTGTTTATCCAGTGGCAAAAGTCTATTATCTGCGACTTACCAGAAGTGAAAAAGATGTATTTTGTGCCGTCAAGCAGCGTAAGAACGTCCAAATAGTCTTTGAGCTGCCAATATGTCTCGCCGCTGTAAGCATTTACGTCTGTCTGTAAATAAGGCGGGTCAAGTAAGAACAGTGTATTTTCATGGTCTTTGTGTTCTGCGAACAGTTCCCGATAGTCTTTGCTGACTATTTCAAGCCCAGCCAGATAATTGTCAGCGTTGTAGTTCGTCGCTACCATTCTATTGTAAAGCGTGTGTTTGGCAAAGACTTCGTAAGAGTTTGCCCAGTTCCCAGAGAAAAGCAAAGAGCCTGACAGTGTTATGTAGTCTACAAAAAGGCCGTTTTGTTCCCTCTCCCTGAATATGCGCAGTATTTCGGCACGTGTCTCATTAGGCACTTTCTTGTCTGTCGGCACTTCACGCACAAGCGGCCTTAAGATGTCCAGCAGCTCGTTAGTCTGCTCTATGTGTTCCAGACGCTGGCGAAAGTTGTCATAGTCATTGTAAATCACTCTGGCTGCTGGCAGCATGTCTTTAGCAACTCGTGAAAGCAAGCCGCTGCCTCCGAATAAATCAACCACTGAACAAACTTGCCCACCCCGATTTTTCAGCACCTCTTTGAAACGCCTAACATAGTAGCGTTTGGTGCCTCTGAATGGCAGCGGTGAAGTAGAAAATGTCTTTTTTACCATTGATTTAGTGAAATTTCCGTAAATTCCTTTGTTTATTCATGTAAAATGCCTATCTTTGCACTGTTTATTAGCTACGGCGATGGTCAGTACCCTTTTAGTAGGGTTCCCAAACTGAAATGTTCAAGAGTCCGACCCTTAGAACTGTGCAGACCGCAAGAGTAGGGTCTTTTGCTGATGAGAATTTCAAACAGTCCCTTTGCACCCCGTTTGGCCTCCGTGAGAGCGAAAAGCATCCGACTATATGACCAGACAGAAAAAAGCGTTCAAAAAAACCTTTAAGCAAGCATTACATTGAGTTTCGACCGTAGGGACTTGGAAGTGAGGAAAAACCACACTTCCTTTTTTTTGTCCCTATGTCGTCAGTCAAGCGTAATGACACGGTAGTAGCTATATGTGTAAATAGATACGTCCTGCCAGCTGTTGTGCATACAGTTTAGACAGGTGTCAATATGGTTTTGGATATATCCGCAGTTTTTACACTTGTAGCGTCTTTGTACCAGCACCTTTTTACGACGCAGCCAGTATTTCATTTTGACCATTTCGCCACCCGCCTGCTTTGAAATGTTATTGTCATACGTCTGTATGCGTACAACCTGCACGGCAATGGGCGC
>ONWB01000183.1 GCA_900321445.1 uncultured Prevotellaceae bacterium | reverse complement strand
CACGTTCCGAAAAATCATCGCCCCATAATAATCATCACGATAAACCTTCTCACGATATGAAACGATTCCACATTTTCATCGCACTCATCTTTCTTCTGCTCGGCAACCCTCAGACAGCTTTTGCAAAAGGCGGAACGCCAGCAATGTTCAACGTGACGCAGCAAGGCAAGGACTATTTCCTTGACATCCCAGACGCCATGCTTGGGCGGCGCATGCTCGTTACGGTACGTTTTACATCTGCGCCCGCTAACACTGGGCAGTATGGTGGCGAGCAGGTAAACCAGCAGACTGTTTACTTCGAGCGTGTTGACGATAAGCTCCTGCTGCGCTCCGAACTCCTTATGAACGTAGGCGACACACTTTCGGCCATCAATCGCGCCGTAGAAATCAGCAACGCAAATCCCATCATTGGTGCCTTCAAGGTGGAAAAGCGTGTTGGAAAAGCCAGTCGCATCAAGGTGACGGAGTTTTTTAACGACGATAATGCAGCCCTCACGATGCGCCAAAGCATGAAAAAACGTTTCGGGCTCGCCAACTTGCTCCCCGCGCTGTCGTATATAGAGAGTATAAAGAGCTTCCCAATGAACACGGAGGTGCGCACTATTAAGACGTGGAACAGTCCGCAGCCTTTCACCTCGGCAGGATATGCCACGGGCAAGGTTACGGCAGGCCTTAACATTTCCTTCGTGCTGCTGCCAGAACGTCCAATGAAACGACGCTTCTTTGATCCGCGCGTGGGGTATTTCACAGACAGTTTCGTGTATTATAGCGACCACCAGCAACGCGTCGAGCCTAAGCGCTTCATAACACGCTGGCGCTTGGAACCAAAGGACAGTGCCGATGCGGAACGCTATCGCCGCGGCGAGCTAATAGAGCCTAAGAAGCCCATCGTCTATTACATAGATCCTGCGACGCCGAAGCAATGGCGCCCGTACCTCATTCAGGGTGTCAACGACTGGCAGGCGGCTTTCGAGGAGGCTGGCTTTAAGAATGCCATCGTTGCCAAGGAATGGCCCGATAGCGACAAGACAATGTCGATGGAGGATGCTCGCTACAGCGTAATACGCTATCTTGCATCACCTACGGAGAACGCCTACGGCCCGCAGGTCCACGACCCGCGCTCAGGTGAAATACTCGAGAGCCACATTTGCTGGTATCATAACGTCATGACGCTTGTCCACGACTGGTACATGATACAGGCTGGTACCCTCGACGAGGCCGCGCGCCAGATGAAGTACGATACTGAGTTGATGGGACAACTCATACGCTTCGTGTCGTCCCACGAGGTTGGACATACGCTCGGCTTGCGCCACAACTTCGGCAGTTCATCGACAGTTCCCGTTGATAGTCTCCGCGACAAGGCGTGGGTGGAGGCACATGGCCACACGCCATCCATCATGGACTATGCACGCTTCAACTACGTGGCGCAGCCTGAGGACGGCATAGGCCACGACGGCATCTTCCCGCGCATCGGCGACTACGACAAGTGGGCAATACGCTGGGGCTACTCCATTATGCCCGAGGCCTATGACGACGAGTCCGACCGCTATTTCCTGCAAAGCCTCTTTACGCCAGAGGTAAATGGCAACCGCCGACTGTGGTTCGGCGATGGCGAGACAAACCAGACTCGCGACTCACGATGCCAGACCGAGGACCTTGGCGACGATGCCGTCAAGGCTTCGCGCTACGGCATTATGAACCTTAAACGCATGTTGCCAGAGCTGCCGGACTGGACGTACCAGCGCAACGACTTCTATGCCGATAACCTCGCAGGCCTATATTCGCAGGTGCGCCAGCAGTTCCTAAGATATTTGGGACACGTTGCAGGAAACATTGGTGGCGTAATGAAGGAATGGCGCACGCAGGATGAGGGGGGCATACAATACATGAATGTAAGTCGCCAGCGTCAGCGCGAATGTCTTGACTTCATCGACGAACAGGTGCTTCAGGAGCCCACGTGGCTAACGGAGCCCGACTATGTGCGCAGCTTGGCACCCGACACGCAAATGTTACTTGCTCCAATTGCGAGGAGCGTTGTAGGCCGCTTGGCTGACTACCGCCTCCTTTCAAGTATGAATACCGACTATCCTGTCAGCGACTACCTTTCCGACCTTACGCAGAAGATTTTCGCGGAGCTCGATGGCGGCGGCGCAGTAAGCCGCTATCGCCAGAATGTGCAACTGTACTACGTACAGATGCTGATAGACGCATTCAACGCTTCTTCGCTCAGCAGTAGCGCACGTCCAGCCGTGCTTCTCACTCTCAACGACCTCGAGAAGCGTCTGAAGGCGCAGAAGTCTTCCGATGCGCAGACGTCGGCGCACTATCTCTCCCTTGCCGACGCCATCCACCGCGCCCTTGAAGTGAAATAAAACTTTTCAAGGGTTCAAGAGTTCAAGAAGTTCAAAATTAATTCAAAAGAAATAATACATGAAAACAAGAATCCTTTTGCCGATGCTCTTCCTGCTGTGCGCCTCTACGCGCGCCTTTGCCCAGGAGGAGGCAGACGACTTCGAATTCAGCGAGTACTACTACAGTATGCAGCAAATAGGGAAGGTGTGGGACCACCTGAACCTCTACTCCCTATCCCGAGAGTATCCGCCCGACATAAAGGAGTGCTTCATCAGCTTCGTGCTTGCCTATCCCAACGACGCCATGCAAGTTATCCTCGCGCAGGTCTTGGGCTACGACCAGGGCGGCAGCCTTGATGGCTACGTCATGGATACCACCAACAGGTACATGCAGTGCGACATGCTGACAGAGCTCACAGCGGGCATACAGATGTGCCTTTGGCACATGAAGGACGGCAATACGATGGTGGCAGTCGCGCTCAAGGGTGACGAGTACAACGAAGAAGAACCTGATGAGGCTCAGCTCAGCAGCATGAGCGAGAGCGAACGGGACGAATACATCGAGGACCACATCACAGCATGCGTCAACAACCTTATGTTCTACAAAATTATGAAGAACGAGGCTATCTGGCGCCCACGTACGCCCCAGAAGCTCTGCGGTCGCACCTTCAACTTCTCCGAGTACGACATCCAGCTTCCGAAGGGCAGGGACAAGGACATCCGCCTTACCCACAATGCCGATCCGCGTAAGAACGTCGTGCTGAAGTGGAACGACGGCACGTTTATAGTTAAGGATTGAACAAGGAAATTCTCCGCATAGCCCTTCCCAGCATAGCGCAGAACGTGACGGTGCCGCTGCTGGGTTTTGCCGACACAGCCATCTCAGGCCATCTTGGCGGGGCTGAGTACATTGGCGCCGTTGCCGTCGGAGGCATGGTGTTCAATATGCTTTATTGGCTCTGCGCCTTCTTGCGCATGAGTACCGGTGGCCTTACTGCGCAGGCTTTCGGCAGAGCAGCAGACGGTGAACTTGCGCCCCTGCTTTTGAGGGCGTTGCGCATAGGCCTCTTCATAAGCCTCGCTATCCTTGTCCTGCAAGTGCCCTTGGGGCGTGTTGCACTCCGCTTCTTCGACGCATCTCCCGACGTGGAACAGCTTGCGGGTGTATATTATA
>ONWB01000130.1 GCA_900321445.1 uncultured Prevotellaceae bacterium | reverse complement strand
TTCGTAGAAAGCCTGTAGTCCTGTTTTCACACTGGCAATGTCTGCCAGTATGCAGTCTTCAGGCAGGTGTGGCAGCACGTCCACAAACGTGTCGATGGTGTGTTGCAGTGTTACGGCGTTGATGACGAGTTCTGGTTGGAACTCGTCCACTTCGTCCAGCGACGTGAAACGCTGCGTATTGTACATGAAGCGGAGTCGGCGCGGGTCGATGTCGAATACGGCGGTTTCATGGTCGAAACTCAGCAGGTCGACGAAGAAACTGCCCATTTTGCCAGCACCAAGTATGAGTATTCGCATGTGCGTTATTTTACGTTAAACATTAAACATTGACCATTGAACATTGACCATTAGTTCGCCTTGCCAATCGTTCGCCTTGCCAATCGTGCCCCAGCCACTTCGGAACTTCGTCCCTCAGGGCTGACGTGCACTACAAGGCTCACTGAAGGTTCTTCGAACCATTGACCATTGACCATTAATCAATCTTTGTTTGTTATCTCGCCCTGCTTAACGCGCACCAGCCTTCGCTGCACTTTGCGCAGCGGGCTGACGTACGCTGCATGGCTCGTTGATAGGACTGACGGGGTTGTCAGTCCTTATTCATTATCTCGACCTGTTGGCGTACACTTTCCTCGTGGATGGCTTCGAAAATGCTCTTTACGAAGTCGTTGGACATACCGCGAAGTACACCCTGTGCGCCACGTTTGGAGAGTATTTCGCCATAGCGGCGCGTCTGCACGACTGTCATGTTGTGCTTTTTCTTGTACGAACCAATCTCGCGGCTTATGCGCATGCGATGTGCCAGTTGTTCGAGCAGCTGGTTATCGACGATGTCTATTTGCTTGCGTAGCGTTTCCAGCGTTTCTGTAGTCTGTGCAGAGTTGCGGATTACGAGTTTGTCGAGTATGAAGTCCAGCACGTCGGGTGTTACCTGCTGCTTTGCATCGCTCCATGCGCAGTCGGGGTTGCAGTGTGCCTCTATCATAAGTCCTGCGAAGCCGAGGTCCATGGCTTGCTGCGATAGTGGGGCGACAAGCTCGCGACGTCCACCCATGTGCGAGGGGTCGCAGAAGATGGGCATGTTGGGGATGCGTCGATGCAGTTCGATGGGGACGTGCCACATTGGCAGGTTGCGGTATAGGCGCTTCTCGTAGGTTGAGAAACCTCTGTGGATGACGGCCATGCGCTTGATGCCAGCTTGGTTGATGCGCTCCAAGCCGCCTATCCACAGTTCCAAATCAGGATTGACGGGATTCTTGCAGAGTACGGGCTTGTCCACGCCGCGTAGTGCATCGGCAATTTCCTGTACGGCAAAGGGGTTTGCCATCGTGCGGGCACCAATCCAAAGGATGTCGATGTCGGCGGCGAGAGCGGCTTCTACATGGTGTGCCGTAGCCACTTCCGTAGTCACGAGCATGCCGAGTTCCTTCTGTACGCGCTGTAGCCAGGGCAGTCCTGGCTCGCCGACGCCCTCGAAGCCTCCTGGCTTAGTGCGAGGTTTCCAGATGCCAGCACGGAAGATGCGCACGCCGTAGGATGCGAGTTGTCGTGCTGTGTCCATAACCTGTTCTTCCGTTTCTGCAGAACATGGTCCTGCGATGACGATGGGGCGCTGCTCCTCGTCGATGCCTGGGAGTGCAAGGGGTTTTAGGTCTAATTCCATATCTTATGTATTTCAGTTTCGTTTGTTCAAAGGGCTCAAGGGTTATCTCGCCTTGCTTTTCGCTTTCCAGCCACCTTAGAGCTTCGCCCTTCGGGGCTGACGGTCGCTGCAAGGCTCGATGACTTTTTGTTCAAGAGCTCAAGGGTTATCTCGCCTTGCTTTTCGCTTTCCAGCCACCTTAGAGCTTCGCCCTTCGGGGCTGACGGTCGCTGCAAGGCTCGATGACCTTAGGTTCAATGGTCAATGTTCAATGTTCAATGGTTCGAAGAACCTTCAGTGAGCCTTGCAGTGCACGTCCTTTACGTTAAACATTAAACAATAAACAATAACTGAATCGCGGCGGATAACGGTTAACGGTTATTGGTTAACGTAATAGGTGGCTGGGGCACGATTGGCAAGGCGAACTAATGTTCAATGTTCAATGTTCAATGGCTCTCGCGATGCCCTCTATTCTTTTCAATGCTGTTTGTAGTTTCTCTTCGTTTGCGCAGAGCGAGATGCGTATGTTGCGGCGTCCGTTTTCGCCAAAGATGAAGCCTGGCGTGATGAACACGCGAGCCTCGTGGAGCAGGCGTTCCGTGAGCTCTTCTGCGTCGTGGTAGTGCTCTGGGATGCGTCCCCAGAGGAACATGCCCACCTGCTCCTCGTTGTATGTGCAGCCTAAGGTGCGCATAATCTGCTCTGCCAGGCGGCGCCTTCGCGCATACACCTCGTAGTTGTATTCGTGGTGCCATTCGTCGGCATTCTCGAGCGCCGCCGCTGCCGCCAACTGTATGCCGCGGAACGTTCCACTGTCGATGTTGCTCTTTACCTTCAGTATCCACGATATGAACTGCTCGTTGCCTACGCACATTCCCACGCGCCATCCTGACATGTTGTGCGACTTCGATAGCGAGTTCATCTCCACGCAGCACTCTTTGGCGCGTGGACTGCTGAGTATGGAGAGCGAGGGGTGCTCCTTGTTGGCGAGGATGCGCGAATATGGGTTGTCGTTTGCTATGACGAAGTCGTTGCTGCGTGCCAGCTCCACCAGCCTGTCGTAGGTCTCTCGGCGTGCGGGAGCCCCAGTCGGCATGTGGGGGTAGTTTGTCCACATCAGTCGCACTTGCGAGAGGTCCCTGCTGCGCAGTTCCTCGAAGTCGGGCTGTCCGTTGTCGAGGAGGTCGTATGTCTCCACGTTTGCGCCGAGCAGCTTTGAGAGCGACGTGTAGGTGGGGTATCCTGGGTTTGGTACGAGCACCGTCTCGCCAGGGTTTACGAAAGCCAGCGTCACGTGCAGTATGCCCTCTTTCGAGCCTATTAGTGGCAGCACCTCGCAGTCGGGGTTGAGGGCGATGCCGTAGGTGCGCTCGTAGTAGCGTGCCATTGCGCGTCGCAGCTCTGGGGTGCCCGCCGTAGGCTGGTAGCCGTGAGTGTCGTGCCTGCGTGCCACCTCGCAGAGGGTTGCTATCGTGGCCTCCGATGGCGGCATGTCTGGCGACCCTATGGCGAGGCTGATGATGTCCTTGCCCTCGGCATTCATGCGTGCCACCTCGCGCAGCTTCCGCGAGAAGTAGTATTCCGTTACGTTCGAAAGTCGTTCAGCAGGCTTCATATTCTCCGAGTATTGTCAGTTGGCTGGTAAGTGGGCGCACGGCGTCGATGCTCTGGCGATAGCGGTGGAAGTCCGTGTAGCTCACGTCGATGTAGAAGAGGTACTCCCACTCGTGCCCAATGATGGGCAGCGACTGTATCTTCGTCAGGTTTATCTGGTAGAAGCTGAATATGCTCAGCACCTGCGAGAGGCTGCCTGCGGAGTGGGGGAGGGAGAATACGAGGCTCGCCTTGTTCGAGGCTTCCGTGTCGCGCAGGCTGTCGGCTTGCTGCGGGTTTGCGAGCACGAGGAATCGCGTATAGTTATGCTTGTTGTCCTCGATTTTCTCCTCCAGCACGCGCAGCCCGTAGGCTCTTGCGGCCTCGGCGTGACATATTGCGGCATGTCCGCGCAGTCCTTCGCGGGATATGCGTGCCGCTGCGGCTGCCGTGTCGTCAGTTTCCACAACCTTCAGCCCTGGGTGCGCACTCAGGAAGTCGCGGCACTGCTGCAGTGCTACGGGGTGCGAGTTCACTTCGCTCAGGTCGTCCCATCCCTCGTCGGGCAGGCACGCTATGCTGTGTTTGATGTGCAGTTTCTGCTCGCCCACGATGGTCACACCGCTCTGCCGCAGCAGCTCGTAGTTGCGGAGCAGCGAGCCTGCAATGGTATTCTCGATGGCAGCGAGAGCCAGAAGGTCCTCGTCCTCCCTCATGTGGCGGAAGAGTTCCTCGAAGCTGTCGCAGCAGCATAGCTCTATTTCCTCGTCGGAAAAGTACGTGCGAGCGGCAATGTCGTGGAAGCTTCCCGCGATGCCCTGAATGGCGATATTCTTCATTTATAGCGTTTTTGCGGGCGCAAAGATACTATTTTTTTTCACACGAGGCGATTTTTGCCCTATCTTTAGCTCCGTTTTGTTGGAAAAGTCTAACTTTGCAAACCAAAATGTTAGCCGATAGCCATAAAAACATACTGTTTGTATGAAGCGGAAGTTGTTTTGCGAGATTTCGCCCCTCACATTTCGCCATTCCAAGGAGAAAGAGATACTAAAGCGACGACTGGAGGATGTATTCTCAGCGCGGCATTTCGCCATGCAGCGTGCGGAGGAGAGTTTGCCCGTCCTTGTCTATCGTCACAACTCCCTCATACGCCGCCGCTTGGGCAACGTGGACATGCAACTGCAGGAGAACAAGGCCACGAACCTCGCCTTGGCCGTGCGCCATATCGACGGCATCCTCATTCACCCTGGCGAGACATTCTCCGTGTGGAAGCTTGTTGGGCGCACCAACAGCAGGAAAGGCTACAAGGAGGGTCTCCTTATCGCCAATGGGAAACCCTCGCAGGGCATTGGTGGAGGCCTCTGCCAGCTTTCGAACCTCATACACTGGATGGTGCTACATAGCGAGCTCACCATCGTCGAGCACCACCACCACGACGCCATCGACCTCTTCCCCGACTATGGGCGACAGATACCCTTCGGCACAGGCACCAGCATCTCATACAATTACATCGACTATCGTGTACGCAACGACACGCACATCACCTACCAGCTGCGCCTCCACGTCGACGACGAATACCTGCGCGGCGAACTCCGTGCCTCGCAGCGACAGGCGCACACCTTCCACATACATGCCGAAAACGAGCACTTCTCGCGCGAAGGAGGCTCCGTCTATCGCAATGGCGAGGTGTTCCGCGACGTAATAGACGCCGCCACAGGACGCTGCATCGATCGTCAACTCATACGCACCAACCACGCTCGCCTTATGTACGAACTGCCTGAGGACGTGGAGGTTAAAGAGCTTATATGACTCCCTGCCGGCTTGCGGGCTTAACTACTAAAAATTTAATAATGAAAAGAATACTATTTGTATGTCATGGAAATATCTGTCGCAGTCCGATGGCTGAGTTCGTTATGAAGTCGTTGGTGCAGGAAGCGGGGCTCGGGGATAATTTCCTGATAGAGTCGGCTGCGACATCTGCGGAGGAAATCGGCAATCCCGTCTATCCGCCTGCACGGCGCAAGCTTGCGGAGCACGGCATAGGCTGTCAGGGGAAGACGGCGCGCCAGATGACGCGCAGCGACTACGAGCGCTACGACCTGCTCGTGGGTATGGACTCGCGCAACATACGCAACATGCTCCGCATCTGCGGCGGCGACCCCGAGGGGAAAATCTCCATGCTCATGGACTACACCCGCCGTCCCGGCGACGTTGCCGACCCCTGGTACACAGGCGACTTCGATGCCACATGGCGCGACGTACAGGAGGGATGCCGCGGGCTACTCGCGCATCTTACTACCCATTAAAACAATGCCAAGGTAATGTACAAACAGTACAAGTGCTTTCAGCCGCATAGTACATAAATTCCACTTTCCACTTTCCACTTTTTTCACTTTTTCCCTTCTCGGGGTACCTCATTAGACATTTTAGACGTTTTGAGATATAACAACTCCCGCTCCATCTGGGGCGGGAGTTGTAGTTAGGATTCTTTCGATTTGTCGAAATGCTTTCTAATCTCGCGAAGGATGAACAGCCTCACGTTAACCAATAACCAATAACCGTTAACCATTGAACATTGACCATTGACCATTGACCGTTAACCGCTGCATTATCGTTAAAGTTTTCGTTCTTTTCGATTTTTTAGAGATTTTATCTCGCCCTGCTTTTTAGCCTCCCAGCCACCTCAGAACTGCGTCCTTCGGGGCTGACAACGGCTGACGTTCGAACTTGTTCGCTTCGCTCGTCGAAGAAGGCTCAATGAAAAAGGCTCGCAACCTCGACTTTTTCGTGTGATTCGCGCGATTCGTGTTCGAAAAAATATCTGTGGAATCCGTGAAATCTGTGTGACATTAAAAGCAGTCCCGCGACCTGCCTGCGGCAGGTGCGGGCACTGCGTATTAGGGCTCGTCCTCCTCGGCGGGTTCCTCGTTGAAGAACTTCACCTGGGGATTGCCCACCTTCACGTTGTACTTCAGAACGCTGCTAGGCCTGAAGCGCACGTGGAGGGTCTTGATGTTGTCGGTGACGAACTTGTCCTTCGTCTCGGCGCCTCGCGTCTTGATGCTGAAGCCGAAGGTGCCGATTTCGGGAAGCGTCACGCTGTTGCCGTTGCGGATGCTGTGTACCAGCTCCTCGGCGATTGAGGAGATGACGGCGAGGACGTCGGCGCGCGTCACGGTGTTCTTCTGCACGATGCGCTCGACGAAGTCCTTCTCGTCAATCTGTCGCGTGTGCTGTACTCCGTAGTACTTCACGCTGCGGTCCTTTGGGGACTTTCTGGGGATTACCTTGTAAGGAATCATAACTGTAGAACTTAGAATTAAAAAGTAATAAGTAAAAAGTAAAAATTGAGATAGTCGTCTCGCTCTTTTCCTTTTCCGTCTTACCTTTCTTTGTTGTACCTTTCGAGCCT
>ONWB01000146.1 GCA_900321445.1 uncultured Prevotellaceae bacterium | reverse complement strand
CGCGATAGACGTGGTTGTGCCACAGTCGGCGAAGGGTTTCCTTTGCAGGGCTGCTGACACCTTCTCCAGCCGTCTGCGGCATCTTTGTAAGTGCTATGATGATAGCAACAACCAGCACGACAAGGCCTATCGCCACATAGGGGTCGCGAATGACGGCAAGGTCGTGGAGGCGAATGTCGGCCTTCTCGGCCTCAGAGAGCAAGGGGAAGATGACTTGCCCCGCAGCATCGCGCTTGTCAGAAAGCAACTGTGGAAGCACCACGAAGGATGCCACCGCCATGCCGCTCAGCGAGCCCATGGGGTTGAAAGCCTGCGATAGGTTTAGGCGACGCGTAGAAGTAGCCTTGTCGCCTAAAGAGAGGATGAAGGGGTTCGCCGTCGTCTCGAGAAAAGCGAGCCCGAAGGTTAATATATATAATGAGCCGCAGAAGAACCAGAAGTTCTGCCATGCTGCAGCAGGAATGAACAGGAATGCACCCACGGCATACAGTCCCAGCCCGAGCAAGATGCCACGCTTGTAGCTATGGCGGCGTATGAAGAGTGCTGCAGGAATGGCCATCGTTGCATATCCGCCGTAAAAGGCGAACTGTATCATTGAAGCCTTGGCGTTGGAAATCTCCATGACGGTCTGGAATGCCGCCACCATAGGGTTAGTGATGTCATTGGCAAATCCCCACAGGGCGAAGAGCGAGGTGATGAGAATAAATGTCCACAGATAGCGTCGTTCTACAAGGCGCGGTTTGGTCTCTTTCATATGTTTTTCTTTTTGTTTGCGAGTAAGCAGAATTGTCATTTTGGCGCGAAGATACGCATTTTCCTGCATGTTAGTGTGATTTGTAGGCAAATAATTGTTATTTTTGCAGCCATAATCGCAAAAACTCATACGATATGAATCAGAAAAAACTACTGACACACGCATTTCTGCTCGTCGCCTTCTTGTTCGCAATGCCTACGTTTGCGCAAGTAACTGACGTAAAGCCCGCCGACAACGAAATATGGTGGGGCTACTACCATGACACCGACGAACTTCTCGGTTTGGGCTCTGGCGAGGCAGAACGCTACGACTGCGCCATCAGCACACTTGGCAGCAGCGAGGACCTGACTGGACGCACCATCCGCGCCGTACGCTTTGTCGTTCAGGGTGTTTCAACGATGCGCGACGTGAAGCTATGGCTCAGCCTCGACCTCCCCAACGATGCTACGGAGGCCGACATTTGCTGCATCGACATCCCCACAGCCGACTTGAAGAATGGCAAGCCCACAGAGGTGCTTCTGCCTACTCCCTACACCATCACAGGTGAAGGCGTTTGCGTTGGATTTTCGCTCACACAGACATACATAGGCACCACAGAACAGGCTTTCCCCTTGCTCTCGACGACACATTCTGACGACGTCGTAGGCTCGCTGTATATGAAGTCGTCGAAGAACTTCCCCAACTGGAGCGACTTCCGCGAACTGGAATACGGACGCCTTGCCATACAGCTGCTCATCGACGGTGACTATAAGAAGAATGCCGTCACAGTAGAGGACTTCGGCGATGGCATCACGCTCTCCAACGACTCTGTACAGGTACCTGTTCGCATGACGAACGTGGGCACACGCGGCATAACCGACTTCGACTATACCATTTCGACAAACGGTATTCAGGAGTTCACACGCCACGTCGCCCTCGACGAACCATTCCTCGGCTACGATTGTCCGCTGACAACAATGGTGACTCTCATTGCCGACCCCAACTATGGGCGCCAGAACAAGACAATTACTATAACGCGCGTAAATGGCGAGCCTAATGAGGCCGACTCAAGATATACTCAGTCCAAGGGTACGCTCATCACCCTGGAGTCCTCGGCACCGCACCGCACTGTGTACGAAGAGTTTACAGGAACGTGGAGCGGAGGATGTCCGCGTGGCATCACTGGTCGCGAGCTCCTTCAGAAGTCATGCGGCGACGATGCCATCTGGATATCCGTACACAGCGGAACGGAGGTAATGGCCATTGACGCTTACCAAAATGTATTCAACCGCATTGGTCTCACACCTTCAGGATTCGTAAACCGCGTCCTGCGCGCAGACCCCTATTATGGCTCGCAGATGCCACGTAGCGGCTTTGGCTTGGACAAGGACGTAGCACGCGACCAGAAGGCTGTCGCTGAGGCTTCGATAGAGATTTCACAGCCGCAGATGGACAAGACTGGGCACATTCAGCTGTCCACAGACGTGCGCTTCAACTATAGCCGTAACGATGCTCCATACGCCATCGGCTACGTGCTTCTTTGCGACGGCTTGAAGGGCGATGGCTCCGAATGGGCTCAGGCAAACTCGTTCCCCACTTGGAAGAACATGGGATTCTACGACACCAGCGACGCGAACCTCAACTACTGGGCCTCGCAGCCAGCAAGTCTGACAAACATCGAGTACAACAACGTGGCAATAGCTGCATACGGCATCGACAACGGACTGAAAGGCAGCATCAAGGCTCCTATCACCATGGGCGAGGTACAGACATATCCCTTTGAGATAGAACTCGGATTCAACGAACTGGCGCAAAACCTCTACCGCCTCAGCGTCGTTGCCCTTCTCTTTAACACCGAAACGGGCGAAATCGTAAACGCAGCAAAACAGCCAGTAAACGTATCGGAGGAGTTCGTTGGCACATCAGCAACAATTACGGACTTCGGCAAAGTTCTAGGCATTGCCGGACAAAACGTCAACATCCCCGTTGTAGTTGAAAACTATGGCAAGCAGGACATCACCGACATCGACTTCTCCGTACAGCTCGATGGTTCCGCAGCAACCGTCAGCCATGTAAAACTCGACCGCGTGCTGGCATTTGGTAATAAGCGTACCATCAATGTTCCAATGCAAGCACCAACAAGCGCCAAGGACCATGGCGTTACTATCACCGTCAGCAATGTCAATGGCAGCGAGAACGAGGCTATGGGACGCAAGACGGGAACAGGTACGCTACGTTCTTGAGGAACGCCACGCTGGAAAGTTCGTGTGCACAGCCGTACACCGCAACGACCCCATGGAGATTTCTGACTACTCCAGCGTCTTGGCAAACATCTCTGGCTATCCCAGCAGCACCATCAACCGCAGCTTCTCCGTTGACCCCTACATGGGTAACAGCGCAAAGGGATTCGGACTTGGCCTCCTCGTGGAAGAAGAAAGTGCAAAGCTCACAGAGGCTGCCATTACCCTCGACGTTCCCACCTATGACCGCGAGAGTCAAAACCTCGTCGCCACGGCTACGGCACACTTCCACTACAATGCCGACAGCGCACCCTACGCCATCGGCTTCATCCTCCGCGCAGACGGACTGAAGGGCAACTCCAAAGACTGGCTGCAGCACAACTACTACTACTCATATCAGGGCTCTACGATGTACCAAGATGACGCAGACCTGCAAACCATCATCCAGAAGGGTGAGTGGATGAACGACCCCTTCAACCATGTGCCTATCGCAGCTGAAGGCATACTCACAGGCATACCTCGCAGCATCGATGCTCCCATCAGCGCAAGCGAGCCGCAGAGCTTTACCCACATCTTCGACCTCTCGTCCAATCCTCTCGTTCAGGACTACGACCAGCTGAGTATCGTCGCCCTGCTCTTCAACACAGAGACAGGCGAAATTGTGAACTGCGAAGAAGCCCACGCCAAGGACATCGTAGGCATCAGCAACATCGAGACTCTTAGCAACAACAATAGTGTCCTCTACGACCTGCAAGGTCGCAGAATCTCCCGCAGCATGCGGTCGAAGGGCATCTACATCATGGGCGGAAGAAAAGTCCTCAGATAACATCCCACCCCTTAAATGTTGCGCAGCAACGCAACAAAGGTATTACCCCCAAAAGGCGTACTTATTTTAGGTGAGCCCCAAAAGTTTCAGTCTAACTTCTGGGGCTCTTTTCAATCGTTGTCACAACATCGCCTCAAAAGCGTTTTCCCCCGCAAGGCTCATGCGTCCTTGGGGGGTGTATTCTTTTGTGCTAATACTATAATCTGAAAGAATCCTTTCCATGATTCGACAATCCTACAAAAGACTTTTTCCGTTGAGGTCATGGTAATACAACAAATCATCGAAAACATCCTCTTCATATCTTGGAAAAATGTTATTTTTGTGCTAATAACAAATTGGAAAAGTGTAAATAATCTCATTATTTGTATTGGAAAAGTGTATTTTATTTGGTGTTTGTACCTGTATTTAAGTAAAATATCATATCTTTGCGCCCACCAAGATAAGTTGATATGGTAAAACGCAAAGCTGACGAGCTAATACGCAACTTTATACTCAACGACAGACGTTCACTGTTGGTAACAGGAGCCAGACAAGTCGGAAAGACCTTTTCCATCCGAAAGGTCGGAAAGGAATATTTTGACAATGTTGTTGAAATCAATTTCGTAGAACAACCAGATGCCATCGAATTGTTCAGCGGGCAAAAGGGAGCAAAAGATTTGCTGTTGCGACTGTCTGCCTTCGCAAAAAAGCCATTGATTCCAGGAAAAACATTGATTTTCTTCGATGAAGTGCAGGAGTGCAAGGAGATAGTAACGGCAATCAAGTTCCTTGTGGACGAGGGCAGTTACAAGTATGTGATGAGTGGCTCTTTGCTTGGTGTTGAGTTGGATGACCTGCGTAGTGTCCCTGTGGGGTACATGGATGAGATAGAAATGTATCCTCTTGACCTTTTGGAGTTCTTTGAGGCAATCGGCATTGGTGCAGATGTCATTAGCCATTTGCGAACATGTTTTGAGGAGAAGCGACCTGTTGATGAATTTATTCACAAAAGAATGTTGGAGGTCATTCGCCTATATCTTATTGTCGGTGGAATGCCTGCGGCAGTTCAAAAGTACCTTGACACAAACAACCTGCGCCGAGTGTATGAAGAACAGCGCGGAATCATTCGTACTTATAAGAGAGACATCACCCAATATGACCATGACCACAAGTTGCAGATAGAAGAAATTTACGACCTTATACCCTCTGAGCTTAACGCAAAAAATAAACGCTTTATTCTCAAAGAGCTGAACGAAAAGGCACGGTTCAGCAAATACGAGGACAGTTTCTTGTGGCTGAGGGATGCAGGTGTGGCTATCCCTGCATACAATGTCGAGGAACCTCGAGTACCTCTGCTGTTGAACAAACAGCGAAACCTGTTCAAGCTTTTTCTCAACGACGTAGGACTGCTTGCTGCCATGTATGGAGGGAACATTCAGGCCAGATTGCTCAGTCCTAATCCAAACATCAACTTTGGCTCTGTTTTTGAAAATCTTGTCGCCCAAGAACTGTATGCTCATGGCTTCTCTGAAGCACAGCAACATTCACTATACTATTTCAACAGCAAGAAACAAGGAGAGTTGGACTTTGTGGTTGAGTATGCTGGCAACATGCTGCCGATAGAAGTAAAGTCGGGTAAAGACTATGAACGGCACAATGCACTTTCCAATGTGATGGAGAATGAAGAATATGCCGTGCCCATGGCTTATGTGTTCTGCCAAGAGAATGTGAAGACAAAAGACAGAGTTATTTACTATCCTATCTACATGATAACCTTTTTTGAACAAGTTCAAGTAGAAGAAAAAGTATATAAGTTTGATCTTACAGGGCTTTAAGGCATGATAACCATATTGTGCAATAATACAATCCGTGCAACATCAAGAGTGGTATATAGAACGTGAACGGCTACTTGAGCGCATCAAAGAATTAGAAGCCGAGAATGCCGAACTTAGAAAAGGCTTGGTGAAGATGTCACACTTCTTTTAAAAAATGCGCGCACACGCGAAAGGCTGACTTTGGAAAGATGTAGAAGAAAACTATTGACAATGCCGAAACCCGAAATAGAAGGGCAGCAGGCCTTTTCCCTGTGTTTTGAGACCATTTTCCCAATGCCAAAAGCCACTTCGGACAAAGTCAAGCACCAACTTTATCAAAGTTAAGCACTGAGTTTAGTAAAGTGAGTGCTTGACTTTACCCAACTTAAGCACTCACTTTTCACATTTGATGCGCATCAAATGAAACACACAAACCCATATCCCAAGAGTAGATGGGCGTTTCGCCTTGATTCTCACGCAATTGCATTTTTCTTACAAGAATCGTTTAACTGAACCGAACTTAGCGTCTCAGTGATTCTATTGCACTCATGTCCCACGGCTTTCAAACTTTTGTTGACAAAATCCGATAAGCGAGCAGAAACCGAACAGAAAAGGAATGTAAGCGAACAGAACCGAACAGAAACCGAACAGAAACCGAACAGAAAAGATGTTAAATTAACAGAAAAGCGTGAAGCTATATTACAGTTAATGTCTGATAATCCATATATCTCTAAGGCTGAGATCAGTAAGTTATTAGGATTACATCCATCTGCTGTATCGCGCAATATCGAAGCGATGCGTGGCAAGTATCTTCGTCGTGTCGGTCCTGATAAAGGCGGCTTCTGGGAAATAATCAAGTAATCTTTCGTGTCGACATACAGAAAAGCCCAACTGATTCATAAGGTCAGCTGGGCTCTCTTGTTAGTAGAGGGCCTTCATCGAATGGCAGCAATCAGCGCATTGCCGCCAAAGTAGATGGCCAGGCATGCTACCAGTTCAAAGATGCCAATGGCCCACCAGAAAACCTTGTTCGAAAGCCAGACTCCCTTGTTGTCACGGATGATGGATTTGAGGTGGTCATTGCAGCTCTCCCATTCCTGCCATTGTTGTCTGCGATGACTTTCAAGCAGGGCCTTCTCTTTCTGAATGATGCCATTGACAAACTTCTCCAGTTCCTGAAAAGATTCGGGAGTCAGCTTTGCCGGAATGACGATAGTATTCAAACCATTCATTTGCTCATCAAGGAGGTTTGCTACTGACGACATGGTTTTGGCATGTTCTCCAAAACGACGAACTGGCCGAAAACTATTTCATCACGGGGCAGCGCGGCGAGCCTAAAGGCATCAAACTTCCACAGAATCTGGTTGAGTGGGAGGGGACAAGATAATCATACAAAAACGATTGTTGTATGATTCTTGTGAAAAAATCGTAAAACACCCCAACACCCACCCATATGCCCCGCCCGCCCTTTATTGATAGGCAATCTGAAGGGGTGGGTGTTTGCGGAACATCCCCCCACACATCCCCCCTAACACCCACCCCAACATCCACCCTGCCTCTATCGTGCGAGTTCCCCTTCGTGAGTTGAATTTCAACCAACGCGCTCATTTGCCTATAGGGGGTGTAGAGGGGATGTATGGTGGGGTGTTAGGGTGGGTGTCGGAAAAACACCCACCTGCCAACTTCGCTTTATTTATCAGTGTTTTGAGAGACTTGGGTGGGTGTTGGGGTGTTTTTGCAAAAAAACTCAAAAAAGGGAATAGGGGAAACGAAATCGCAGAAAGTTCAATCGCGAGTGCTCCACGATGATTTTTTGAGCACTCGTGATGGATTTTTAAGCACTCACGATTTGTCGCTGTGCGTTCTCAATCTCCCCGTCTTCTCATGAATCGAGTTTTCGATAGCGAGTTCTCAATTCTAAGCCATATTGCGATTCTTAGTTTGTCCAGTAAAATAGATATGGTAAACAGGGCTGCAATCAATCCAATTATTAAGAGCAATCCCAATAGCTTTGATTCCAGGTGGAAGGAGTAACATCCTATTGGATAGTAGATTTTCAAATAGAAATATGGCGAATTATGCAAGAGGTAAGCAGAAAAACATGAGATGCCGATTTTGTTTACCATTGAGCTGCGAATGTTAAGCTTAGAGAAAATGATAAGCAACAATACGGATAGTAAGATGTTAAAGGGGGAAATATAATTCCCCAAGAGATCCGCCAAATTCTGATGGTGGCTGACTGTGAAAAAAGTGCATATACCCGTTGTTGCCAAAAGGACTACTAAATAAACTATGGCGACCTGTTGTATTTTCATATTAGACAGCCTACACGGATACAATCTCAAATAACGTGCTGTCAGATATAGAGCGAAAAAGAGTAAGGGGGAGCATCCATTATTGAAATATGGCGCGTGCTGTAACCATCCGACTAAGAACATCAGGAGATAGTAGGATGTTAATACGAGCGAGAAGGTCTTTTTGCTTGTGTGTTCTACGAAAGAATTTAGTATTGGGGCGCAGATATACAATAGTAAGTATGAGGGAATGAACCAATAGCCCCATAAGCTAAGCAGGCGTAAAAAGATGATTGATGAGAATTGTATGTCATCATACAAACTTCTTCAGAGTAGGCCTGATACCATACCATCCGGAAATGAGAATAAACATGTTGACACATACCATCGAGATGCATTTCATCAGTGCAAAGCCAAATATCTGAGACGAAGGGAAGCCTGTGATAGAGCCCTCTTCAACGGCAATGCTGTAAAAGTTGTCGTGAAAAAGCATTACCAACAACATTGCGGTGATCCGCATCAGATCCATATTTGCATCGCGTGCTTTCATATTTGTTTCAGGGATGATTGTGTCAGTTTTTTAGGATATCAGGAGCCTGCTCCGTGGTTCGCTTGTCTATATAGCATGGGCCTTTGTGCCGTGACGTGTGGAAGGTACTTCTTACAGAATGGTACAATGGCAAAATATGAGCATGCCATGCACGTCCAAAATACCACAACGGATATGCAGGGAGGTATCGTATGGGCGAGGTTCTTATCGACCTTCTTCTGAATGAACATGCCAAATGAGGCCTCTTCTTTGAAACATAGTCCAGACAAAAAATAGAACGGCGTTAGCATACATGCTGAAAATGCTACGGGGGCAAGCATACAGTCGTCAGGAATTATATCCTTGATGTGGAAACACATCACGATACTTATGCAAAACCCCTTTGCCAAGTCTATGGATGCAATTCTCTGACCTTTCATTGTCATGGACAGCATGTTTTTCCTATATCCCTCTTTCAGCCCAGTCGCCACGGTCGAGGTTCCTATAGCCAATGGCTTCGGAAATGGCGTCGAAGCCGATTGTTGGGGAGCCGTCGAGGTCGGCAATGGTGCGTGCCATCTTCAGAATGCGTTCGTAAGCGCGTGCTGAGAGGTTGAGGTTCTTCATGGCGAGCCGCATGGCTTCGCGTCCGTCGGCGTCAGGCTGCGCAAAGGTCTCAATCTCGCGCGCTCCCATTTGTGCGTTGCAGTATATTCCTTTGTACTCGCGGAAGCGTTCGGTCTGTATTGCGCGGGCTTTCACAACACGCTCGCGTATTTCTGCGCTACTCTCTCCGCGTGGTGTGTTCTGCAACTCTTCAATAGGTACGGGGCTTAACTCCAGTTGCAGGTCGATGCGGTCCAAGAGTGGGCCACTGATTTTGTTGATGTATTTCTGGACCTGTCCAGGCGTGCAATGGCACTCATGGCTGGGGTCGTTGTAGTATCCGCAGGGGCATGGGTTCATTGCTGCTACGAGCATGAAGGAGCACGGCAGGGTTGCACTGTACTTTGCCCTGCTGATGCTGATAACCCTGTCCTCAAGCGGTTGGCGCATGGTTTCGAGTGCCGCTCGCGAATACTCTGGAAGTTCGTCAAGGAAAAGCACCCCATTGTGGGCGAGGCTGATTTCTCCAGGCTGCAGGTTTGCTCCGCCGCCAATGAGGGCAATATCGCTGATAGTGTGGTGTGGGCTGCGGAAAGGACGTTGTGAGATGAGTGAGACATTGCGTTCCACCTTTCCTGCGATAGAGTATATTTGTGTTGTTTCGAGAGCCTCTGCAAGGGTAAGACTGGGGAGTATGCTGGGCACGCGTTTCGCCATCATGCTCTTACCGCATCCTGGCGAACCTATTAGTATAATATTGTGTCCGCCAGCTGCTGCCACCTCAAAAGCACGCTTTGCACGCTCTTGTCCTTTCACGTCCGCAAAGTCAAGGGTATGCTCCGCCTGCTGACGATAAAATTCCTCGCGAGTATTTATAGACACAGGCTCCAGGGTGTTTTGACCGTTTAAGAAATCGACGACTTCTGTAAGGGTCTCGACACCATAGACTTTGAGGTTGTTGACTACGCCTGCCTCGCGCTCGTTGTCTTTTGGAACGAGAAGAGCCTCATATCCCAGACGGCGCGCCTCGATTGCGATAGGAAGGGCTCCGCGTATGG
The DNA here is from genome assembly GCA_900321445.1 of uncultured Prevotellaceae bacterium. Taxonomy (GTDB): domain Bacteria; phylum Bacteroidota; class Bacteroidia; order Bacteroidales; family Bacteroidaceae; genus Alloprevotella. Next base: position 2,682 of record ONWB01000146.1, on the reverse strand, counting down.
CGCGAACGCTTCCGTCAAGTCCCAGTTCGCCAACGAACATATAGCGGCTGAGGTCGTCGGCATGGATGATCTTAACGGCTGTGAGTAGGGCAACAGCCAATGGGAGGTCGAAGCCGCTACCTTCCTTGCGGATGTCAGCGGGGGCAAAGTTCGCCGTAACATTTATGCGCGGCAGTTTCTGCTCGGAATTGAAGATGGCACTTTTTACACGCTGGCGGCTTTCCGTTACGGCTTTGTCGGGCAGACCTACCATGATGAAATATGGTTCGCTCAAACCATGTTCATCGGCAAGCGTGGCATTGACTTCTACGGTGACGGGAACGGCCTTCAGCCCATCAAGGGCGGCACTATTGATTTGGGAGAGCACGGGAAGGGATTATGGTATTGGAAAGTTGGAACTGGTGGCAGAATGGGTTGTTTATAGAACACGTTCTACTTCGGAACTGATCTTGTCTGGTTCAACGTCGCGTGCCACTATACGGCCTCGTGCATCTACGATGATGTTTCCTGGAACATAGCGTACGGCGAGGGATTGTGCTGCGGGGGATTCAAATCCGAGACCATCGAAGGCGATGGGGGCGGGGATGGAGTCGCGTTCGGCAATCATGTCGAACTGCTTGCGTGAGAGGTCAAGCGAGACACAGAGCGTGGCGAGGCGTTCTGGGCTGTACGCTCTTCGTACCTTTCGCAGGATGTTCAGGAATTCGTGGCTACGATAGTTCCATGAAGCAGCAAAGACGATGAGCATTGGGCGTCCGCCGCGTATTTCAGCAAGGGGCTTCTTTTCCCCGTCTTTCATGACAATATCGACATTTGGTAGCATGGAACCCTTGGCGGCGCTGAGTTGCTGGCGCATGCGATGGTCAAGACTCTGCACAGTCTTGTCCTTGGGCTGCTCCTTTTTCAGTACGTCCAACATCGCGAGACCTTCGCGCGAGGGCGGTTCGGCACTTGAGGCAAAGTATGCGATGAATGCCGCCGTAGCATCTATGTCAGCGGCATTGTCGCGTATGTATTGCTGGGCAGCGAGTAGTACGTTGCCTTCGGGCTTCCCAATCTGGCTAAGGCGGAAGCGCGTAAACCTCTCGTTGGCATCCGTTCCGCTCACGTCGGCTTCAAGGAGGTGTTCCGCGCTGGCGCTAATCTCCACAGTCTCGCCAGGTTCGCCGATGATGTATGTGCGCGAGAAGTTGGGGTAGAGTAGTGTCAGTATGCACTTGTCGTCCGCTGGGAAGTCGTAGGAGAATTTTCCTCCTTCGATGTGTACGGTGTCGATGCATTCGGCATTTTCCTCCTGATATATGTAGAACTCTGCCGTGCTGAGGTTTTGGAATGAACCCTTTATGCGTACATGCTCCTTATCGGGACCGCATGATGCCAAAAGCAGGGCAGCTGATGCGATGATTATATGGTACAAATTCATGGCGATGTTGCAAGATGTGAGTTTTATGGCTGCGAAGGTACATGTTTTTTCGCATATAGACAAACGAAAACTCGCAACGAACACGTGTTGACGTGCGCGCTGCGAGTATTTCTTGTTGAGAATGAAGTCTACACTGAGTGAGACTTGTGCTTTTCTGCGTTACGCTTCAGCTTGGGGAAGCACGGATACGACGCTGCGGTTCAGGCGTCCGCGCTTGAAGTTGACAATACCGTCGGTCAGGGCGAAGAGCGTGTGGTCCTTACCCATACCTACGTTTTTGCCGGGATAGTGGACTGTGCCGCGCTGACGAACGATGATGTTGCCAGCAACGCAAACCTGACCACCCCAAATCTTAACACCCAGTCTCTGCGAAGCTGATTCGCGACCGTTCTTAGAACTACCTACACCTTTCTTGTGTGCCATAATCTAATACTTGTTTTAGGTTTGAATGTTAAGCAATGACTTGTTTGATTTCCAGCTGAGTGTACTGATGGCGATAACCATTGAGCTTGCGGTAGCCCTTGCGGCGCTTCTTGTGGAACACGAGCACCTTGTCGCCCTTGACGAGCTCTTTCAGAACTTCGCAAACTACTTTTGCGCCCTCCACACTGGGAGTACCTACGGTTACCGCGCCGTCGTTATCGACGAGCAGCACTTTCTCAAATTCAACAGTCTGGCCTACTTCTGCTTCGTGCAGACGGTTTACGAAGAGGCGCTTGCCTGCTTCTGCCTTGAACTGCTGACCGTTAATCTCTACGATTGCGTACATTTTAATTATGTGTTAAACGGATTTTTCCGGGAGGCGGGGCGGCTCTGTGTCGTCCTCTTGTTTAGCCCCTTCGGACTCTAAGCGGGCGCAAAGGTAACACATCCCTTAATAAAGAGCAAGTGTTTCTCGAGAAAAAGTGTATTCGCGAGTTTTTGCTGGCGCTATATATTTATTGTGCAGTGAAGCTGATGACAGAGTTCGAGCCCGTTGCTGACGAGCCAAGATACAGGCCGTGGAAGGCTGTCGTGGCGTCAGAGGGTTCTGTAGTGCTGTATTTAACTGTATATGTGCTGCCCTTCACCATGCCTGTTGCCGTGAATAGTGCGAGGTTGCTGCTAACGTTTGCGCCGAAACTATATGTCACGAGGTTGTTGCCGTTGGAATCGGCGAGAGTGTAGTAGCGTCCCGTGGCGTAACTGATGCTGTTGGTGTAGATGTTGTAGATGGCGTTCGCGAACAGATCGGCGACGGAGATCTGCTTGATCTTGTT
>ONWB01000127.1 GCA_900321445.1 uncultured Prevotellaceae bacterium | reverse complement strand
CTCTTCGGCGCCCACCGTGAGCATCGCGGAGACTTCCTCGCGGCTTACCGTCTGCGGCGGCTCCTTGGGCTGGATGAATTGCGTGATGTACTCGGCGAGCTTCACGAAAGGCCATGTGATGAACACGAGGGCCTGGATGGCGGGTACTGCGGGCATGATGATGTGCCGCCAGTATGTCGCGCCGAGGGTTTTGGGTATGATTTCAGAACATACGAGTATGAGGAATGTCAGTATGCCGCTAATCCATCCGAACACCTCTGGGGCGTCGAAGAGGATGCGTGACTGGAATCCCACCGCCGCAGCGCCAGCCGTGTTCGCAATGGTGTTGAGCGTAAGAATGGCCGAGATGGGGCGGTCGATGTCCTGCTTGAATTTTTTGAGAGTTCGCCATCCTGTAGCACCTTCCTCCTCTTTCATCGTGACGAAGGTGAGTGGCGTAGAAAGAAGCGTTGCTTCAAGTATGGAGCAACTGAAGGATATCACCAGAACGAGGATGATATAGAAAATAAGTAGGCCCATGAAAACGTGTGTTGGTGAGACATGTGGCCTTTCGCGCCGCGTATTTTATGGGCTCTTGCGACGGAAAGCCGTGAATTTCGGCGCGAAGTTACTAACGTGCGCACAAAGAAGCAAACCTTTTCCCGCTATTTTTTGTTTTTGTACCCAAACTTTATGAAAAACTGTTTGAAACTTTCATTTCCCAGTCTTTGATGCACTTCGCGCATCGGGCAGACAACGGCTGCAAGGCTCGCTGACCTTCAGTTAACGGTTATTGTTTATTGTTTATTGTCAAGTTGCTTGTTGTCAAGCGTCTTCCTCGACATCGTAGCCCGTTTCGCTCTCAAGGACTTCGGTCTTTATGCTTACGGAGGCGTTGGAGGGGTTTATGCTTACGCGGAAGCCAGAACCGCCGTCCTCGATGTTGGGCTGTCCGATGCTCGCCGTGAAGCTCAGCAGTCCAGGCGAGGACTTTTCTGGGTCGAATGCCATGCCGAGCATGACGCCTGTCTTGCGGTCGGTTTCGCTTGCCTTGTCGGCGAAGTCTTCCTTGGAGAAGGTGCGTGTAAAGATTTCATCGCCGTCGCGTACGATGCTGATTTCCACGCGGTTGTCGTAGAACTCGATGCCTGTGTCGTCGCGCACGGTGGGAAGGGAGGAATCCTCGTAGCGGCGCACGTTGACAACGTACTTGTGGCCCGAGAGGGTGATGGTGTCGCTATTGTTGAGACTACCAGCGGAATGTTCGGGGCGCGTGGGTGCAGAGGTTTGGTTGAAGACGTCGGAAGAGTCTGCGCTGTCCTTCGCGTCTTTTTTCTCGCCGCATGCGACAACGAGTGCTACGCAGCAGGCAAGCAGAAGTCTTGTTGAGACTTTCATGGGCTTAGTTTTTGGTATGGTTTTTGTAAATTTCGAGGGCGAAGGTAAACAAAATCTTACAAAGATAGGCGTGCTTTTGCCAAAAATGCGTATTTTCGCCGCAGTTTATGACACGAAACATCTTTTTTATATCCATTTTCGCCCTTCTTCTCGCTGCAACATCGTGCGGCGAGGGTGGCAATACACGCGATGCTGCCGCGCAGAACGTGGCTGTGGAGCGTGTTGATACGGCACGTCTGCTGGCAGATCAGATAAGTTCGTCGGCACGACTATATACGACGGAGTACGAGATACACAAAATCGTGACGTATTCTGACGAAAAGCGTCTGCGAGGCGAGATTCTCACACTTCCCGTGAACGTGGAGCTCGACGCTGGCGACCGCAAGATTGCCATTCCCATCGATGTCACCGTGAAGGCATACATCGACTTTGCAAACTTCTCCGTGGAGGACGTCGGAGTGGGGCCTAACGGCACGCTCAGCCTCAGGCTCCCCGACCCTAAACTCGCCGTGACGGCAACGCGCATCGACAATCGCGGCGTCAGGCAGTACATCGACCTTGTGCGCTCGTCGTTCAGCGACGCGGAGGTGCTGTCTTTTGCGCGTCAGGGTGCCGACAGTATCATAGCACACCTCGACCGCGCCGACATCGTTGCTTCGGCACGACAGGGAGCCCGCAAGGCGCTGACACCCCTGCTGCGGCATGCGGGCTTTGCACCTGGAAACGTGGACATCGACTTCCGACCTGACTTCAAGGCCGAGGAGACTGTGCTGAAAATAGAAACTTTGCCCAATGAAATACAACTCCAAAAACAATAGCGGCAAGCGCAAACGCCGCACCCCAGAGACGCGATGGGAGAAATGCCTCGACGCCATGCAGCGCTTCGAGCTCGTGATGCTGAGCTACTGGAAACTGTGGCTGATGATAGCTGCCGTCATCTGCGTGGCGTTTCTGCTGCGCGGCTTTCGCGACAGCCGAGTCGCGCAGGCTCTTGAAAATCCTGTGGACCTTCGCGTGGAACAGAAGAAGAATATTGACGTTTCGCCTGAAGAGATTCGCGCCGTCCGCAACATTGGCGAATTTGAGTTCCTGCGCGTAGAGACAGAGGAACTTGCGGAACTCACGGAGACGGGCGTGCTCCGCGACAAGCAGATAGCACGCATATATTCAGGCACGTTGCGCATAGGCTTCAACCTCTCCGACGTCCCCGACAACTGGTTTGAGGCTCGTGGCGATACGGCAGTCCTCAACGTGCCGCGACTGCGCCTGCTCGATAGCAACTTTATTGACGAAACACGCACTCGCCCGCTCTATGAGAAGGGGACGTGGCGCCCTGAGGCATACGAAACCCTCTACAAACAGGCACGCAAGAAGATGATAGACCGCGTGCTTACACCTGCGCGATTCCGCTCGGCGCGCCAGAATGCTACGGAGAAGCTTTCGCGCATTTTCCTCGACCTCGGCTTCAACAACGTAATCATAAACTATACATATTAGTCCACTGCATATAAGTTCCACTCCTATGCGTAGAAGTATGATGTCCAGAGCTTTCTTGGCTGTTTTCGCTGCGGCACTCATGTCGCTTGTCCTTGCTGCCTGTAAGGACAAGGACGATAGTCCCATACCCAAGAAAGAAGGGCGGCGCACCGTACTCATATATCAGTCCGCCCAGAACTCGCTGGGCTACGATAGCATGCATCGCAGGGACTCTATCGAACTGGTAGCGGCAAAGAACAGCATCGGCGACGACGACCGCCTCCTAGTGTTCACTGACGACGGGAGGACTTCTGCGCGCCTCTTCCGCTACGACCGCCAGCACAAAACTCCGCAGCTCGTCAAGCGGTGGAGCGGCGAAACTGATGCCTCAGACCCCGAATTTCTGCAACAGTTGCTCACGTTTGTCCGCGAGAAGTTCCCCTCGAAGGAGTACGGGCTCGTAATGTGGAGCCACGCCGACGGATGGCTCCCGAGTACGAACAAAAACTACCGCCACGCGCCGCGTCGCTCTTTCGGCATCGACGTGGGAACTGGCGGCAACCTCTACCACGACCAGACGGCAGACGGCGAAGTCGGCACGCAGATGGACATTGCCGACATGGCGCGCGCCATAGAGCACAGCGGGATTCACCTGCGATACATATTCTTCGACGCTTGCCTGATGCAGTCCTTGGAAGTGGCCTACGAACTGCGCAATACAACTGACTACATCGTGGCATCGCCCATCGCAACGCCTGCCGACGGCGCCTACTATACGCACATGCTCCAGCGCGGCCTCTTCAGCAGCGACCCCACAGACATTGCCCGCACATTCTACTCCGACGTCTGCACGGACGGAAGCATCAGCAACAGCTACGGAGGCTACGGACTTGTCGTTTCGTGCTTGAAAACAGAGGGGTTGGAAGAGCTCGCCACCCTGACGTCGCAGATGCTCTCGCGCTCGAGCCTCGTTGGCAGGACGTCGCCAAACATGAGCGACGTGCAGTCCTATTCGAGCTACATTTATAAATACTTCTACCGCCCATACTGCTTCGACGCGAGGCTCGCGATGCAGAGGCTGCTCCCGGAAGCCGACTTCGAGGTGTGGGATGCGGCTTTGGCGCGCGTAATTATGTATAAGGCTGCTTCGTCAAAGTTCTGGATTGGACCTTCGAGCTGGGAATACTTAATGGTAGATACCGACAATTTCTGCGGCGTGTCGATGTTCGTGCCTCAGGACGTATATACAACGAACGCCGAACGCTGTGCCTTCGGCGATCATAACGAGAATTTTAAGGCTACCTCCTGGTATTCCGCTGCGGGATTCGCTCAGACGGGATGGTAGCCGTAGTAGGTAGGGACAAGCTCTATATTTTTTGGCAAGCCTTTATGACACCACGCGGAAACTGCATGGTGGCGCAATGTAGCGACCCGTGTTGCTTGATGAGCGAGCGGCAGTCGATGGGTACGACGTCGTATTTCGGGAAAATCTTTTGAACGATGCTGCACGCCTTCTCGTCGTTGTCCGCCTGCGCGTAGGTGGGCATGAGTATGGCGCGGTTCATGATGAGGAAGTTTGCGTAGGTTGCAGGCAGGCGCTCGCCGTCTTCTACGATGGGGTCGGGTAGTGGTAGCGGCGCCAGCTGGAAGTCCCTGCCCTCAGCGTCCTTGAAGCTTTCGAGCTCCTTTTCCATTTGTTTGAGGTCCTCGTAATGCTCGTCTTTTTCGTCGTCGCAGCTGACGTAGGCGATGGTGTTTGCAGGACACAGGCGCGCCAGGGTGTCGATGTGGCAGTCTGTATCGTCGCCAGCGATGTGCCCATGCTCCAACCACAGGATGTCGCTCACGCCGAGCCATTCCGAAAGCGCTTGGCCAACGTCGCTATGCTCGCCGCGCAGGCGGTTTTCGTTCAGCAGGCACGCCTTTGTGGTCAGCAGGGTTCCCATGCCGTCGGACTCGACGCTTCCGCCCTCGAGCTCAAAGTCCAAGTGGGGGACGTACTCTCCCTCCAAAACCCCACTTTCGAAGAGTCCGCGGTTGATGGCGTTGTCGAGCTCAGCCTCGAACTTCCCTCCCCAGGCGTTGAAGCAGAAGTCCATCAGCTCCACCTTTCCGCTCCCAATGACGGAGAGGAAGGCGTGGTCGCGCGCCCAAGTGTCGTTCGTCGGCAGTCCTATATAGATAATATTGTCTGTAGCTCGTAGGGGAAGGCGATGCGTGAGCAGGCTGCTCACTTCCTCGGGACGCGGATGCACGATGATGAGCTTCTCGCGCGTCGCTATCTCGTAGGCCATGCGGATGTACGTCTCCGTCACCTCCTCGAGCATTGGCGCCCAGTCTGTCGCCTCGTGCGGCCACGTCAGCATCACGCCGCTTTGCGGAAACCATTCCGCTGCAAGGGTGCGACGGAAGCGCCGCACGGGAGTTTCGATAGCGCCGCTTTTGAGGTACGACTCGATGTCGAGGTCGGCGCGTGGAGGCTTTGGAGGTAGTGTGAAGATTCCCATGACTATTTTCTGCGGCTGCGCTCTTGTCACGAAACCGCTTTTGTTTGCTTCGGCAAAAGTACAAATAAATTTTATAAGCACAAAGGTTGCTGTAATCCTTGTTTTATAACTACTTTTGCAGGCGGCATCAGAAATTAGGGCCAAAAGAGACATGAACGAAAGAAAAGAAGTTGCACTTGTGCTGAGCTCAGGAGGGGCGCGCGGCTATGCCCACATCGGAGCCATTGAGGAACTCGAGGAACGAGGTTACCACATACATTCCGTCGTGGGCTGCTCTATGGGAGCCCTCGTGGGAGGCCTGTACGCCACGGGCCACATGCCTGAACTCAAGGAGTGGCTCTTGCAGATGAACCGTCGCAAGCTGTTCAAGCTTACCGACATATCGATGAGCCTGAGCCACCTTGTCAAAGGCGAGCGCATCATACAAGCCCTCAACGAGATTGTCCCCGACTGCCGCATCGAGGGGCTTCCGATACCCTTTCGCGCCATCGCCACTGACCTCCGCAGCCATCGCGAAGTCGTATTCGATCGCGGAAGCCTCTATGCCGCCATACGCGCAAGTATCTCCATACCGACATACTACAGTCCCCTGCGAACACGCACAATGGTGCTCGTGGATGGAGGCATTGCCAATCCGCTTCCGCTGAATCGTGCAGTGCGCGAGGACGGCGACCTCCTCGTGGCCGTAAACGCCAGCGCTCCGTACGACGATGCCGAGGAGAAGAAGCGTCGCCGTGCGCGCTCGATAGCGGCAAAGGGCAGGAGCAGCATGAGCGAGGCCATACATCGTGTGCTGCCGTCGTCGGACGAGGAGACGGTCAACTATTTCTCTGTCCTGAACGACACAATACATACTCAGATTCAGAACCTTGCGAAGCTGAGCCTGCGCCTCACGCCTCCCGACGTGTGCATCAACATCCCCATGAACCGCTATTATGGCGTGGGCTACGACCGTGCTGCCCGCATCATTGCCGAAGGCCGCGAACTCATGCGCCGCGCCCTCGACGAGTACGAGGGGTTATAAAAACAAAGCTTTATG
>ONWB01000125.1 GCA_900321445.1 uncultured Prevotellaceae bacterium | reverse complement strand
CCACCCTGGCCATGATACTCCACTCAGGAACAACAGCGGCACAGAGCAGAATACGATAATCATGAATGCGGTCTCGCGCTGACGTATTAGCACACTGCACGTCATGGCAAAACTAATAACGGCGATGAGGAACGGGAGCGCAATGAGCCACACATCCCAGGGGGCTCCTATCTGCGGAAGCGAAAACATGCGAGGAACCACGAAAAGACAGTAGAATGCGTTCCACAGATACACGAGCAGATAGACGCTGCCCTTGCCGAGGACTATGCGCACGAGGCCGTTGTAGTGGCGATTTATGGGGAGGAGTTCAGCATAGCTGTTGCGCTCGCGAGCCGTTCCGGCCGAGAGTCCTACTCCAAGCACCAAGGTCTGTTGGAGGAGGAGTATAAGGAAAGCTGGTATCAGGAAGGATGCGAAGCCTGCCTGCGGATTGTAGATATCCACCTGACGATATTCTATGGGATGCTGTGTTACGGCATCTACCTCGTCGGTAGTGCCTGGCGAGCGCATGACTTTAAGCTTTGCGCCGAGTTCCAAGGAAACGTTTGTGCAGCTCAGCAGCAGCGCCTTGTAGTAGAGCATGCCGCTCATATCTACGTATATCCTGATGCTGGTCTGACGCATGCGTGCAAGGTCGTCGGCAAAACTCTCTGGGACGCGAATGATTCCATACACCTCCCTACGCTTCACCATGTCCTGAGCTTCCTGCATGTTCGCGCACCATGCCACGACCTTCACGTCTGGTGTAGCATCCACGCGCCGCACAAAATCGCGACTCATGTGGGAGCGGTTTTCATCGACAACGCAGGCTGGCACCTCGCGCACAGTCTCATTATTATATATATATGCGTAGAGGAGTGGATATGCCAATGGTACGATGATGAAGAATATCAGTACGCCCTGGTCCTTGAACACCATGCGCAACTCGTCGAGGAATATCGCTTTCCAGTCGCTGAATGATTGTCGTATGTCAAATTGTTGTGACATTTCGATGTTTTGATTTTTTTTGAGTGACAAGTTACGAGTTACAAGCCCGATTTACCATATGCGGCGATGAGCTCATCACTTGTCACTCGTCACTTATCTACGGCACATATTTCACGCGCAAGAGCTGACTCTTCAGCCACCACCCACATAGTAGCGGAAGCAGGCAGAATGCCGCCAGCATCAAGAGGTATGGCCATGCGTTCATAACGGGATAGCCGTCGAGTGCACTATTTACGTATAGGATGAAGTAGTGACGCAAGGGGAATAAGAGTGCAAGACCTTGCAGCGGAGCGTCCATCGCCATCAGGGGGTACGACATTCCGCAGATGCTGAACGACAAAACACCCCAAAGGGAGGCGAAGGAGAGTCCCAGGCGCAGAGATGGCAGCATGCATATCATGAACACACCCAGACACTGCGATGCGATGACAAATACGCTCAGTAGCCCCATCATCACCCACGGACCACACATGCAGGGAAAGGCCATGTAGCCATAGAGCCATATTACCATCAGCGCGGATGTGAGGAGGAAGATGATTGTCTGCGGCAGCAACTTGCCAATGAGGGCGACATGAATGTTGCCACCTGCCTTTCCAAGCCACTCTCCCGCCGTGCCGTTCTTTATCTCCATGCCTATGGCGAACACGGCCATCATCATGATGAAGATGCCGAGTATGCCTGGCAATAGCGTATTGGAGAGATATACGTTGTAGTTCAGCGTAGGATTGCCTATGGGGTGTGTTTCGATAACGATGGGCTGCAGGAATGCCATTGCCTGCTGTTCCGTAGCACCACGCGCCAGCAGCAACTTGCGTGCAGCAGCCCCAGAAGCAAGTTCGGACATCATGCGCATGTCGCGCATAGACAGCGAACCTGCCACAAGGTATGAATAGTTTGTGTAGAAGGAGACGACGGGTTGCTTCTGTTGGTTTGCGAGGCTCGTAGTGCCGCGTGGAATGTAGAAAAAGGCATATATCTCGCCACGCTGCATTGCCCTGCGTGCCTCCGAGATGTCAGCATACTGTGCTGAAATGTCTGTCTGCTGCATCGAGTTCAAGGTGCGCAGCAGTTGGCGCGTGGTGGATGTATTGTCCTCATCAACGACACCAATGGGCATGCCAGTGGGCAGTCCCTGCCACATAAATGTCGTGAAGAACAGCGCCGTCAGCAGTGGTGCTGCCACCATGCAGAACCACGCCAGCGGTGTAGCGATGAGGAATCTTACCTCGCGCTGGAAAACACTGAGTATTTGCTTCATCATTTACAGTTCAACCTTTTTCACACTATCGTAGTGGCGACGTTTTCAGAAACTTATACTGCGCCCTAGTGCCTTCCTGCGAGACGGCGAGGCAAACGTATGTGCCAGGCATGTAGTCGCGTATGCTGTAGGCTCTCACCCCAGCGGCTTTGTCAAGCAGCACACCTGCAGTATCATAGACGAATACGTTAGCGGGAGAGGCAAGGAGGAGCGTATCGCCGCTCCAGCGCCCTATTTCTGCCGCAGTCGTGGGCATGTTCACTCCCGTCCCTGCCTCGACAATCTCCATTGGCACGTCGATGGCAAAGCCTTTATAGAGTTCTCCGCAGGGCTGCGGAGCGTCTGTCCACGCATCGGCATAGGCCATGCGCAGGCGGCGCAGTCCGAGTTTTGCATCAGCAGGCACACGCACTGTAATCCTGCGGTCGAGGAGGGCGGTATTAGCGGTATTAGCACTCCCTAAAGCCACAATTTTCTCCGCCGTACTTGTGTCGAAGATGCTGTCGCCTGTCCAGTCTGCAACGACAAGCAGGCGGCAGTAGCGCAGGTCGTCGTCGTTTTGGTTGGCAACGCTGTGGAGTATGAACTTAGAGCCGCGCTCGCAGACAATGGTTTGCGGCGTGATGACATATCCGTCCACGCTTGGCGAACTGGACTGATAGCTGAGGTTGGTAAGACAGCCTGTGGTCTCAAGTTTTTCGAGCCAGCGCTTCTCTATTGCAATGTCGCGTTTGCTGTCGGGGAGCATCACTGGGCAGTAGTCGAACACGGGCTCTGGTGCTGGTTCTGGAGCATCGTTTACGACACTCTCGAGATGGTTCACGACCTTGCTGGCAGGCTCCATGTATAGGCCTCGACGGCCGCATTCAGGCGGCGCAGCTCTTCAGTCTTGCCTTCAGCCTGATACTGCTGGCGCAGTATGCGCACCTTCTCCGTCTGCTGTATGCCCTCGATGAAACGTTCCCAGCGCACACTGCTGCGCGGCCCTGGATAGACAACGTATGTGTCACCAGGCGAGAACAGGCGGTAGCGGCTGTCCGTGAGTGGCGTATCCTGCCAGTTCAGCCACGACCAATGCAGGTAGCCGTCGAAGTCGTTGGCAATGCCATAGAGCGGGAGGTATGCTGCCTCTGCGGGCTTGCTATTTGTAAGTATGTTTGGCTCCTTTTCCGTGCAGCATGTGTAGAATGTCGAGTACCACCCCTTCTCGCGGCGCGCAGCTTGCTCAGAAGCGGGGAAGCTATGCCCGAAGGGTATGCAGTAGTCCGCAAGTTTGTCCATCAGTTCGCTGTGGTAGTTTCCCGCCAGTGCCATCTTTATTCCAGGCACAGCCTCTTGCGCCACATTGTATGCGTCGAGCATGTTGCTGAGTCCGCGCTCGTCCATTGCAATGAGCGTCTTTTCGAACCATCCCTTCTCCTTCAGGTGTGCTGCAAAGGAGGTGAGGAAGCTTGTCCAGAGTTCCTTGTACTCTGCTGCCGAGGTGGTGGTTTTCAGGTCTTTGTCGCGCCCAGTAGCTTCGTCGTAGTAGCGGAAGGTCATATCCCAGGGCACCATGGAGAAGCAGTCTATCTGCTTGGAGATGCCGCACTCTTCCATGAACGTCACCCAGCGGTCGAACACAGTGTAGTCGTATGCCCACGTGCCGTTGGCCTTCTTCGTTGTCTGCACCATTGCAGAGAACTTGTCGTGGCTCTGGTCGCCCCAGGGCTCGTAGAACAGTATTGCTGAGACTACGCTCTGCCCTGCCCTTGCAAGCAGCTGCATGTATGGGCGCAGGAGTTCGAGGTGCTCGTTACTCCATCGCGCCACGTTGTAGTAGCGGCTTACGGAGTATGGTTGTTGCCAGAAGTCGAGGTGGAACGCCTGTTCCGAGGGTAGCGGCAGCGTGTGGTCGCGAACTACCACCCTGAGTGTCAACGTCTCCAGCGTCTGCGCTGTGCTGCCCGTTCCTGCCTTGATGTCGAGGGCGAGGCTATATTCCCCTGCCGCGATGTCGCGTGGAACCTCGATGGTAAGCCATGCTGGGCGCACACTCTTTGCAGGTAGCGCAAGGGAGTTTTCGAGGTCTATGACGTCGGGCACGAGATAAGGCGTGAGATTTGTGGGGTGCGAGCCGCACGACTTGAAGTCGTCTGTCATGACATAGCGCAGGAAGCGTGCCGTCACATTGAGAGGTTCAGCATTGCGCAGGGCGAGTGACAGCTTCTGCGTCTGCTGCGGACTGAAGAGCAGGGCCTCAACCCCTACGCGCTCTCCGCGCCAGGCATAGACCACGGTGTCCCGCTTCATCCTGAGCTGCGGAACAGCCCGTTTCTCATAATGTATGTCGCGTGAAGCCCATGTTGCATAGAGGCGCTTTTCTAGCTGCCCCCACTTTTCCGCATCAGGCTGGCTCCCATCGTCAAGCTCCGTATAGTCGGCAGTCTGTGCCGTTGCTGCGATGGCAAGGAGCGAAAACAAGTATAGTAAGTAGTGACGCATGCGTTGAACAATAAACATTAAACAATAACAGTTCTTGTGGTGACAAAGTAAATAGTAAAATAGTAAATTGTCAAATAGTCAAATTAAAGGGCTTGCCACGTTGGAAGCCCAGCATTTCCTTTGTGGAGCAGGAGGGGATCGAACCCTCGTCCAAACGGGGAAACCATATGCTTTCTACACGCTTAGTTCTGTTTTGGTTTTCGTGCCATGTCCTGACCAGAACCATCGTGACAGGGCCTTATCCTCTGTGAGTTTTCGTCGTCGCTGCGAGGCCAGCGGCGCTTATCTCCGATTTCCTGCGCCACCATGTCCGCGAGCTTCGGAGCGGGAGCTTCGGGGTGACGTCTCGTCTCAGCACCTTGTGCCAAGATTAGGCCAGTAACCTACTGTACTTCGGTTAGGCAGCGAGAGCATAGCTGTTGTTGCCAGTTAAATTGTTGGAAAGCCGTGATTATAGTGACCACTTCCCAGGCTCACTGCGTGCTTACATACCATCTCGTCCCGCTGTCAAATCCAGTCTGCCCCAGATGCAACGTTGGCACGTTTTCGTATATTGCGCCGCAAAGGTACATTATTATTTTAAGCTTGGGAGGCTTTTGCCCGCATTTTTTATGCACAATCTTGAATTTTTCAACTTTGCAGCGTGCCATTTTCAAATTAAAACATATATCTTCGCGGCTTGAAAGCAAGACATTAGCACAGAAATCAGATGGCAATAGGTATTCTCTTCATCTTCTGCCTCGCGCTCCTGCTCATCGCAACGGAGCAGCTGAACCGAATGAACAAGGCTGCGGTGGCTATGTTTGCCGCTGCGGCATGCTGGCTGCTCTACATCATGTGGGGCACGGACTTCGTAACCTCCTGGCACTCGGGCGAACTGCAGGACTTCCTCGGCGAGCGCCAGATGACGACGGGCGCCGTCAAGGACTTCGTAGCCAACAACATCTTCGTGCGCTACACCTTCGAGGCCGCCAACGTCGTGCTATTCCTACTGGCCACAACCAGCATCGTCGAGGTGCTGAACAACAATGGTTGCCTGGACTTCATCCACGAAGCCCTCTACACGAAGTATCCCAAGCGCTTCCTATGGGGCGTGGCGAGCATCACATTCTTGCTCTCCGCAAACCTCGACAACCTCACGACGGTATGCGTCATGCTGGGCATCATGCACACGCTGGTGGCTGAAAGGCGCATGCGATGGTACTTTGGCGCTGTCATCGTGCTTGCCGCAAACTGCGGAGGCGCTTTCACCGTCATTGGCGACACTACGAGCCTCGCCCTATGGTCGAAGTCGCTTATCACGCCCACGCTATACAGCGGCCACATCGTGCTGCCCGCCCTGCTGACCCTGCTGACTGTCTGCCTGCTAATACATCGCCGCATGCCCCGCACCATGCAACTCGTACGCACGCATCCTCCCTATCGTGGCGACGACACCGTGCTGAGCCGCTGGCAGCGCGCACTGATGCTGCTCGTAGGCATAGGGGGACTTTGGTTCATACCCACGTTCCACCGCCTGACGCACCTGCCCGCCTTCCTCGGCGCCCTGTGCGTATTGGGAGTGCTCTGGATTGTCAACGAACTCTGCAACCGCAAACTGCTGCGCAGCGACGTCATGGTGGGAAAGCGCCTGCCACTCGCCCTGCAGTACCAAAACGTCCAGAACCTACTCTTCTTCATCGGCATGACGCTGGCTGTGGGCGCTGTTAACGAGTGCGGAGTACTTCCCACGCTCCAGGACTTTGCCGAGGCCCACTGCTCCAACATCTACGTACTCGGAGCCGCCTCCGCTGCGGCCTCCTCAGTCTTTGGCAACGTTCCCATACTGCTTGGCAATATGGCTACATTTGCACAAGGTACCGTCGAAGGCACCCCCTTCGCCCCCGACGGTCTCTTCTGGCCCCTGCTCAGCTACTGCACTGCCGTTGGCGGCTCCATGCTCACGCTTGGCACTATGGGCGGCTTTGCCCTCTGGCGCATGGAAGGCATCCAACTGCGCTGGTACGCACGCCATATTCTCCCCAAGGTGTTCCTCGGCTTCCTCGTCGGACTCGCCGCATTCTGGGTAACCACGTAGTCTGATCTGACAATCCTTGTTATCTGACTATTTGACTATTTACGATTTCACAATTTTAATCGGCATTTATTTGTATCAACTAAAACTTTAAGATATTATGAAAAAATATCTTCTCACTGTCCTCATTTCACTTACGGCTTTGGCTTCATATGCACAAACCGAAAATCCCCATATGACGTTTAAGGGCGTACCTATTGATGGCACAAGGAGCCAATTTGTTCAGAAAATGAAGCAGAAAGGGTTTTCAATAATCGATTCTTCTGATAATATAACTTTATTGTCAGGAAGTTTTGCTGGCTACACGAACTGCGATATGGCCGTATTAGCTCTAAGCAACATGGATTTAGTTTGCGCAGTCGGAGTCTTTTTCCCTGAATGCGACACATGGTCAGCCTTGTATGGAAATTATGCATCGCTCAAAAAAATGCTGACACAAAAATACGGAGAGCCGTCAGATGTCGTAGAGAAATTTGATGGCTATTCAGAACCTAATGATGATATGAGCCGCATGCTTAAAGTAAAGATGGATAGGTGTAAATACTATTCCATTTTCGAAACGAGCAAAGGAGATATTGAGCTTCTGATAGACCATGACGACCATACAAGTTGCTTTGTATCTCTAACCTATAGAGACAGGTTAAACATCCTTAAAGAGCAGTCGCAAGCAATAGACGACCTTTAAAGCGACATGCTGATACATAATGCTATAGCGTTTGCAAAGAAGAAAGTGGAACCATTAAGATAATACAAATATGAAGCGATTTGGAACTATTTTATTTTTAATGCTTTCTTTAGCCCTATCTGGTTTTGCTCAAGAACCAGAATCTGTTAGACCCCTTAATGATACTGAAGTAGTCCGAAG
The DNA here is from genome assembly GCA_900321445.1 of uncultured Prevotellaceae bacterium. Taxonomy (GTDB): domain Bacteria; phylum Bacteroidota; class Bacteroidia; order Bacteroidales; family Bacteroidaceae; genus Alloprevotella. Next base: position 1,940 of record ONWB01000125.1, on the reverse strand, counting down.
GGTTGCTATAATGGATATCGAAGGACAAAGATATGATAATGTAGTAGTAACCATGAAATCTACTTCACCAGATTACTTTATTACAGACAAGTATAAAGTTAAGATTACTATTACGGATGCTAATGGTAAGAAGATTTGGAAGAAAACTCTGAAGAATGTATTTCTTTATGTGTTTTCAGATGGTCAAGTACAAGTAGGAAAACGGCATTTCGACTAAATACTGATTCAGAAATCTTCATTAACTGGGGATTTCTTAGGTATGATTAGAGAAAAGGAAGGTATCTATTAAACTAACAGCGTTCGCAGGAAATTTTAGATAGTCAAACATAAAGAAAGCGAGGGACATCCCCCCGCTTTCTTAGCTGTAAGTAATCTACTTGTTTAATCGTCTAAATCGCAACTTATCCAATCATGAAATATTTATAAGCACCCATAATTGGCTATTATATAGAATTATTTTATACTTACTGCGATATATTTGCATCATTTTTTATGTATTTTTGCCCCAAATAAACAACTTCACAAAACATGAAAAGACTAATGCTAATGCTGCTCGCACTGAGCATCTGCACGGCAATAGAGGCGCAGAGCGGCACCAAGACATGCCCCAGTTGCGGAGGTTCGGGACACCCATTTGGACATAGCGAGCTGACGTGCGGCAGGTGCAACGGCTCTGGCAGGATAGCACAATCGGCCAGCGAGATGCAGCGCGAGGCAAGGGACAACGCAAGGTACGCCGACAACGCCAACGACCTGATGGAACAGTTCAACCTGAGCCCCGAGGAATTCTTCGCCTACGAAGAACTCATTAAGGAAGCCATGCAGCAAGTGCCTGTGTACCAGACCTGCACAGCATGCAACGGTACGGGCGACTGCCAGATGTGCGGCGGCTACATGAACGTATCCCTTGACGATGACCTCTGCCGCGTGTGTGGAGGTTCGGGCCAATGCCTGGGCTGCAAAGGGCTGGGGAAACTGCAAGTGGGTTACCAGGACAACCCCAACAAAGAGCAACTCATACAGCGTGCCAACGAACTCCTACACTCCCACGAAGCCTCGCCATCAGGCTCCACGTCCTCCGCTGGCAACGCCACACTTAACAACGCTGGCTCAGAATTCTTCTCCAACGAGCAGACTCCTGCGGAAAGCGGCTCGTCCCAAGGCGCCTTCATCCTATTCTTCCTCGGCGTCTGCTCCGCAGCACTCCTTGGCATCCTCGGCTTCCTTGCCTTCAAGTTCCTGAGGAAGTAATCGCACACATCCCGTCCAAGCACAGCCCGGATATTGTCAACATTAGTTTTTTAAAAAATACCTACACTTCCTACACTACTGCAAGACTCATTGATTTTTAACTTGTTAGAAGTGTAGGTATAGTGTAGGTAGTGTAGGTTCTTCGCCATTTTTACTCTTTTTCGGGGCGATTTTTGTTCTCAAAACACAAACAATAGGGCGAAATTTGTTTCAGCTATGCCTTTGCGAGAAAACGACTGTATATATTACACCGTATTATTGACATTTATTTTGCAAGAAACGCCACAACTCTTATGTTTCGTACGCCATCTTTCTGCGTTCTCGTGGAATCACGAACGCTCGAAAGTGTATCCTCCACGCTGCAAAAATATTCTACAAGGTTTGAAAAACCATCTTTATCGCATCTCGATGAAAAATACTCGCATCTTGATGAAAAATACTCGCATCTCGATGAAAAATACTCGCATCTCGATGAAAAATACTCGCATCTCGATGAAAAATTCTCGCATCTTGATGAAAAATTCTCGCATCTTGATGAAAAATTCTCGGACTTCGATTGAAGATTTGGGCGTTTCGTCTCACAGATATCTTATAACATAGAAAAACACTAAAACCACTTTAAAATCTAAACCTTCAACCCTCAAACGAACTCAGTAATACGATAGTGTATCTTCCTTATTAAAGTGGTA
>ONWB01000124.1 GCA_900321445.1 uncultured Prevotellaceae bacterium | reverse complement strand
CATACAAATGAACTATGAGTTGGAGGGCGAACAATACACCCTCAATCTCATAGATACTCCAGGGCACGTGGACTTCGCCTACGAGGTGAGCCGAAGCATAGCCGCCTGCGAGGGCTGCCTGCTGCTTGTCGATAGTACGCAGGGCGTTCAGGCGCAGACAATCTCGAACCTCTACATGGCCATCGAGCACGACTTGGAGATAATCCCTGTGCTCTCGAAGTGCGACATGATAAACTCCATGCCCGAGCAGGTTGAGGACGAAATCATTGAGCTCCTCGGCGTAAAGCGCGAGGACATAATCCGCGCCTCTGGGCGCACTGGCGAAGGCGTTGACGACATTCTCCGCGCCATCGTCGAGAAGATTCCCGCTCCAAAGGGCGACCCGCAGGCTCCCCTGCAAGCCATGATTTTCGACAGCGTCTTCAACTCCTTTCGAGGCATTATCGCATATTTCAAGATTGTGAACGGCACAATCCACCAAGGCGAGGCGGTGAGTTTCGTTAATACAGGTCAACGCTATACGGCCGACGAGATAGGCGTGCTGAAGATGGACCTCGTGCCCAAAAAGGAGCTCCATTGCGGCGACGTGGGATATATAGTCTCTGGCATAAAGACCGCCACGGAGGTAAAGGTCGGCGATACGATTACGAGCGTCTCCAATCCGTGTAGGGAAGCCATCGCAGGCTTCGAGGAGGTGAAGCCGATGGTATTTGCCGGCGTTTATCCAATCGAGACCGAGGACTTCGAAAACCTCCGCGCAAGCCTCGAAAAGCTCCAACTGAACGATGCGAGCCTCACGTTCTCGCCCGAATCGTCCGTGGCGCTGGGCTTCGGATTCCGTTGCGGCTTCCTCGGACTCCTTCATATGGACATCGTACAGGAGCGCCTCGACCGCGAGTTCAACATGAACGTCATAACGACGGTTCCGAACGTGTCGTATCGCGTATTCGACAAACATGGCGACATGCGCGAGGTTCACAACCCCGCTGGCATGCCCGACGCTGCCGACATCGAGCACATCGAAGAGCCCTACATCCGAGCAAGTATCATCACGCGCACAGACTATATAGGTTCGATAATGACGCTATGCCTCGGAAAGCGCGGCGAGCTTGTCAAGCAGGAGTATGTGAGCGGCGACCGCGTGGAGATTCTCTACGATATGCCCCTTGCGGAAATAGTTATCGACTTCTACGACAAGCTGAAAAGCATCTCGAAGGGATATGCCTCCTTCGACTACCACCCCATCGAGTTCCGTCCCTCGCGCCTCGTAAAGCTCGACATTCTGCTGAACGGCGAACCCGTAGATGCACTGAGTACGCTTACGCACGTCGATAACAGCGTCAGCTTCGGGCGCCGCATGTGCGAGAAGTTAAAGGAACTCCTTCCGCGCCAGCAGTTCGACATAGCCATCCAGGCAGCCATCGGCGCGAAGATTATAGCTCGCGAGACCGTAAAGCAGGTGCGTAAGGACGTTACGGCGAAATGCTATGGCGGCGACGTGTCGCGAAAGCGCAAGCTGCTCGAAAAGCAGAAGCGAGGAAAGAAGCGCATGAAGCAGATTGGTAACGTACAGGTGCCGCAGAAGGCATTCCTCGCAGTATTGAAACTCGATTAGGAAAAAGAAATCCGAAAATGATTATAGAACTCAAAAACATGCATGCAACATCTCCCGACGGGCGAGAGTTGCTGAACGATATCAACTTCTGCGCCAACGAGGGCGAGCTCCTGTACGTAATCGGACGCGTGGGAGCGGGAAAGAGTTCGCTCCTGAAAGTCCTCTATGGCGAGCTTAAGCCCGACGCAGGCGAGGCACGACTCCTCGACTACGACCTCTGCAAGCTGAAGCGCAAGTATATACCCATGCTGCGACGCCATATCGGTATCGTGTTCCAAGACTTCCGCCTGCTACGCGACAGGACCGTAGGCGCAAACCTCGACTTCCTGCTTCGTGCCACGGGATGGAAGAAGAAAAAGGAACGTTCCGCACGCATCGACGAGGTTCTGCAGCTTGTCGAATTACCAGAAGTTCGCGACAAGTTCCCCCATCAGCTTTCTGGTGGCGAGCAGCAGCGTGTGGCTATAGCGCGCGCCCTGCTCAACAAGCCGGAGATTATTATTGCCGACGAGCCTACGGGAAACCTCGACCGCGAAACGGGCAACAAAATCGTAGGGCTCCTCAACGAGCGTTGCAAACAGGGGACAACTATCATTATCGTTACCCACAACCTCGACATGCTGCAAAGCTATCCTGGCACGGTTTACCGCATGAACGAAGGCGGGATAGAGAACGTGACGGAAGAATACAATGCAGCCGTGGAGATATAATGTTTTCACTGTAGAGAATACAAAACTCACGCATTATTTACAGAACATACATAAAGTCAGAGAAATGAAAATTCAGAAATTTGGAGGAACCTCCGTGGGTTCTCCCGCCAGGATGAAGGATGTCTGCCGTATCATCACGGCCGAAAAGGGCAACATTGTCGTGCTCTCCGCCATGTCGGGAACGACAAACTCCCTCGTTGAGATTTCCTCATATTTCGAGAAGGGAAATCCCGAAGCTGCGAACATCATCATCAACCAGCTCAGGAACAAGTACGTAACGTACATTCCCGAACTGTATAACTCCGGCGAGGTAAGGCAGAGGATTGCCGATTTCCTCGACGACCGCTTCACGCTCCTGCACGCCATGAGTTCGGAGGAATATACAGAGCAGATGGGCAAGCAGATTCTTGCGCAGGGCGAAATCATCAGCACGAACATGCTGACGGCCTACCTGAAGGAGCAGGGAGTGAAGGTGAAACTTCTTTCCGCGCTCGATTTCATGCGCCTCGGAGAGAATGGCGAACCCAATCAGGCGTACATCCGTCGCGAGCTGACGCGCATCCTTGAGGAACATGCCGGCTACGACCTATACATAACTCAGGGCTTTATCGCACGAAATGCCCACGACGAGGTTGATAACCTCCAGCGTGGTGGTTCCGACTATACGGCTTGTCTCATAGGTGCAGCCCTCAAGGCCGACGAAATTCAGATTTGGACGGACATCGACGGCATGCACAATAACGACCCGCGCTTTGTCGAGGGAACCGAGGCCGTTCATCAGTTGAGCTTCGAGGAAGCTGCCGAGTTGGCGTATTTCGGCGCGAAGATTCTGCACCCAACGTGCATACAGCCAGCACGTTACGCAAACGTGCCCGTGCGCATCCTCAACACGATGGACCCGTCCGCCGAGGGTACAATCGTCGATAACCGACTCGTGCCAGGCGTCATCAAAGCCGTCGCTGCTAAGGACAATATCACGGTCATCAAGATTGTAAGCTCGCGCATGCTTCTCGCAGCAGGTTTCCTCCACATGATATTTGAAATCTTCGAGAAGCACCAGACGAGTATCGACATGATTACCACCTCCGAGGTGGGCGTATCGCTAACGATAGACAATACTACGCGCCTGCAAGCCATCCTCGACGACCTGAAGCAATACGGCACTGTCGTCGTGGAGAAGGACATGTGCATCATCTGCGTAGTTGGCGACCTTCGCTACGAAAACCGCGGTTTGGAGTCGCTCATCACGCAGGCTCTCAGCGGAATACCGCTTCGCATGATTTCATTTGGCGGTAGCGACCACAACATCTCCTTCCTCGTGCGCGAATCGGATAAGCGCGAAGCTCTACAGGCATTAAGTAACCACCTCTTCAAACATTGAAAATGAACACAGAACAAATCCTTTCACAGACATTAGAGACCCCCTGCTACTACTACAACACAAAGCTGTTGCGCACGACCCTTGCCGCCCTGAATGCGGCGCGTGCGAACCAGCGCGACATACATGTCCACTATGCCGTAAAGGCTAACGCCCGCCCAGAACTTCTCCGCATCATTGCCGAGGCAGGCCTTGGTGCCGACTGCGTGAGTGGCGGCGAGATAAAAGCGGCTATCGAAGCCGGTTTTCCTGCCGAGAGCGTCGTGTTTGCAGGTGTTGGCAAGGCCGATTGGGAGATTCGCCTGGCCTTGGAAGCTGGCATCGGCATGTTCAACGTCGAGAGCCTGCCCGAGCTTGAGCGCATTAGCGAACTGGCTGTAGAAATGGGGAAGACGGCGCGCGTGGCCTTCCGCATCAATCCCAACGTAGATGCCCACACCCACGAAAAGATTACTACGGGACTGAACGAGAATAAGTTTGGCATAGCTATGGAGGACATGGTGCCTGCCATACGCATGAGCGAGACACTTCCCAGCGTGAGCTACGAGGGACTCCACTTCCACATTGGCAGCAGCATCCTCAACCTCGACATCTTCGGCCGCCTCTGCGAGCGCATCAATGAACTTCAGGACATCCTTGAGGCCGAGGGCATACAGACGCGAAACATAAACGTCGGCGGTGGCTTGGGAACGCACTACGAGGATCCCGACGTGCACCCCATTCCCGACTTCATCGGCTACATGGACACCTTCCGCAAGCACCTGAAGCTTCGCCCCGGTCAGCAGCTGCACATGGAGCCCGGACGCTCTATCGTAGCCCAATGCGGCATGCTGCTCTCGCGTGTCCTCTACGTCAAGCAGGGACACGAAAAGCAGTTCCTCATCCTCGACGCAGGCTTTACGGACCTCATTCGCCCAGCCTTCTATAACGCCCACCACCTCGTGCAGAACCTTTCCGCAGAGGGCGTGGAGCCAACGGAGCGCTACGACGTGGTCGGGCCCATCTGCGAGTCGAGCGACGTGTTCCAAACCGGCACTATGCTGCCCCCAAGCAAGCGTGGCGACATTATCGCCTTCCGTACGGCAGGAGCCTATGGCGAGGTAATGGCCTCGCAGTATAACCTGCGCCGCCTGCCCGGAGCGGTATTCGAATAAGCACAAACCTTCAAATCACAATATTATGCTTACAATAGACGAACTTAACGACAGACTTATCGACCTGGCCTTTGCCGAGGACATTGGCGACGGCGACCACACGACCCTCTGCTGTATCCCCGAGGACGCTCAAGGGCAAAGCAAGTTGCTCATCAAGGAGGAAGGCATCCTTGCCGGCGTGCGCATCGCCCTGGAGATTTTCCGCCGCTTTGACCCCGAGCTGAAGGTGGAGGTGTTCATGCACGATGGCGACCACGTCGTGCCTGGCGACGTGCCTTTCGTCGTGACGGGACGCGTGCGCAGCCTTTTGCAGACGGAGCGCCTGATGCTCAACGTGATGCAGCGCATGAGCGGTATTGCCACGATGACGGCGACCTACGTGAAACGTCTTGAAGGCACAAATACGCGCGTCCTCGACACGCGCAAGACGACGCCCGGCATGCGCATGCTGGAGAAGGAAGCCGTGAAGATAGGCGGAGGCACGAACCACCGCATAGGCCTTTTCGACATGATTCTGCTGAAGGACAACCACGTGGACTTCTGCGGAGGCATAGACAACGCCCTAAACCGTTGCGAACAGTACCAGAGGGAGCATGGCCTCAACCTGAAGGTGGAGATAGAATGCCGCTCGCTGGACGAGATACGCCAGGTTATGGCTAACGGAAAGGCGCACCGCATCATGCTCGACAACTTCAACCTCGAACAGACGCGCCAGGCTGTTGAGCTTATCGCTGGGCGCTTCGAGACGGAAAGTAGTGGCGGCATCACGCTCGACACGATTCGCGACTATGCGCTCTGCGGCGTCGATTTCGTTAGCGTGGGAGCCCTTACCCATAGCGTGAAGGGCCTTGACATTTCGTTCAAGACGGTAAAGTAAACAGCACGCACACATCATGAAACGCATACTTTTCCTCATGGCAGCTTTTGCCTACATACAGATGGGCATGGCTTGCACAAACTTCCTCGTAGGCAAAGGAGCCTCCACGGACGGCTCTGTATTCATTACCTATAATGCCGACAGCTACGGCATGTATGGCCGCCTGATTAAATTAGGATACCAGACTGGCGGCATGGATACGATTTTCAGAGATATTGCCAATGCCTATGATCAGGAGACAAGTGAAGCTTTATCTCATGCCATCAGTATCATTGAACCAACCTTAGTGATCATCTTATCGATCATTACCGGGATTATTCTTTTATCCGTGATGCTGCCATTATTAGGCATTATGGGGAGCTTATAATGCGCTTAAAACATAATGCCTTCGGGTTAGTCTTCTTTATCCTGATCTTTGCCTTGTTAACGGGCGGTCTGATCTCTATGAACGCTTCTACCAAAACCCATACCAAAACTTCTTTAGAGCAGGCTTTGCAAAGAGGCGTGATGGAATATTATATTCTCAACGGTTATTATCCCTCTTCCCTAAAGGAGCTCAAAACGGTCTATCCGCTCACTTATGACAAAAAAGAATACAAAATTACGATGCATTATCAAAACAAATCAACCCTGCCTCACTTTACGGTAGTGGAAAAATAAAGGAGGACCTTATGAAAGAATCACATACGATGGATATTCTTTTCGTCCTTTGCCTCTTTTTAGTTTTTACCGCATCGGCGATCAGTGTCGTCATGATCGGATCACACGTCTATTCGCAAAGTGTGAATACGATGGAGACAAT
>ONWB01000145.1 GCA_900321445.1 uncultured Prevotellaceae bacterium | reverse complement strand
GAAAAGCGCATAAGCTTTTCGTTCATGCGATATTGCACGCGCAACATGCGCACAGCATCGGGGCGGGAATCAACAAGGACCTCCATAAGCGTGCGTCCCAGTCCTCCGTTCATGGCTTCGGGGTTCTTTATCGTCGGAGGGAGTTGGCAGTGGTCGCCAGCGAGTATGAAGCGGTCGCACTTGCGTATGGCAATCCAACATGCAGCCTCAAGAGCCTGCGCAGCCTCGTCGATGAGGAGGGTGTGGAAATGCATGCCCATAAGCAGAGGGCTGGCACTTCCTGCGAGCGTACAGCAGAACACTCGTGTGTCGTCAAAGATTTGTTGGCGAATGCGAGTCTCGAGTTCATCGGCCCGTTCGCGCAGTCGCGATATCTTTTGGTGGAAATTCTGGGGACGGCTTCCGCGCGGCAGGGAACGTAGTTGGCGCAGTGTGCGTCGCAGCTGCCAGAGCGAGGGATAGTCGGGATGTTCTTCAAAACGTCGCTCATACGTGTGAGCAAGCATTGAAGGTGTTACGCGTGTGGGGTTCCCTATGCGCAGGCATGGGATTCCGCGAGCCGTCAGCTGCTCGCTAATCCAGTCAACGGCAGTGTTGCTTTGGGCACATACCAGTATTTGTGTTTCGCGCCGTAGGAGTTCTCCAATAGCCTCGACGAGCGTCGTTGTCTTTCCTGTTCCAGGAGGACCATGTACGACGAGCATATCGCGGCATGCAAGAACGTCGCGCACGGCTTGCTCCTGCGAAGCGTTTAACCACGGTAGCGATACGCTGGCGTTGAGGGGGGAGTCGGAGACTTTGTGTGTTGCCGCATGTGGTAGCGTGAGGTCGCGAAGTTCGGCGAGGCGGTTGTCCTTTGCTGCGAGAACGGCATCTAGAGCTTCGAACATAAGGCGGTATGTGGTCTCGTCGAAATGGAGTTGAACACCAGGGCGTTCCAAGTGCTGTAGTTGAGCAAGTGCCTTCTCGTCGGGAAGAATCACGGTCATGGTATCGCCATCGACGAAACTCACAGTAGCAGTAAAAGGCAGGTAACTGAGAGTGCCAGAGCCGTCCTGCTCAAAGAAACATATCGTGCGGCCGTATTCAAAATTGTGGGGAGTATCGTCGTCGGACGCAGGACGCGTGAACTCAACGACGAGGCGATCAAGAGAATTATAGTAGCTGCGTCCAAGGCTCACGGGATACCAGCATTCGCCGCGCCGAACTTTTCGCGCTACACCTTGAAGTTCTGTGTCGCGGCGGAATTGCGCTTTCTCGTACTCGTATTCGGCGCGTAGGAGTTCCTTATGGCGAAGAAGCCGTTTCATTGCTGAAGGTCAATCCAAACTTCGTCCTGCGGATACCATGTGCGTCGAATACTGATATATCCGTTTTGTATGGGGAAATCCGTTTCGTGCCCGTTGAGGTATAGCGTGTAGGGCTGATGAGGCTCGCGAATGCATAGAGAAACAGCACTTTCACGCGGTGCAACGTCAAGGATGCGCAACTTCAAACCTTCGCGTGTAGATACGAGCTGGTCGATGGAGAAACTGATGCCGCAGGGGAGGCTTACGCGTGCGTAGGAGTTTATGTAATGGAGGACATAGACGGTACGGTCGTCGGTGGCATAAACTAAACTAGGGGCGATGACGGCACGATCAGTAGCATCCCAAAACAAGACGCTATCGCATGGGACGTAACAAGTTGGGCGCTGTGCTATCGATGCCAGCGACATCATGCACGTAGTGCAAAGTAGTATGATGCGCAGGGTGCGCAGACCAGCTCGGAATAGAATCATTCGCTGCGGATGATGGTTTCGTCGCGGTCGGGACCTACGCTGATGATACGAATGGGAACGCATAGTTCGTTTTCAAGGCGCGATATATAGCTGCTGAAGGCAGGCGGGAAGTCCTTTTCATCGCGAATAGAGGAAAGGGGGGCTTTCCATCCCGGCACGTCATCATATACGGCAGCCCATCCTTCGGTATTGTATGGCATCTCGCGTGTTAGCATTCCGTCCTTTTGGTAAGCGGTGCAGATGCGTATGGTGTCAAATCCGTCGAGGACGTCGCTCTTCATCATTACAAGGTCGGTGACGCCGTTTATCATGATGGCGTAGCGCAGTGCGACGAGGTCAATCCATCCGCAGCGGCGGTTGCGCCCCGTCACAGCACCATATTCATGTCCGAGTTCGCGAATCCTATCGCCCGTAGCGTCAAAGAGTTCTACGGGGAAAGGACCACTGCCAACGCGCGTGCTATACGCCTTGAAGATGCCGAATACGCGTCCGATGCGCTGGGGAGCAATGCCCAGTCCCGTGCATACGCCACCGATAGTGGTGGAGCTGGAAGATACAAAGGGATAGGTGCCGTGGTCGATGTCGAGTAATGAGCCCTGTGCACCCTCTGCCAATACGCTCTTGCCTTCGTCGAGCAATGTGTTAATCTCGTTTTCTGCATCTGTGAGCTGGAAACGGCGCATGTATTCCACGCCCTCAAGCCAGTGCGCCTCTACGCTGCTCAGGTCGTAATCGGTGAAGCCAAGGTCGTGGAGCGTCTGTTCGTGGCGAGCCTTCAGACGCGCATATTTCTCCTCGAACCCATCAAGTATGTCGCCAACGCGGAGTCCCACACGTGCGGCCTTGTCGCTGTAGGTGGGGCCTATGCCCTTGCCTGTGGTGCCGACCTTATCTTTCCCCTTCATAGCTTCGTAGGCACGGTCGAGGAGACGGTGTGTCGGCAGGATGAGGTGTGCGCGACGACTTATGTGCAGGCGTTCGCGTATGGACGTATAGCCAGCATTTTCCAGTTCGAGGGCTTCGTCCATGAAGAGGTCAGGAGCAAGGACGCAGCCATTGCCGATGATGTTCAGCGTGTTCTCGTTGAAGATGCCCGAAGGTATGGAACGCAATACGAACTTGTGGCCGTCGAAAATTATAGTGTGTCCCGCATTGGGTCCTCCAGCGAAACGTGCTACGACACCGTATCGTGGAGTGAAGAAATCGACAACTTTTCCTTTGCCCTCGTCGCCAAAGACTATGCCCAGCAACGCGTCAACTTTTCCATTCATAGATATAAATATGTGTTATGTATTTGAATTTCTTTTACAACGACACAGCAAATCCCTACTTTTCCCAGAGAAACTTCTGTGTGCGCGACGTGGCATTGCTGACAACGTTGACAACATAGAAGGAGCGTCCTTTCGGAAGGTTGAAGGAGATGTCGCGCTGAGATGTGCGTGTGGATGATATTATATGACCTGTAGCATCGCTGAGAATGACGCGCTTGTCGGTAGTATCGCCCGTAGAAACGACTGCGTGTCCATGGCGGCGCAGGACTTTGAGAGCTTCCAATGCCGGTGTTTGTATGGGGCCAGCTACTGCGGTGTCATTGGATCTTGAGATGCGGAAGACACGCGTCTGATGTTTGCTGACGCTGATGGTGATGCCCGCGTTGTCAACGACGTTGTCCTCCTGTTGTACTCCCCAAACGTCGTGGAAGCGATATTTCAAACCTGCGTCAAGACCAAGCATGGTGGGTATGAGCTTAATACCTTTTTTGTAGGCGCCACGATTTAGTACTGCTACAGCAACGTCGCCATTCTCAAGTTCCTTTACGAGAATCTCAAAATGGCTTGCTGTCGTTCCGCTACCTATGATGGTGTCGCAAACGACTTCCGCCTGTTGCCCCATGGGGTCTTGGTTGATGGCAATCATTTCTGTGTTGGAGATTATGTCAAGGTCGGCCTTGCTAATACTGCGCAAGTCGAAGGAGAGCGTAAGAGGCGACGACATCATTGCCCATAGTGAGAATTGGCTGCGGTATTCCTCCTGTGTCATACCACTGTAGGAAGTCTGTCCCGTCAAGGCGAGATAGCTGCTATAGTCGTGGCTGGAGGATTTCCCTTTTCCGTGGAGTCCCACCATCATCATGTCGGCATCGTTGAATCTGTTAACGCCGCCATACGCCCAGAGATGCTTGTTACCGTCGTAGCCTTGCATTGCGCCGATATGCCCACCATCAGCTTTTGAACCCCAGTCCCAGAAGTCGCGGCTATCATAGGTTGTACGCCAACACGTGCCTCCCGCGTCGGTTCCCCATTTCCAAGGTTCGCGAGGTCCCCATTCGCAAATGTAGAAGAGAATATCGCGCCCACTTGTACGCAGGGCATCACCCATTGCCGTGTAGCGGCGCTGAGCTTCTTCGACTCCCGATGGGGCGCCACAATAGTCATATTTCAGCAAGTCCATTCCCCATTCAGCGTACTGCTTGGCATCAGCCTGCTCATATCCGTATGACCCGAATGCTCCAGCGCACGTATGTGCCGCGGCATCACTGTAGATGCCAATCTTGAAGCCCATGCGATGCAGGCTGTCGGCGAGCCAGGCAAGGCCATGCGGGAATTTGGCATGGTCGTAGTCGGGCTTGCCGCCAGATGGACGCTCCTTGCTGGCATGCCACCAGTCGTCGAGGCATAGATAGCGGTAGCCGAGGGTGTCAAGACCATATTTTTTTGCAGCATTTGCTACGGCGAGCATTTTCTCTTCGTCGATTTCTTCCTCGAAGACATTCCACGAGAGCCATCCCATGAAGGGTATGGGTTGGATGAGGTTCTTGGAAACGGTGAGGTGGACGGTTTCATTAAATGTGTCTCCGTCATCGGTCACAGTAACAACGTAGGTGTATTCTCCCTCCGTATCTACAACGCCTTCCACGCGTTGCTTGGACGCATTCCAAGTAAGGCCTTCGGGCAGATCGCCTACGCTAATATAGGCGTCTTTATTGACAGCTTTCAAGCGGTGCATGAAACGAATGCCAGGCTGTGAGAATACTTTGGTGGCGCAGGCAAGACCTTGTCCCATCTCATCATTCGAAATAATGAATGGTGGGGAAGCCGCACCTTCATCGTCGTCCCAGAGGTAACGCGCATTGGCGAGGTCCACGTGGTCGTCGTCGAGCAGAGGCACGCCCTCGCGCTCGAGCATGATGCGCTGCGCGCTGGGGTTGCCCTCCTCGTCGCGTGCCCAGAAGTGTCCGTCCTTGAAGACTACGCGGTGGCAGGGCACGGCGCCTTCCTCGAGCGACGACTTCATGGCGTAGCCCACGAAGAGCGCCTTGCGCGGCTGCCCGATAGCCCGGGCGACATCGCCGTAGGTGCTCACGCAGCCGTAGGGAATCTGCTTCACTGCCTCATAGATTCGCTTGGTGGGAGAGTCTGTAACTAGACGATAACTCTCATCAATCATGCGCTGAACCTCTTGATCTGGGATGGAATCATCTAGAATGATGGTGTTCCAGTGCTCCTTATTCTGGTGATATCCCGGAACCACG
>ONWB01000123.1 GCA_900321445.1 uncultured Prevotellaceae bacterium | reverse complement strand
GAGCGGCAGCGGCAGTGCGTCGTTGTCTGAGGAGGCTTGGAATGTGAGTTCGTTTTCCCAGTTCAGTATGCCGAATCGGAAGTTCTGCGTCAGCATGGCTTGCAGCATCTGCAGGTTTCCGCTTTTCTGCCTTACGCCAATGCCGTAGAAGGCGCGTGCTTCGCCTGAAGGCGCGGCGTATGGCTCCTGAGCCTCAGCGAAGTAGGTGTAGTTTTGTGTACTCTGAAGATATACCTTCAGTGCTGTTTCGCGATAGCGTAGTTGCCCACCAGCGCGGAGCGATATTTCCTGCGAGAGGTCGTTGTCCCACCATGCGTTGCGGGCATGATAATGGCGGAAGTAGAAGCTTGGCTGTTCGCGGCGGAGGAATCCGTCGAGGCTTATGTGCAGGCTGTCCTTGCGGAACGGTATCGTAAGGTCGGCATCGGCCTCGATGTTCAGCTCGCCAAATGTGTGTCCTGATGTGCGCAGTTCGCCCAGGAGGTGATAGTGTAGGCGCTCACCAGTGTCGCGCATCAGTGCTGCGCCTATAGATACGTAGTTCTCGTTGTATGCCGCGGAGCCTTTGCGCTGGGCGGCATCGTCCCATGTGGGCAGCGTGAAGCGGTAGTATTCGTGGCGCACGAAAAGCCTTCCGCCTGTCTTTAACCATTTGTTTGTGCCTTCCTGCAATTCGAGGGCCAGTGTGTTGTCAACGTGTAGGTATTGCGTGAAGTCGTTGGCTGAATCGGCAGGTGTGAAGTAGTCGAGGAAATATCCGTCGCGCACGGCTGCTGCCGCGTTGGAGATGAAGCGGCGGTTGTTGTGGTCGATGCGCATGGTGTGTACGGCCAGCATGGGGCTTTGGCGCATGACGGTGTCAGCGGCTGTGGTCGTGGAGTCGCGCTTGGATGCGGGTATGGGGAAGTGCGTGCGTCCAAGGCGCAGGCGATGTGTCAGATAGAGCGTGTTTACGTTCATCTTGTTCCACGTTTTCGAGAGGTTTGTAGGCATGTCGGCCTCGCTGTAGCTTGTGGGGAATGCCTCGGGGTTCGTAACGTACGTATCGTTCTCAATACCACCGTTCTCGCTCATCTTCATGTGGTTGGCATAGTACATGGCGTGCAGCTGATAGTCGGTACCTACGTAGCTGCCGAAAATTGTTCCGTTGAACTGCGACGTTGCCTGGCTATCGTAGTAGCCGCGACCATAGAGGTAGTCAATCTTGAAGCCCAGTCCGATGCGCTTATTCACATTTATGGAATATATGGCGCGGAAGCGGTCCTCACCGTGCTGCTTGTTGCCACATTCGTGGTAGCTGAGGTTTGTGAATGGCGACTTTGTGTTCGTGAACAGGAATTCTTCTGGTTTTCTGAGGAAATAGCCGTAGGGTTGCTCGAAGATGAACTGCCCGTCCCATGTGTGTGTGGTGTTCTCTGTGAACAGGCGGCTTATGCGTGGTGCTCCGAGGTTGCCTGTGAAGTTGTAATGTCCTGTCATGCCGTCCGTTAGCGCCTCGTTGGGGAAGAGGTGGTGGATGGTGTCGTATTCCGCTGGCCTTATCGTTCCGAAGCGGCGGTCGATGGTCCATGCGTAGATGCCTTCTGGGACACCCTCCATCCTGATGGAGTCGGTGTCGAAGTGGCTGCGCTCGTTGTCGTCCTGTATTATGGGCTGCTGCGCATGCGACGCAATGGTGCAGGCGCAGAGTATTATGAGCATTGATGCCTTATGGCAGAGTTTTGTTAGCCACACATTATTATATATATGTAAGGTCATGGCTGATGGTGCGTTTTATGTGGTGTTGTTGTCGTCGTTATTTGTTGTCGGCTCCGCAGTTTGGGCAGGTTCCGAGTTCCTCGAGGGGCTCGCCGCAGAGTCCGCACCTGTACCTTGCAGGGCGTCGATGGAAGTATCGCCAGAGTGCGAATATCCAGTATGCTGCCAGCAGTATATAGCCCACGTAGAAGGACACGGTAAGCGTCAGTACGAGGTATATGAGTACGCAGATGCAGGCGAGGCCAGCGATGTGCGAAAGCAGGTATGCCGACTCCTCTTCGCGCCATAGTTCTATAACCACGGCCACGCTCACCACCACGAGCAGCCATACTGAGGCGACGAAGAGCTGCATGATGGGTGGCAGGTCTGGGCTGAACGGATTCAGCGTGGGGTGGTAGTAGTATTCCACCCATGTGCTGGGCACGAAGTGCTGAATGCTGCAGTACAGCGCTGTGGCAGCGGATATCGTGAGGCATAGGAGGGTGGGGTAGAAGGACCTGTATGCGCCCCTCCATCCTCCAGGCGCGAGCAGTCCTGCCGATATGCCTATCTGGTTCAGCACGCGTCGCAGAGGGTGCTTGTTCGCGTCCTTGTATTCTGCCTTGTTTTGGCGGAATAGCAGGGTGAGTATAAGCAGGAGTATGAATACGCCCAGCACAGATACGAAGATTATGGTGCGGCTGTCGCTGAAGAAGTGTATGAAGCGCGATATCGGAGCGTCGGCAACGGTGTATTTCGTGAGCACCTTCTCGCGTACCCATCCCTGCGTACCTTGGTCGCGCGCCACCTTTACCCACACGGAGTCGATGGTGTCTTGCGGCACGTACACGATGTCAGCCACGACGAGGGGGTCGGAGGCGTGTATGAGCATGCTGTCTGCCGACATTGGGTAGAGGAGGTCTTGTGTGAGCACCTTATCGGAGAAGCCCACGTCCTCTGGCGTCTGCTGTGGTGGGCGTCGCGTAAGGCGTATAGTGTCAGTAGCCTCGAAGTTGAAGCCTTTCCAATAGTGATGCCTTGTGCGGAAGTCCACGGAGTCGATGGTCTCGCCGTCTGCGGGCTGCCATGGTTCGAGGCGCTCAGGGTGCGAGTAGTAGCATCCCTGCATAAGCATGCAGAGCAGCGAAAGTATGAATATGTGGCGTCTTAGGCTGTTCATTGACTCTTCACTTTCATTTCGCATCGTGCGCAGTCGAATTCCAGAGGGAATGTCCTGCCGTCGGGCAGGCGTAGCGCAACGGGTTCGTTCCATCGCTCGCTGCCTTTCGCCTGCTTGTGGCACATGCCGAATGCGTAGCGTATGCAGTGGCGACATGTCATGAGCGTGGCTCCAGGCTTGTGCTGGAGTTCGTATGCTGGTTCTATTTCCTTAGCTCCACATTCCTCGTAGAAGGCGCGTGCCTCCTTGTTGCTGACGTTAAAGGTGTAATTGAGGTGTTGTGTGCTAAGTTTCGACAAATCAGTTTGTTCTCTCGTTGGTTTTCGCTCGTGCTCACAATCCCGTATTGGCTCGCGGAGCAATGCCTCGATGGCCGTCCTGCGCCATTCTGCGAGCCTCGACGAAGGTATGAATCTCTCGCCTTCTGTCTCGATGCTTATGTTGCGCAGTTCGTATGGCGTATCTCCCAATCGCGACATCTGGCGCACGATGTTGTCGCGTTGTGGTGTGCGCGCGTCCTGCTTTGGCTCCTCAACATTGAGCGTTGTTCTGCGTCCCGCTTCGTCGCTGAGGCATAGCGAGTATCCGCCTGGCGTTTCGCGTAGTGCGATGTCGAGCTTCATGCGGCGCGTGGCTGTGGGCTTCTCGAGGGCGTGTGTGAACGCGTAGTCGAGGTTGCGGAACACCTTCGTCCCCACTGCCATGTGTGGCATTTTCGCAGGGAATATCTCGTCAGCCTCCACGCGGTTTACGCGCAAGCCCTGCATCTTGCCCTCGCTGTCGATGTAGCATAGGCCGTCGCCTGCATGTATTTCGGCGCTTGTGCGCAGGCTGAAACTCCTTCTTCCTGTGGCAACGATTCGCCCCACGCTTTCGCCTATTGACTTTGGCGTGTTGGGACTTAGCATCTGTGTCCTGCCTTTGAGGAAGTAGTTGGTGAAACCCCTGTTGAAACTCTTTGCGGGGTTGGGCTCGAAACTGACGTTGGAGTGTCCGTAGCTGCTCCTGACGTAGTCCTCGCTGCGTCTGCTGAGCACTTCGTCGATGCGTTTGCGATAGAACGCCGTCAGGTTCTTGACGTAGTCGGCACCTTTCAGCCTGCCTTCAATCTTGAATGAGCTGATGCCAGCGTCCATCATTTCTTCGATGTAGTCCGAGCGGTTCATGTCGCGCAGCGAGAGCAGGTGCTTGTCCTCGACTATCGTGTTGCCGTCAGCATCGACGAGGTCGAATGCCAGGCGGCAGAATTGTGCGCAACGTCCCCTGTTCGCACTCCTTCCGAAGCAATGCTCCGAGGCATAGCACCTGCCAGAGTAGCTCACGCAGAGTGCTCCGTGTACGAAGGCTTCGAGGCGTGCGGGTACGAGGCGGTGTATCTCGCCAATCTCATCAAGTGACAGTTCCCTGGCGAGGACGATTTGCTCGAAGCCACTGTCGTAGAGCATGCGTGCACGCTCTGGCGTGGTGATGTCCATCTGCGTGGAGGCATGGAGTTCTATTGGTGGCAGGTCGAGGCGCAGCAGTGCTGTGTCTTGTACGATGAGGGCATCTGTCCCCGCGTCGTACAAGTCCTCGACGAGGCGTTTTGCCGCCTCCAGCTCGTCGTCGTAGAGTATGGTGTTCAGCGTCACGTACACCTTCGCTCCGTACTGGTGGGCGAAGGTGCAGAGCCGGCGTATGTCGTCGCATGAGTTTCCTGCTGCCGCACGCGCACCAAAGTCGCAGGCTCCGATATACACCGCGTCGGCACCATGCAATACGGCTTCTATGCCGA
Organism: uncultured Prevotellaceae bacterium; assembly: GCA_900321445.1. Classification (GTDB taxonomy): domain Bacteria; phylum Bacteroidota; class Bacteroidia; order Bacteroidales; family Bacteroidaceae; genus Alloprevotella. The sequence continues at coordinate 1,861 of ONWB01000123.1, read as the reverse complement.
TGTCGGCTGTGCGTGCAGGCGCCAAAAGCTCAATATGTCGTTTCTTCTTGTCCACTTGGGCGCAAAAATACGTTTTTTTAGCATAAAATTAAAGGTATGTTCCAAAAATTAGTTTCAGACGACATGAGTGTTTTTTCGCGTCTTGCGGTGTTTTTGAGTTTTTTGGAATTTAATGTCCGTCGTTTTCGGAATAGGGAAATGCAATAAGTTTGCGCATGTTACGTTTAATAATGTATGAAACGACTGATATTCTACCTCGCAATAGCTTTGTTCTCCGTGGTTTCCTGCATGGAGGACGAGCCCTTTACGGACAGCCCCGATGCTAATCTCACCATCAATCGCGATACTGTTGACTTGGGTACCGTCATAGCTTCGGAACTTGCCACTACCGATACGTTGAAACTATTTAATCGTGGTGATAAGGGATTGAGACTGAGCCGCGTATGGCTGGAACAGGGTGCCGCGTCGCCTTTCCGCGTGAATGTTGATAGTTCTGTGCTTCCCAATGGCGAAGGCGGCGACTTCGAGGTGCTACGTCGCGACAGCCTTTTCTGCTTCCTTAGTTTCCACGCTCCCGATGCCGATGCCGACGAGGCCGAGACCTATAAGGACCGCCTTTATTTCCAGACAGAGGGCGGAGCCTTGAGCAGCGTTGTGCTGATGGCGCGTTCGCAGAGCGTTGTACGCATGCAGGGCGTTCGCATCGACGAGGATACGGAGCTCAGTTCGCGTCGCCCATACCTTGTCGTGGACAGCCTCGTTGTCGATGCGGGCTGCACTCTGACGCTGGCTGCGGGGGTACGCATGCTGTTCCATCCCGACGCAGAGCTCATAGTACATGGGCGCCTCATTGCTCGCGGCGAAGCCGACGCGGAAGTGGAGATGCGCGGCGACCGTCTTGGCAATATGCTCTCGCAAGTGCCCTACGACAATATACCCAACGGCTGGGGAGGTGTGCACTTCACTTCTGAAAGCTATGGCAACGAGCTCCACTATACAAATATCCACAGCGGCTCCTATGGGCTTCGCCTCGACAGCTGCAACGCATCACGCCAGAAACTCCTTCTCGACTGCGTGACGCTGCATAACGTGGGCGGCGACGGCCTTTCTGCACGCTCCTGCAACGTCGTGGCGCGCAATACGCAGATATCCAATGCCGCTGGCAACTGCCTTACGCTACTTGGCGGACGCTACAACTTCGCCCACTGCACCATTGCGCAGTTCTACCCCCTCGTTGGCGGCAATGGCGTGGCTCTGAGGTTCAGCAACTGCGACGGCGACATACGTCTGCCTCTCGACGAACTAAGTTTCCAAAACTGCATCATCACAGGGCGCAACGACGACGACATTATGGGCTCTGCCAGCGAACGCTATCGTGACCTCGCCTTCGAATTCTTCTTCCGCAACTGTCTGCTGAACACTCCGAAGGTTGATGAGGAGGACGCTGGAGGGCATTTCGACAACTGCCTGTGGGAAAACGATGACAAGGAGCATCGTCGCTCTGCAAACTTCTCCCCTGAGTTCGACTACGAAAGCCTGGTGTTCACCTTTGAGCTCGACTCGCTCTCGCGCGCCGTCGATGCCGCCAACCCGCAAGTCAGCAGCCTCCTCGCTCCAACTGACCGCCTCGGACGTAGCCGCCTGGCAGACAATGCTCCTGACATAGGATGCTTTGAGAGGGAACAATCCCATTGACTTCTTTTTTGAGGATTAAATACGCGAGTTTCAATTTAATCTTCTTACCTTTGTGCCGTAAAGAAAAACAACGACTATGCAAAAGAAAATCATTTTCGGTCTAGTGGCAGGTTCGTTGGTTATGGCGGTGCTCTGCACCCTGCTGACGAGCGCGTCCACCTTGCCT
>ONWB01000120.1 GCA_900321445.1 uncultured Prevotellaceae bacterium | reverse complement strand
CAAGACGGGAGAGTAGGTAGCTGCCATCTTTTATTCAGGAATCCGTCCTTCGAGGTTCATCCCTCGGAGGACGGGTCTTTTTTGTCTCTGTACCTGTAGTGAAACTGTGTTACGGATTTGTCGTTTTGGGAAAATCTCATAAAGTCCCTTTCCCTATTAGCCAAAGGCATTGACGTGGTGAATATCCCCCATTACACATGTTGTGTGCGCATGCGCTACTTTTCCTCTCTTTATTTGCCTGAAAGGAAAATTCTAGTTATTTTTGCGGCGAAAGTAGAACCTTCTGGGCAAGTATGCTTACATGATTCAAATGGAATGATGCTTACTCGCAACGAAATAAAGGTGATTCGTGCTCTTGAAAGAAAGCGCGAACGCGACGATCAGGGGCTTTTCCTTGCGGAAGGTCCCAAGGTCGTTGGTGATTTGTTGGGACATTTTGATTGTCGTATGCTTGTACTCACGCAAGAGTACCTTGAGCGAGAGGAGAAACTTGTTCACGAGCATGTGCAGAGTAGGAAGCCGTCTTCGTTGAGAGTTGTTTCACAGCAAGAGTTGGAACGAGCATCACTCCTCCAATCCCCACGTGATGTGCTGGCTGTTTTTGAAAAGCCGAAATCGGAATCGTTTGATCTGAACATCGCGAATCGGGAACTTGTAATTGTTTTGGATGGTGTTCAGGACCCAGGAAATGTTGGTACTATACTTCGCATAGCAGATTGGTTCGGTGTAAAACACATTTTATGCTCCCCTGATACGGCGGATGTTTTTTCTCCAAAGGTTGTTCAGGCTACAATGGGTGCTGTTGCGCGTGTGCGCGTTCACTATCAGAATCTATTCGAACTTATAAAAGGTGTGGACGACGGGGTGAATGTAATGGGTACCTATCTTGACGGGGAAAATATCTATTCCACACAACTTCCCTCCGAGGGTATCCTGCTGATGGGAAGCGAAGGGCATGGAATTTCTGAGGAGATGGGACGTCTTGTTACAAAGCGGCTTCATATCCCCGCGGTTCCTTGCGCGTCTGGAGGTAGCGAGAGCTTGAACGTGGCTGTAGCTACGGCAATATGTGTATCTGAACTTAAAAGAAATACACTTAGGGATTTGTAAGGTTGTGAGCAGGGACTTGATTTTTAGTGTGATACCATTAGCGGTGATGTTCGTTGGGCTATTAATGACCTATCGGCTTCGCTGGCGCGATTTCCTCCTTGTAGGAAAGGTTTTTCTGCCTCAAAATGCTAAAGAGTTTCCGCGTATAAGCGTGCTTACCCCCTTTGGACGTGGTGAGCACGATGCTATGATGACAACACTCCAGCAAATTCTTGAGCAGGAGTATCCAGATTTTGAGGTTATTGTAATAGATCAAGGTAGCGAGGAGGATGCAGAGGAGCTTGCCGCAGAACTCCAAGCACATAGCCGTCGCATACGTTTGTGTGTCGTTCCGCGAACAGCACACCATGTTGCTCAGGGACGACTCGCGCTGATGCTTGGCGCTCGTGCTGCTCACTCCGAGTGGCTGCTGTTCATGACGCCATTCTCTACGCCAGCATCGGAGAAAATGTTTACGTATATGGCATCGACAATATCCGACGATGTGGATGCCGTGCTAGGTTATTGTAATTTCCTCAACGACAAGTCCCGTCGCATCCGTCGTGCCATAAACGCGCGCCTTCGGAGGCAGGCGATGTGGCTCCGCGCCCTTCGCTGTGGCGTGGCGATGGGGGCCGAGGATGCTGGTGTGCTTATAAGAAAGAGCAGTTTCCTTGCGTCGATAAATGACATGGAGGGATTGCGGCTGCCTGTCGGCGAGATCGATCTCAGCGTTGAACGTCTCAAGACTTCTGCAAAAGTGCGCGCAATAATGACTCCGGAAACGACTGTGCTTCAGGGAGTAGAACATCGTTTGCAAATATCCCTGCCTTTTGTTACTTCGGCTATCACGCGTGGAAGTAAGTCTAATCGAGCACGATGCTTCTATCTGCGTGATGCCTGCGCAAGTTGGACGTTGTGGCTGAGCGTTATATCCGTGTGCGCCTATGTGGGGCTTCGCGCGTACACACTCCTTCAGTATCAGGCATATACGCAGGAGTATATAGCAATGGATGTCGCTTGGTTCATGTTGACGCTGGCATTATTCCTCGTTCCCGCTATACTCATGCGCAAGGCCTGCAAGAGGATAGGGGAGATGCCTTTTTATGTGCGCGAACCATTCTACGAATTGTCCAAGCCCCTGCGAAGTTTGCGCATTCGTAGCCGTGCGAAGCGCGTAATCCGTCATTTTTCCTTGTAGAAAAATTGTTTCTGTAGCGCAGAAGCCGAAAAAATAGTGCGTCGGAAGTGCTTAGTTATATAAAAATATAGTATCTTTGCAGCCGCTATGGACGAAAACGTACTCCAAAATCTTGATTTGCACCAAGCTTCAGAGGAAGGCACCGAGATGGTGTTCCATCTTAATGATGCGTTTTTCAAGGCTTTAGCTCAGGAGGAAATACTTGGAGGCGACGTGGAGTTTCGTCTTCGCGTTCGTCGTCGTGCAGACTCCATATATCTGCTCAACGTGTCCGTAGATGGTGTCGTCCAGACGCCTTGCGATCGTTGTCTGGATCCCGTCAGCATTCATGTGGAAGCTGAAGACGAGCTTCGAGCCGTGCATGATGACGAAAGTTTCGCCGATGAAGCAGAGGTGTTGTTGACGGACAAGCGTAGCGACAAGGTTGACCTTTCGTGGACGGCATACGAGATAATTGAAACATCGCTTCCGCTTGAGCGTTGCCACGACCGCGAGAATTGCAATCCCGAAATGCTTGCCCGCATCAGTGGTACTTACGAAGGCGAAGAATAAAGAAATAACTAATAAAATACATTAATAGAAATGGCACATCCTAAAAGAAGACAATCTAAGACCCGCACGCTTAAGCGTCGCACTCACGACGGAGCCGTAGCTCCCACGCTGGCCGTTTGCCCCAACTGCGGCGGTTGGCACATCTATCACACCGTATGCCCCACCTGCGGCTACTATCGTGGAAAGCTGGCAGTCGTGAAGGAAGAAGCTGCGGAATAAACCAATTACGTAATCAAGGGAATTAGCGATTAGGAATTAGGAACGTTTCCCAGTTGGGCTCGTTGAGTCCGTGTGAAGTGTTTCTGATTCCTAGTGTCTAATTCCTTTATTGTTTATATAGCACAATGGAAAAACTTAACGCCGTTATAACCGGTGTGGGCGGATACGTTCCCGAATACGTTCTGGGCAACGAAGAGCTGTCCCGCATGGTAGATACCAATGACGAGTGGATAATGTCGCGCGTTGGCATCAAAGAGCGTCGCATCCTCAACGAAGAAGGACTCGGAACCAGTTACATGGCACGCAAGGCCGTGAAGCAACTCCTTGCCAAGACGGGTACGGATCCGCTTGAGGTGGACGCGCTCATCGTGGCTACGACTACGCCCGACTACCATTTCCCCTCAACGTCCTCCATTGTCGTTGGAAAACTCGGGCTTACCAACGCCTTCTCCTTCGACCTTCAGGCTGCTTGCAGCGGATTCATCTTCGCTATGGACCAAGCTGCCAGCATGATACAGAGTGGACGATACAAGAAGATAGTCGTTTGTGGAGCAGAAAAGATGTCGAGCATGGTTGACTACACCGACCGCTCCACATGTCCGCTTTTCGGCGACGGCGCAGCAGCCGTCCTTGTTGAGCCCACGGAGGAGGAATACGGCTGGATGGACTCCATCTTGCGTACCGACGGCAAGGGGCTTCCCTTCCTCAACATGAAGGCAGGCGGCTCGGCTTTCCCGCCATCGTACTACACAGTGGATCATCGCATGCACTACGTGCACCAGGAAGGTCGCACCGTCTTTAAGTATGCCGTGACGAACATGAGCGAGCTTAGTGCAACGATTGCTGAGCGCAACGGCTTGACAAAAGACAACCTCGCCTATGTCCTGCCTCATCAGGCCAACATCCGCATCATCGAGGCCGTAGCAAACAGGCTTGAGATGCCGATGGAGAAAGTGCTGGTCAACATTCAGCGTTACGGCAACACCAGCGGAGCATCCATCCCACTTGCCCTCTGGGACTTCGAGCGTCAGCTCCATCGCGGCGACAATATAATCCTGACGGCTTTCGGCGCGGGCTTTACTTATGGTGCTGTGTACCTGAAGTGGGCATACGACACGAAATAAATTGCAACACGGAAGGCTATGAAGTCAGGATTCGTAAACATCGTAGGGAACCCGAACGTTGGTAAGAGTTCGCTCATGAACCTCCTCGTTGGCGAGCGCATCTCAATAGCGACGTTCAAGGCTCAGACAACGCGGCATCGTATCCTTGGCATTGTCAATACAGAAGAGGCGCAGATAGTGTACTCGGACACTCCTGGAGTCTTAAAGCCAAACTATAAGATGCAGGAGGCAATGCTCACATTCTCAGAGTCTGCGCTCCAGGACGCCGACGTTCTGCTTTACATGACCGACGTTGTTGAGAGCCCTGACAAAAACGCCGAATTCCTGCAGAAGGTGGCACGGATGCAAGTTCCTGTCATCGTCTTGGTCAACAAGATTGATAGCCTTGCCCCTGATACCTCCTCCGATGGTGCGGAAAGTAGCCAACAGAAGCTTGCCTCCATCGTTGAGCTGTGGCACACGATTCTTCCGAAGGCGGAGATTATGCCTATTTCCGTGCTTGCCCGCTTCAACATCGACGTTCTCCAGCGCCGCATCATGGAGCTCCTGCCCGAGTCTCCCCCTTATTTCGATCGCGACCAGCTGACGGATAAGCCTGCGCGTTTCTTCGTGACGGAGATTATACGCGAAAAAATCCTTCTCTACTACGACAAGGAGGTGCCCTATAGCGTCGAGGTCGTCGTGGAGAGTTTCAAGGAGCAGAAGCACTCCATCCACATACGTGCCATCATCCTTGTCGAGCGCGAAAGCCAAAAGGGCATTATCATCGGCCATCAGGGCGTTGCGCTGAAGAAGGTGGCTTCGGAGGCTCGCAAGTCGCTCGAGAAGTTCTTCCAGAAGAGCATATATCTCGAGACCGTCGTCAAGGTTGACAAGGGGTGGAGAAACAACGAAAAGCGCCTCGACGCCTTTGGCTACAGGGACATCTAAGGGTCCTTCTCGCGTTGGCGTGTCGTGCTAAACAGTAAGAAATAATCTGAAAGACAACAATGAGCAAGTTAGTAGCAATAGTAGGACGCCCCAACGTGGGTAAGTCAACACTCTTCAACCGCCTTACTGGTACGCGAGCCGCTATCGTCAGCGACCAGGCGGGCACGACGCGCGACCGACAGTACGGGAAGTGCGAATGGTGCGGCCGCGAGTTTTCCGTGGTTGACACGGGTGGTTGGGTTGTCAATTCCGACGATATTTTCGAGGAGGAAATCCGCAAGCAGGTGCTTGTGGCAACAGAAGAAGCAGACCTCATCCTGTTCCTCGTAGATGCGCAGAACGGCGTGACAGACCTCGACATGGCCGTTGCCAACATCCTGCGCCGCCAGAAGAAGGTTCCCGTTCTGCTTTGTGCCAACAAGGTGGACAACAACGTGGAGCGCTATCAGGCGGCGGAGTTCTATAGCCTTGCTCTCGGCGACCCCATCTGCCTTTCCGCGGCTACGGGTTCCGGCGGCGGCGACTTGCTCGACGTCATCGTGGAGAAACTTGGTCCCGACAAGGAGGAAGAAGAGGAGGAGCGCCTGCCTCGCTTTGCCGTTGTTGGTCGTCCGAATGCAGGAAAGAGTAGCCTCATCAACGCTTTTATTGGCGAGGATCGCCACATCGTCACGGACATTGCCGGCACGACGCGCGACTCCATCCTGACGCGCTACGACAAGTTCGGCTTCGACTTCTATCTTGTCGATACGGCGGGCATACGTCGCAAGAACAAGGTCAACGAAGACCTTGAGTTCTATTCTGTTATGCGCAGCATACGTGCAATCGAAAATTCCGACGTATGCATACTCCTCATCGATGGCACTCGCGGCATCGAGTCGCAGGACCTTAACATCGTCCACATCATCCAGCGCAACCACAAGAGCCTCGTCGTTGTCGTCAACAAGTGGGACCTCGTCGAGGACAAGAGCCAAACGGCCATCGAGTACTTCGAGCGCACCATCCGCGAGCGCCTCGCTCCGTTCGACGACTTCCCCATCATCTTCGCCTCGGCGCTGACGAAGCAACGCATCTTCCGCGTGCTCGAGACGGCGAAGAACGTGTACGTTCAGCGCAAGTTCCGCGTGGGTACGTCGAAGCTCAACGAGGAGATGCTGCCCATCATCGAAGCTTACCCGCCCCCCTCAATGAAGGGCAAGTTCATCAAAATAAAATACTGCACGCAGGTGCCAGACACGCAGATTCCCACCTTCGTTTTCTACGCCAATCTTCCGCAGTACGTCAAGGAACCCTACAAGCGCTTCCTCGAAAACAAGATTCGCGAGCGCTGGAACTTCACGGGGACGCCGATGCACATTTTCATCCGACAGAAATAATCAAACACATACAATACCATGACAGATTTCAAAGCTTTGGCGGCGCAGTACAAGAGCGAACTGCTGGACCGCGTAGTGCCTTTTTGGTTAGAAAAGTCGCAGGACAAGGAGTTCGGCGGCTACTTCACCTGCCTCGACCGCGACGGCTCCGTCTATGACACG
>ONWB01000095.1:8046-14726 GCA_900321445.1 uncultured Prevotellaceae bacterium | reverse complement strand
GTTATTGTTTATTGTTTAACGGTTATTGTTTATTGTTTAACGGTTATTGTTTATTGTTTAACGGTTATTGGTTTGCGTGTTTTTTCCACGCCTCTTTTCATTTTTTCGACGCGGGAAAAAGCATCCTCGCCCAAGGAAGTGGGCATCGAAGTCCGTGCTAAAAATCTCGAGATGCGCAGCCCGATTGACGGCGAACGTTAGACGATGGAAATTCGTCAAAATTAAGGAAGAAGCCCACGCGCAATGCTTTACTTTTAACAAACCCATTCTTTTCGTACTAAGTAACAGAACACCCCACCCCGTCCTTGTCTTCATTCGAGTTCCGCGACTAGCGAAAAAAGCACGAAAACGCAACGATACAAATTCGGCGAAAAACGCACAGAAAACAATTCGAAAAAAGTGGAGAAAGAAAAGCAGAAAAGAAAGAACTATAGGTTTTTCCCCACACCCCTTTTCCTATATAGAAAGAAAATGAAGAAAAGAAAGACGACAACAACAACGACATAAAAAAAAGGCGAACAAAAAGAAGAGACGTTGTAGAGAAATAATTTTAGTTACTAATAAGATTTTCAGTAAAACACTTGTTAGTTTCAACAAAAAGCATTATCTTTGCATCCGCAAGGCTACAAAACCGCGGCCGCACTTGCAAATCCAAATCCTTTTACGTACCTTTGTGGCGCAAATACCAGACCATGACACACCTCCCCATCAAAGTCTATCGGGCTTCGGCCGGCTCCGGCAAGACGTACACGCTTGCTGTTGAATATATTGCGCACCTCATCGGGGGAGCGCAATGGTCGCAGGACGAAAGGCGACACCGCCACATCCTCGCCATAACCTTCACCAACAAGGCGACGGCAGAGATGAAAGAGCGCATACTGGACTTCCTGCTCGGGCTCTCGCGAGGCGGAAACGCCGACGTGGCACGCGCCGTCAACGCCCTGAACCCCATCCCCGACGGACAGATTGCCGAACGCGCACGCCTGGCGATGCTCGCCATCATACACGACTACGATAACTTCCACGTGCGAACCATCGACACGTTCTTCCAGCGCATGCTCTCCTCCCTCGCCCACGAACTCGGCCAGAGCGCAACATTCCGCGTGGACATCAACGACGACGAGGTCATCAGCGACGCCGTGGACCTGCTGCTCTCGCGCCTCAACGACAAACAGGCATCCAACGACAGCAACAGGCAGGTGCGCGACTGGATACGGCAATACATCCGCGCCCGCATCAACGAAAACGAAAACTGGAAACTTCCCGATGAAATCAAGAGTTTTGCGCGCGCGAACGTACTCAGCGAAGCCTTCCAGTCCTCGGAAACCGACCTGCGCAACTTTGCTTCCGACAACGCCAGCGTCGCAAGCTATCGCAAGAAGATTCAGGCTATGCAGAACGTGGCGGCTGCAAAAATCCAGAACCTCAACACCGCAGCCGAACGCATCGAAGAAATCGCCAACAGCGCCCCGCCAAAGACCCTCAACAAAGGCTGCGATGCTATCATCGGCTTCGTCAACAAGGTTTGCGGCGGCGACATAAATGCCCAACCGACAAAAACCATCCTCGAAGCGATGGCACACTCGGAAAGCCTCCTCTACAAAGGTGCGAGGAACGACGTGGCTGCACAAGCGTCAGCCGAAGAGATAAGCCGCGTGTTTACAGAGTTTTACAACGCTTTGCAAGAGCAAATCTTCATCGTCAACTCCTGCAAGCTAACGCTGAAGAACCTCAACCCACTACGCCTGCTCAGCGAGATAAGCACCTCCATCAACGAGGTGAACCGCGAACACAACCGCCTCTTGCTTGCGCAGACGAAGCTGCTCTTCCACGAGATGGTGCGCGGGCAGGACGCGCCTTTCATCTTCGAAAAGACGGGAACACGCTACCGCAACATCCTGATAGACGAGTTCCAGGACACGGCGCGCACGCAGTGGGACAACCTCCACAAGCTGCTCCTCGACAAGGCCGCAGCGGGCGAGGACGCACTCCTCGTCGGCGACGTGAAGCAAAGCATATACCGATGGAACGGCGGCGACTGGCGCATCCTGCAGAACATATCAAAAAGCTTCATCGGAGGTGTTGAGGAAAAGGACCTCGACGTAAACTACCGTAGCCAGCAGGCCATCGTGCTTTTCAACAACACCCTGTTCAGGATGGCTGCGGAGGAAATAGACCGTTACGCAACGCGAAAGTTCGGCAGCAACAAGGCCGACGACGTGACGCAGCTATACACTGGCGTCGAACAGCAGACGTGCAGTGCGGAAGGCGACGGATACGTGTCGCTGTACCTCGACACGACGAGTCAAAAGCTCTACGCACCATTGCAGAAGGACGGCGACGAGCTCCAGCCGCACCACCTCGCAGCACAGATGCAGCGCCTTCACGGCGAAGGCATCCCCTGGGAGCAAATGTGCATACTTGTGCGTAGGAACGGCGAAGCTCAAACGCTTCTCGAGAACTTCACACAAAACGGCATCAGCATCCCGCTAATCTCCGATGAGGCCTTCCTGCTCAGCAGCTCGCAGGCCGTCATGCTCATCATAGCAGCCCTGCGATACATCGTCAAGCGTGCCGACACGGTTTCGCAGACCTACCTCGCACGAATATACCAGAACGATGTGCTCGGCAACCACCTCTCAGCATCCGAGTTGGCAACAAGGCGTGAGGAGCTACTGCCAAAGGAATTTACCGAACACACCGACGAGCTCGCCGCCATGCCGCTCTACGAGCTTTGCCTGCGCCTGAGCGACATCTTCAAGCTCGAAGAATTATGCGGAAAGCCCGAAACACAGGGGCAGGCGGCATTCCTGACGAGTTTCCTCGATGAAATCGTGAATTTTCTCGCCGACAGCAATTCGCCGACGGTAGAGCATTTCCTCGAAATGTGGGACAAGAGGATTAAACGTGCCGCAATACCATCGTCGGAAGCTAACGGCGTAAGAATCATGACCATACACAAGGCAAAAGGACTTGCCTTCCACACGCTTTTCGTGCCGTTCTGCCAGTGGGAGCTTGTGGATTCCAAAAACCGGAACATTATCTGGTGGAAGATTGAGGACAAAGATTACGCAGGGCCGCCGCTTGTGCCCATCACCGCAAACAAGACTTGCGCGAACAGCATCTACGCGCGCCAGTACGCACTCGAATGCCTCCAGCAGATGGTGGACAACCTGAACCTCATGTACGTGGCTTTCACTCGCCCAAAGCAAAACATGCTGGTGTGGGCAAACGCACATAGCGCCAAGGTCAGCGCCATCGACGCCTATCGCGGATTCGAAGGCGAGAACGCCCCCATCGCGAACGTCGGCCAGCTTCTACACCGCGTATGCAGCAAGCTACCCGACGAGCTGCATGGAAAATGCAAAGACGGGCGTGAAGTGCGGCAGAAAGTAACGGTTTCATCGGAAAATGAGGATTTCATGACTTTAGAAATCGGCACGCTTTCGGCAAGCAGCAAGCAGGAGGAAAGCACCAAGTCCCTGCAACTCAAATACTCGCCGCGCCGTTCGCGCGCACAGTTTGTGCAGAGCAGCAACGCCGCCACGTTCGTGGGCTCCGCCGACGATACTCAGGAGAACATCGAACACGGTCTGCTGTACCACCGACTGTTCGAGGAATTCCACACAGCCTCCGACATCGAGCCAAGCCTGAGGAGAATGGCTGATGCTGGCATACTCCCCCACTCCATTTCCTACGATGAAATCGCGAGTTACGCGCACGAGCGCATCGACGGCGCACTGGCTCGGCCAGAAGTAAGGGAATGGTTCGACGGAAGCTGGCAGCTGCACAACGAGGCCGCAATAATCATGCGCGACACGCACGGTGCCCTCAACACCATACGCCCCGACCGCGTCATGGAGCGCGACGGAAAGACTATCGTCGTGGACTATAAGTTCGCGCGCCCTGCCGAAAGCCACAAGACGCAGGTGAAGACATACATGAAAGCGCTACTCTCAATGGGAAAGACGGACGTGCAGGGATTCCTCTGGTACGTCGATCGCAACGAGATAGTACAAGTAGATTTGTAAATACCTAATTATCAAAATAAATGACGCCTTTTCTTAAAGTAGTAGCTGAAGACATGGTGGCGAAGTTTGGAACAGACCTCGCACGCACAGCCATCGTCTTTCCGAATCGCCGTGCCTCGCTATTCTTCAACGACTACCTGGCAGGAGACCGTCCCATCTGGGCACCACGATATCTGACCATCTCGGAGCTTTTCACGAACCTTTCGCCACTTTCCACGGCAGACCCCATCGAGACGGTGTGCCGCATATACAACATCTACAAGGAGTTGTCGAATACGTCAGAAACGCTGGACCACTTCTACGGATGGGGAGAGCGCCTGCTCGCCGACTTCGACGACGTGGACAAAAACCTCGCCGACGCAAGCAGCCTCTTCGTAAACATCGCCGACTACCATAACCTGACGAACACGCTGGGCTCGCCGCTCACTCCCGAGCAGAGCGAAGCCCTGAAACGCTTCCTCATCGACTTCCGCGAAGAAGAAGCGACGGGAATAAGGGCAGAATTCTATTCCCTCTGGGACCATATCGGCGAGATATACACAAAACTGAACAAAACACTGGAGGCCGACGGACTCGCATACGAGGGCGCACTGTACCGGAAGGTGCTGGAAGGACTGAAGGGCGGGAGCCTGCAACTTTCCGACGAATACGACCGCTACGTTTTCGTAGGATTCAACGTGCTGGACCGCGTAGAACATGAGCTTTTTACATTCTTGAAGAAAGAACGACGCGCCTTCTTCTACTGGGACTACGACACGGCCTACGTCGGCAGCGCACCTCAACACGAGGCGGGACGCTTCCTCAGACAGAATCTTCAGGACTTCCCAAACGAACTCCCCGAGGACGTTTACAGCAACATGTACGCAGAGAAATCCATCGAGTACGTGGCAGCACCGACGGACAATGCACAAGTCTTTGCCGCCGCCGACTGGCTCGGCGAAAGGCTTCGCGAAGGCAGCGACCCGCGACAAACAGCTCTCGTACTATGCAACGAGGAACTTGTAGAACCCGTACTCTATGCACTTCCAGACGAGGCGATACGCGTGAACATCACGAAGGGATTCCCCCTCAGCCATGCTCCCGCAGCAATTCTGCTGGACAAGTGCCTGCGCGAACAAACGAGCAAAAAAGCCGAATGCGACAATGAGAAAATCCTTGCTTTCATCGCAGAAAAGACACAGGAATGCGCAAAGGAAATAGCGCAGGCAGAGCCCGACGAAGCAAACCGCTCGCTATACGCCCTGCTCGCCATCGAATCCTACTACCAGCTCTCGACAATTGTGGAGCGCTTTATCGGCCTGACGCAGCGCGGAATACTGCAAGTAGAACCTACAACGCTCTCGCGACTGCTGAGGCAGGTGGTGCGCGGCGGCAGCATCCCCTTCCACGGAGACCCCGCGCAGGGTTTGCAAGTGCTGGGTGTGCTCGAAACGCGCAACCTGGACTTCGAGAACCTGCTCGTGCTCTCAGCAAACGAGGAGCTCATCCCGCGGCGCTCAAACGACAATTCCTTCATACCATACCCGCTCAGGAAAGCATACGGCCTGACAGATGCCGAAAAGCGCACCGCCGTCTATGCTTACTACTTCTATCGCCTCCTGCAACGCGCAAAGAACATTCGCCTGTGCTACAACTGCACATCCACGTCCAAGCGTGCGTCTGAAATGTCGCGCTTTATGCGGCAGATGCTGGTGGATGAACATATCGCGAAGTACATAACACAGACGCAGCTATCGGTGCGGCAAACGCAGACAGAGACCTTGCCGCTAAAAGCATGTAAGCCAGAAGACCTCATCGCCAAGCTAAACGCAGAATTTACCGATGAAAACGGCGAAATACACACACGCCCACTCTCGCCGACGTCGATAAACAACTACCTGGACTGCCCACTGAAATTCTTCTACCAGCGAATAGCACGCATCAAGACTCCAGAAGACGACAGCGAGGACATAGAAAACACCGACTTCGGCAGCATCTTCCATCGTACTGCTGAGCTACTCTACACGAAGTTAGCAGGCGCAAATGGGGAGATACGTCCTGACGACCTCAAAGACCTGCTCACAAATAAACACCGATGGGAGGACGTGAAAAAATGCATAGAGCAGGCTTTCGATGACAACAAGAAGGCATACAACGAGGTGGCAGCCGTCACCATCGACGAGTACATACGCAATCTAATCCGCTTCGACTCGCGACAGCAGGGACTGCGCATAATTGCCCTCGAAAAGGAGTTCGCACTGGAAATAAGCGTTGAAACAGAATCGGGGAAGCATCAGTTGAAAGTAGGCGGCACCATCGACCGACTCGACTCGTATATAGAACCCACAACAGGCAAGAGAATCGTTCGCGTACTTGACTATAAAACAGGACGAAAGCCCGAAGCCTGCAAGAGCATTGAACAGATTTTCGAAAGGTCGAAGGACAGACCAAAATACTTCTTCCAGACATTCCTCTACACGCTGGCGGTGAAAAACAGGCTGCAAGTAATAGAACCCTGTGCCGACGGCGTAACAGCCGCGCTCTTCTACCCTCTCGCGGCGCGCGAGGACGACTACGACCCACGCGTGAACTTCGTCAGCCAGCCGCTGGAGGTGTTTACCGACGATATGGGGAAAACATTCTTGGAGTACCTTACCAAAACGATTTCCG
>ONWB01000095.1:0-8013 GCA_900321445.1 uncultured Prevotellaceae bacterium | reverse complement strand
CGCTGGTGCGACTTCAAACCGCTATGCGGGCGCAAGGAGGAAAAAGACTTTTGACCCGACAATTCGGCAAACCTGCCACTAACCATCAAGACCGACAAAATGAAGGATAGGACAAGGCGCGAGACGCTTCTCATCATCAAATACGGGCTCGTGGGTGTCGTCAACACCCTCGTAACCATCGTCGTATTCTTTCTCTTGCGCCACCTCTCCGTACAGGAGGACATCAGCAACCTCCTGTCCTATGTCGCCGGCATACTGAACAGCTTCGTCCTCAACAAGCTCTTCGTTTTCAAGGACCGCAAGTCGGGATGGGTACAACAGGGCGCCGTATTCTTCCTCGGCGCAGGCATCTGCTGGCTTCTGCAACTCGGAGCGTTCCACCTCCTGCTGACACAGTTGCCCGAAGCGTGGGCATACCTATTAGCAATGCTTGTTTACAACGTCCTCTACTACCTCTACAACCGTCTGGTGACGTTCGGAAGGAAGAAGAGCTGACGCGCAAACAAGCATCGCTCCAGTCACGGCACTCACCGCAGCGTACTACATGGTGAAGGTCGTGATGTCTTTTTTCTCACCTACATTATTCATGCCTACTTCAAAGGTCTGCGGTTCCTGCCCCTCCTTGAAGATGACGACGCGGCATGTGCCGGATCCACGGATGCCGCCGGGCTTCGAGGCGGAGTAGTATTTCAAGAACACCTTGTAGGCGCCAGCATCGGGAGCATCCCAGAATATGTTTTCGGCAGCCCCGCTACCACCACGGCGGTTATCGACGTCGAGGTGCGCCCGCGTGCTATTGTCCACCCTGTGGTTATAGGCTATTTCCACGCCGTTTGGCTGAATGACGTGCAGGTCGATGTCTGCAGGGAAGTCCCAGAGCAACGTCACCTTCAGCTTGCCGCTCTGTCCGACACGCTCTGCCTCCTCCACGGCTGTGGTATCGACGTTTGTCGTATCGGGTACGGGCCTGTCTATTGCCGTATCAACAACCACGGTATCGGGGACTCGTTGTTCTGGAACAGGCTGCTGGCGGTTGCATCCCTCGCAATTATTCAATAATAGCAGCGCAATGAGAATCGCATAGACTGCGCAAAGGAAAACTCTAAGGTAATTCATAGTACAAAGCAACGAAGGATTATTGAAACAGTAAGTTGCAGTATCAAGAAAAGAGGCACAAGACACAAGAACGAGGTGTGGTTCGTCTTATGATTGAAGAATATCATTCCGCAAAGTGCGCCGAAGGCACCTCCGAGGAAGCCCATGACATGCAGTAGCAGCTCCGGAACTCGCGACGACTGCACGACGGCAAGGTGCTTGTCCCAGCCGTAGAGTGCGAAGGTCATCATGCTGGCGAAATAGTATATGTACAAATCTATCGTGAACATAATTGTCGGTTTTTACTGTTACACTCTTGTTTTTACATGAAGAAATGAATCATCAGATAGCCGATGACAGTCAGGAAGATTGCTGCCAAAAAAACTATTAGCAGTTGCATAAGCACACTCTCCCAAGGACTTGGCGTCTCAAGTTGCTCCTGAATAACGTATTCGTCCTCTTCAGGTTCCAGCGTAAAGCCAATCGGTGGGAATTTCTGCGCTGGCGAATTGAGTTGCACGTCGATAGGCTCGTAGTCGGCGAAGTTCCTGCGCTCTATCATGGTCGTACCATGCTCATCCAAGCGTGCCGGAACCACATGTGCGCCCTGCCGAAGCGCGATGTTCATGCCGACGTAGGGTTTTCCTGCGTGGTCGAGCACGGTTAGGCGGAATTCGCGCAACTCGGGAGGCGTCGGTGGGTTCAGTTCGGGCACCTCTGGCGGCACAGGCTCAGAGTCTGGCGCGGGAGGTGGCGTGGGCACAGGAGACTTTACGTCGAAATCAAATATGTTGTTGGAATTCACTTCAAGCTCGCGCTCCTGCGACTGGTCGCCCCCAAGCACCACTTGGCACACGTCGCCTGGATGGTATGCCATCGCGTCGATGCAAGCAGTTCCGCCGTTGTCGAGGATAAGTTTGTAGTCTCGGCCGTGATAAGTGACAACGACGGAGGTGTCCGCCAGCGGCTTGTCGTCCAGCGTGGCGCGCACGGAGATTTGCGTCGTCTGCGTAACATCCCATTCGTACTCCGTTTGTCCCTTGACAACGACAAATTGCTTTTCGGCACCAGAGTCGGGATGTTGGAGCGTGAAGCGTTGTCCGACACTCAGGTTTGTGGGCATGCGCAGCACTCCGTCCTCGCCCGTATAGAGCGCGTTCAGTCCGTTCTTCGTGGGGATGACCACTTCCGTATTGCCCACAGGTTCACCATCGCGAGTCACGTGTATGCAGACGCTCTGCGTGATTCTGTCGATGGGCTCGGGCTTGGGAGCCACAATGTCTGGACGCCTGAAGTTCTGAAATCCCCATCCTGTGACAAGCAGCTTCAACGTGCCGTCGCTGGACATTTTATAAAAGATGTACTCCTCGTTGGGAATTGTGAGCAAGCGTTCCGCAATGTCGGGCTCTGCGGAAAATTTTTCGCGAACGCCATTCTGGACGTTTACCCATTCTGCACGAACCTGCTCCTGCACGTCGGCGGCAGCCGCAGGCAGGGAGTTCCACCCCGCATCGGGACTGTGCCACTGGAAGGAGCCAGCATTTCCTGCATATACTGGTGCAAAGCATGCCCGCAGCTCATCGCCCAAGCGTCCGAGCACACGGTCGTTGGCCTGGTCGCCGATGTTTAGTTTCGGAAACTGCCAATGCACCTCTCTGTTTGTCGCTTCTTTTATCTTCATATTGCTCTTGTTTTATTCCTAATATCCATTTACATAAGCACCAAGCTCGGCATTGCGATAGCTACTGGAGTATCGGTTATAGGTAGCTCGCAACATGTCGCGCATGTCGTCGTGGTCTTGAGCCTCGAAGCTCCTTCTGATGTCTCGCGCCAAACTGGCAGCAAAGCTCGCACGTGCAGACTGCAACTTTCCTTCTACGCCGTTCAATGCCGCAGTGATGGCGGAAATATTCCGGATATTTGCAAAATACTCACGACGTTTGAAACCGTCGCGTTTCGCTCTTACACTTGAGGCATGTGCCTCGAAATTGTTCCATCTTGCATTGCCGCCATTAAACGCATAGCCTGTGCTGCAACCATGTGCGCCGCGTCCGAAAGCGAGAATCTGCGTGTAGAGGTTGTAGGTGCCGAGCATCTTCCTCACGCGCTGGTCCTGAGCAAGGCTCGGCGTCGTCTTCAACACCTTGTCGAGCCCTTGCTTCAAAGCCTTTACGCGAGTATTGTTGCAGTCGGACTTAGCAAATTCCTGCATCATCAACTTGTCCAGGCGCACGCAGGCATGCTCGTTCAGCATGTCGAATAGGGTCTGATAGCCAGAACCAAGGTCTTCCTGCTGCTGGCGGAGATTTTCGACGGACATCTCGTAGAGTTCGTCGCTCCATTCCTCAGTAGCTTCCCACGAACGTTCGATATCGTCGCGGGCAGCCTGAAATGCAGGGTCGTTGCTGCCATTGACGCCAGACGACGAAGCGTCGCTACCGAGAAAGACAATTACTCCCAATATCACTCCGAGAATGACCAAAAACATTAACAATATCTTCAGTAGTTTCATGAGTTTGCTTGCTTGTTTGGCGTGGTGGATACGGCCGGCGTTGGCGTTGGCGCTGTTGGAGCTACCGATTGCTGGGGCGTCGGAGCTTTTTTCGGAGGCGCTGGTGCTGGTGCCGGATTAGCCGCAGGTTTAGGCACGGGCTTGGCTGCAGGTTTGGTTGCGGGCGGCGTACTCTCATCTTTCTTTGGTGATGCAACAGCCTGTATGACCGCAACCTCGGGCGCGTAGGCTATGTTGTTCATATCCCTAAACGAGCCGAATTCTGCACAGTGTTCTTTGAAATACTTCTTTGCCAACGGAACTTGCTTGGGCGTGTAGTTCTGCTTCTTGCCTTCTGCATCGATGAAGCTGGCGAAGGCGGCATTGAAATACTGCTCGTGCTGTGGAAGTAGCACGTGGTTGTCCTTCTGTATGGAATATGCGGGATTGATATTTCCTTCCCTGATATACTGCACAATCTGCCTGTAGAGTTCCACCTTCAGGAACAAGTCTTGGTTTGTTTCCCGCACGCGGCTCGTGCGTAACTGGTTGTACAGGTAATCCACCTCATCGAAGGTGAGGTCTTCCTTCGCAAGGAAAGCCTTCACGGATTCTGGGTCATTGGGGTCAAAAGTCGTCGGCACAGCAATCTCGCCTGGAACTTTTGTGGCAGTGGCGGCGATGCTGTCTGTGGCCTCTGTCAACTTGTCGCCCTCAGAGCTGGTAAACTTGATGATGCCAAATACGCTCAGCAAGATGCCCGCGAGTAGGAGTAGCACAGCAAGCGAAATGCCTCCGACGACAAGATGCTTCTTGTAACGCACATAGAACGGCAGGGGGCGCGTCTTTTCTCCGCTGATGGTAATCTTATTCTCCCCCGGCCTTATCGCGTGTACACCCTTGTAGGTTACGGCATCGGTATTGAAGCTCAATTCGACATCTCCTATGCACTCTTCCGTCAGCATGAGGCTCGCCAAGTATGTGTAGGATGGTTCGTCGGACGGCACGAAATGCCCTTTTATGCTGAGACTCTTGAGCGTCTGAAGGTTCAGCAGCGAGAAAGATACAATCTTGCGCCTGTCTACAACATCCTTCGGGTCTTGCAAGTATATGTGCGCCATAGGTATGCCGCTACGCCTTGGCTGAATGACTTTGGCTCTTTCAACACGCACATAAATGGTACTGGAGGACAAACTTTGGTTCACGATACGGAAGTTGCCACTGGTACACTTCACCATGGGCTTAGCAACGAGTTCATAACCTCTGAGGGTGAAACGCCCGTTTACATGTTCCACAATCTGCCCATCCGAGAAATATATCCTTGCCCCACGGAGGAATGCACGCGTATCCTCATTGGACAAGCCCACCACCTCAATCATGAACACCTTTGTCCTCGGACGCGCCTTAATCTGCACATCGACGCGCTCGCGCTCAGGGTCGAGGTCTGCGCGGAAGCCATAGCCGTCCTGCGAGATGCTCGCTACAGGGCCTGCCATCAACTGATTGACGCTGAAGCTGGCTTGAACGGTTTCAAAGCATCTGTCGTCCTCCTGCGAACGTATTACCGTCATATCGTCGTAATAGTTCTGCACGTTCCACTGGCGCGGCTGCCCGTTCACAAATAAGCGGTAGTTTACGTGGCGAGGTATTTGCAAACCACGGATGCATGACGCATAGAGGCTGTCGTTGCCAGATGTTGCAACCACAACCTCGGCAAATGATGCCAGTTCCGGGTAGTGCGTGTCTGTCATGAACAGGCGCATGTTCTCTGCATCGGCCAGCAGCAGCGCAACGTCCTTGCCCTGCATGGGTTTAAGGGCTGTGCGGTGCGGCACAAGCGGGAACTGCGCGAGAATGCTCTGGAACACGGCGTCGCCCACCATGCGCTCGCGGAATTCATAAGCCTCAACCATGCCCGCAATGGGAGTCATGCACTGTGTAACAAACGTTTCGCGTATCCGCAGCAAGACGTCATACGGACTTGCGCAGCCAGCAAGGGCGTAGCCGTAGGGTATGGCGATGGAAATCTTCAGCATACCTGGGCGCGACGCCATATAACTTTTGACTTTGTTGTGGACAAGCGTAAACTGCGTATATCTGTCGGCATTGCGTACTACGAAATAGTACGGCACGTCGGCAACTCCTGGATAGCCCAAATTGGGAAGCTCGGGGAAGGGGGGCAAGTTAAGCCAGAACAATGGTTCCCAACCTGCCGACGAGAGGCGATTGCCATAAATGGCAAGGGATATCTGTGGTGTATTCATGCTTTTAGTTGACAGCATTTCTGAATCGGTCCCAGAACGTCTGCTCGCGCTTACCTATGGTCTGCGATAGGAGGTTTGCGAGCTTGTTCGAGTCGTGGTCGTTGTACTGATATATTCCACCAGCATAGAAGTTGCCGAGGCTGAAGGTGTAAAGAAGCGGGGCGCCATTAGTCGAGCGGTTGATGCCATACTTCTTGCACAGTCGCTGAATTGGCTCTAACAAGCGGTCGTATTTCGATTGGAACAATTCCAACGCCTTGTTGTTGCGGCTGTCGTAGTCCGCAGCCAGCTCGTCAGCCTTCGTGACGATGATGTGCAGGTAGTCAACCTTCTTCATTATCTCCTCGTTCTGCGGCATCTCCATTAGGTTTATCATCTTATTCAACGTAATGCGCTGGTTCACGTTTGTTTTCACGAGGCGTCTTCCCTCTGGCGTATTTACAAAGTGATTGAAGCTGACAGACTCTGCAGTGGGGTCTATGATGAGGAAGAACACCTTGCGGTTGTTATTGCTAAGGAGTTCTGCCGTACCGTTACCCATATCGGACAACGACACTTCGCGCTCGGGGTTGTTTGCCACCTTGAAGGCGAAAGTCTCACCAGCCATCTCGACGAGGTTCAAGCCGTGGTAAATACCATTGGTATCGTGTATGGAAGCCTGAATCGTAGCAACAAACTCGCCCGGAGTCTGCCCTATCGTGCATCCCGCCTCGAGGTATTGCGAAAGTGCTGCCGCATACGGGCCGCCTGAGACCACGTAGTTCACAGAAAAACGTCTCGAACCGATAAGTCCCATTAGGATACAGCTCTTTCCCGTTGCAGGGATTCCCCAGAAGAATACGTCAGTGCAGTCCATCGCACATTCGCTGCGACAGTTAGCTATCTCCATCTGAATGTCGGGAAGCCCTTCGCTCAGTTCCTCGTAGTGGTCAAGGATACGCAGGGACTCGTACGAGTGTACTCCAGCAGAGACGAGCTCTTCGTCTGTGAAGATGCCGCCTCGTCGCAGGTTGCTTAGGAATTCTCGGGAATAACTCGAAGCTTCCGTGCGCATTCGCTCGCGCTCATACTCCTTCAAGTTCATGAAGAGTTCCATAGCATCACTATAGTAGCGCCCTCCAATATGCTGGTTCATGTAGTCGCGAACGGCAAAAATGTCGCGGTCGGCCTTTACTGACATCCACTCAGCATATTCGCGCACAAGACTCACAGATTCTACCTGGTGCTTGCCGCTGGGAAAAGCATTGCGATACTGTTGTGCCGCATTCACGACATTGGGGTTCCCTGGAGCCTCAACTGTTGCCCAGAGAAAGTCGTCAATCTCGGAGGCGAAAGCCGACTGCGGATGCGAGTTCAAATATGCCATCAGAGCTACTGCGTCCGCCTTGTCCACACGCTCCCATTCCTCGCGCTCGGCAATTCCATTTCGGCGTAGTACTTCCGCCTGTATGACCTGCCGATAGCTTTCTGCCTCGTCAATGTGGTTCTCTGGCGGTAACGTGTTCTGCCAATGTGCGACATACTGCTCGACACCCTGCTGGAGACTGCGCAGTTCTCCGTCCTGAAGCTCGTCTAAATGCTTGCGAAGCATGGGTTCGAGGGCTTTCCATTCGGCTTGCTCGTGTGGATTGGGACGACTGTCGAGTATCTGGTTGATATATGTTTTCCTTTCGTCTGATATATGCCCATCCAAATCGTCAGGCCACTTTATGCGGTCTGTATCGATGAGGCTGATGATTTGCTGCACAGGCATTTTGTTGCACAATGTGCGAAGCTTTTCCATCTGTGATGGGGTCAAAGCCCCCTGAAGATTGTTGTTTTCCGGCATAAGGATTTATGTCTATTGTTTCAGAAATCTAAACTAACATCTTTTACAACTACCTAAGCACTATTCCCCCACCGTCTGGCGCGGTATAGTTTTCGAGTCCTACCTTGCGGTCGCGGTTTGTCACGAAATAGTTGAATAATATAAGGAGATGAATGATTATTCCTACGAGTATTCCAAGTATTGAAAAGTCGCCAATCTCGCTAAACACCTTCGGCGACTTTGCCTGTAGCGCGGCGTAGCTGTTGGGCTGGCTCTTGCGTGCAAAGGTGCGTCCCTCAATTATCGGAAATGGGAAGGACTCCGACATCTGCGTGAGCTTCGCGCCTATTTCCGTT
>ONWB01000200.1 GCA_900321445.1 uncultured Prevotellaceae bacterium | reverse complement strand
CTCGTCGATTATGAGCAGGTCGATGGAGGCTATGATTTTCCGCTTTTCCTTGCTGAAGTCGAAGCGGCTTTCAATCTTCGCGCCAGGCACGTATGGCGAGAAAGGCAACTGGAAAAACGAGTGTATTGTGACGCCGCCCGCATTTATGGCGGCTACGCCCGTGGGAGCTACCACGATAGGGCGCTTGCGGGAGCATTCCACGACTTTCTTCAGGAATGTCGTCTTGCCTGTTCCCGCCTTGCCCGTGAGGAATATGCTTCGTGACGTGTTTTCCACGAAGTCCCACGCATTTTGCAAGTCTGTATTTTGTTCTATGTCCAAGGGGCGAAGAATTAATGAACAACGTTCCTAAATATGGCGCAGCACCAGTTGTTCTCGCTTGTGGAGCGTACAAAGCTAAGGCCGGCGGCTTCAGCTGCTTCGCGTATTGCGCTCAGGTCGGACTCATAGAATCCGCTTGTAAAGAGCAGTCCTCCGCTACGCAGGCAAGCGGCATAGCGCGGTAAGTCTGCGCGGATGATGTTTAGGTGGATATTTGCCAAGATAAGGTCGAAGTTCGGAGTGGCAGGAAGCATTTCGGCAGTACCGTGTAGGACTTCTGCGCAACTAATGCCGTTTAAGGCGAGGTTTTCGCGACTATTTTCTACACACCATTCGTCGATGTCGATAGCCATAAGGCTGCGTGCGCCACGCATGGCCGCAAGTATGCCTAAAATACACGTTCCGCACCCCATGTCGAGGACGTCTTTACCCTCGATATCCTCGGCGAGTATGGCGCGAAGCATTTGACGGGTGGTTTCGTGGTGGCCAGTGCCAAAACTCATGCGCGGGTTAATCTTGATGTTGTACTCGGCACTCGGCACGTCCTTGTGGAATGTGGCACTCACGACACATCTTTCGTCCACGACAAGCGGTTGGAAGTAGTTCTGCTCCCACTCGGCATTCCAGTCGCGGTCCTCGGCCTCCTGCATGTCGTAGGTTATGCTGATGCCAGGAATGGGGAAGGCGTCGATGGCGGCTTGGAACGCAGTCTTGTCGAAAATGTCGCGCTGGACGTATGCTGTTAGTGAAGAAGCGTCTGCCGATAGTGGCGAGAGGTCTGCCAAAGGCGTGCGTATGACAGTATCGCCCGTAGCCTCGTTAAGGTCTGAGGGAAGCACGTCCTGGTCTTCTTTCTTTACGAATGATTCGAAGCCTACTTCAACAAGTACGGATTCGAGTACATCGGTAAAGTCGGAGGAGGCAGGATTTAGGGTAAAGTGAAATTCGAGGTATTTCATAGGTTTCGGATTCTCCACTCGGCAGGATAGAGGTTGTTGGCACGCGTGCCAAGATTGTTGACGAAACCGAGTGGTTGGTTCTGGTATGTTACGACGACAAAGCCTCGTGGAACTTCCGGAGCGAGAACAAGAACCTCGCGGCGAAGGTATGCAAGGGCTGAGTCGAGAGATAGTTCGGCATGCGGGAAGGCTTCTTGCTCAAGAGCTGTGGAGAGTGCGAGTTCAGGAGCCGGTATCCATTTGCGTCCGCGTTGTTCCGCCAGTTTTATGCCCGCCAAGAGGACAGGGATGTGGCATGTGCTGAGTATGGCATGGCAGGCGAGGAGTTCGTCTCTAAGAGCAAAGACAGCATCTCCCTTGCTGACGAACTGGAACGACGAAGCATCCGTAAGCCACGCCTTCGCCTCGCGTTTGTCGCCCCAAGGAGGAAGAATCCGCGCAGTCTTAGCGGATTTCGTTCGCGGCTTTTCGCTATTTGTGCGCGTATTGCCATTCTTTTTCAGCAAGGCCACGAAGAAGCCTTCGCCACGGCTTTGATGGGGATAGAAATGCTTTGTAAAGAGAGATTCCGCTCCCAATATGTCGCAAATGCGACTCACGTTCTGCTCGTTTTCTGAGCGGTTGAAGGTACATGTGCTATATACGAGGAATCCGCCGGGGCGCAAGGCTGGCCACACGTCGCATATTATGCCCCATTGGCGCTCTGCACACATCTCGACATTCGACAAGCTCCATTCAGCACGCGCACCCTCGTCCTTGCGGAACATGCCCTCGCCCGAGCAAGGCACGTCGGCGGCAACGACATCAAAGAGATCCTCCATAGGTGCAAATGCTTTTGGGTATGCTTGCGTCACGATAGTGTTTGTAAGTCCCCATTTTGCCATATTCTCTGCCAATACGACGGCACGGCTGTGGATGGGCTCGTTGCTGACGAGGAGCGAGCCTTGTTGGGCAGATAATAGCGAAGCCCACAGCGTGCTTTTTCCACCTGGTGCCGCGCAAAGGTCAAGAACTTTTTGAGCACCTTCGAGCTTCATCATGTCCCACACCTCGGCAATCGCCATAGACGAGGCTTCCTGTACGTAATAGCATCCTGCGTGGAAGAGCGGGTCGAGAGTAAACTGGGGGCGGCTGGAGAGATAGTAGCCCGTCTGGCACCAAGGAACGGAACTTTCTACGGGGAGAGAAGTCACACCGTCGTTTTTCGCGGCATTTATGCGCACACTTACAGGGGGCGTGTCCTCTAAAGCTGCGAAGAGGGCTTCGGCTTCGTCTTTGCCAAGCTGCTCAACCATCTCTCTGCGGAAGTCATCGGGAAGCATGTTGAATGTGGTTACTTTAGTTGAAGATGATTTCGGATATGACGTGTGCGCCCACCGCAGCGTTCAGTCTTGCTACGAGGCTTGTGGCCTGCATGGAAAGCATGGTTCTCAGTACAGGTTTCCGAAGGTGGACAAAAAGCTTTTGTCCATGAATCTCCACCTTTGACGTCTGCTTGGCGACGGATTCTCCCACCACTTCAGGCCAAGCCTCGACAAGGCGGTACTGGTTTAGCGGCGTGATAAGTCCCTCCATGTTGAGATATTCGCCAAGGAGTTCGCCGAGGAGCTGCAGAAATACGGCC
>ONWB01000196.1 GCA_900321445.1 uncultured Prevotellaceae bacterium | reverse complement strand
GTTCTCGGCGCCAGCTTCTCGCTTGTTCCCGCCGCCTTGTGGCCTTCCGTGCCAAAGCTTGTCGATGAGAAGATTATCGGCTCTGCCTATGCCGCCATCTTCTGGATTCAGAACATCGGCCTCGGCCTGTTCCCTGCCCTGATTGGTATTGTGCTGAACAAAACCAACGAAGAAGGTCAGGCCGCCCACGAGCTCGACTACACATGGGCTCTCGTCATGCTTGCGGCACTCGGCATTGCGGCTCTCCTTATCTCTGTATATCTTCGTGCCGTTGACAAGAAGAAGGGCTACGGACTTGAGGAACCAAACATCAAGTAGCGAAAGCAACTAAACTTGCTTGAATACGACAAAAGTCGGGCTCCCTTGCTTGGAGTCCGATTTTTTATTGTTTTCCGCCCAAAAGACCAAAAACGTAAGCACTT
This sequence comes from uncultured Prevotellaceae bacterium, assembly GCA_900321445.1. Lineage (GTDB taxonomy): Bacteria > Bacteroidota > Bacteroidia > Bacteroidales > Bacteroidaceae > Alloprevotella. The sequence continues at coordinate 2,588 of ONWB01000196.1, read as the reverse complement.
GGTTTACACGGAGATACGTGTTCCAAGAAAATTCCGAGGCTTGAAACACAATGTTTCAAGGCTTGGAACAAGATGTTTCAAGGCTTGGAACAAGATGTTTCGCGGCTTGGAACAAAGTGTTTCGCACATTGTATTGTGCTGCGCCCTCGTGGAATCGCGGACGCTTCAAGAAACGACGAAGTTAATGCTTGATTGCCGAGAGAGCTGTAAGTAGTTGTTCCCACTTTCAGGCCAAAGAAGGGGCGCAGCCATTCAGGACGTGCCCGCTTCAACATAAGACGGCACGGGTTGTCGCGCAGGTAGTTCTGCCATGCGGGCAGCTCGTCGTAGGAGCGAAGTATCAGGTCGTTGTAACCACGAGCGAAGAGTGAGCGGTAGGCATTTTGCAGCGGCAGAACCGCTGCCTGCGGAGAAGGCTGAGCCGCAGGGTATTGGGAAAACTGAGCCGTATTCTCCGTTTTGCACGTTTCTTTCTCAGTAGGTTGCGGCTCTGCCGCAACTGTCTCCAACCGCCGCTGCGTCTTCCGGCAGCCAGCTTTAAAACCTGAAATTACTTTGCCCAGATGAACGGGCAGAGGAGCCATAACAAAGAGGATGCCGTGCATGTGGTCGGGCATCATCTGCACGGCCTTCACCTCTATCTGAGGGTAATACCCGTGAATACCCATCCACTCGCTCTGCACAGCCTCGCCCAATGCAGTAAGCTCTATGCGCGGCTCATCGCCACTTCCCCGCTCTGCAAAAGGATTGCCCACAAGCCGACCAAAGAGCGGTCTGCGGCCTCCCACTTCCATCGTAATCATATACATACGCCGTTCGGTGTAGTCGTGATGGTCGTCCCGCCGCTTCATCGAGGCGCGCTTCTCGCCAGCGTACTGCTTCTTGCGTGATATCTGCTCTTCGTCCATAGCCTTAAAAATACTCGCCACAAAAATACGAATAATATAGATATGAGCAAAAGTAGGTGAGGGTTTTGTGTCGTGGCGACACAAAACCATAAAACGAAACATCGCAAACAAAGACAGCCGGGCGAAACGCAAATGCTTCGTCCGGCTGTCATCTATTTATCATAATATGTCGCTAAAGTCGCATCACTTTACGAGCACCTTCTTTGTCGTGTCATCACTGTAGCGGATGATGTTCACGCCGCGCTGCGGCTCTGCCTTGCGCTGGCCATTGAGGTTGTAGTAGGTCGCGCCTGTTTGGGCATCGCCCGTTGGATTTATAGAAGTTAATGCACTATTCACTACAAGTTTCAAGTCAATGATGGCTCCACCATTTTTTATGATGTGGTTGTTGGAATAGATATTTGTTGAATCAGCTCCGGTGTTGCCGCCTGGGTCTAAGCTTGCCCAGTCGGTCTTGATGCGCATGCGATAAGTTCCCGCCGTGGAAGGAGTGGTAAAGATGGGAATATCGGTCGCAAGGTCAGGGTTGCCTTCGTTTATATAAGATACTAATTCTCCGTCGTCCGTGAAGTCGCCGTCGTTGTTGAAGTCAATGTAAACGAAACCATGCATCCATCGTCCCAATGCGTTAAAAGACGGTTTTACGGATGTCTCCGCTGGAAGGGACACCGTCTTTGTAGCAGTCAAGTCCTGATAGCAAGTCGTGCGATAGTCAACGAATAGGCCATCGACCGTTTGGTCATTAAACGACACGCTGTTAATATGTCGGTCACTGCGGATAAAGGTTTGCCACTTATAGAAATTGATCGGCCAGCGTGCGTCTTGACAGTCAATGATGATGTAAATGCCATTGATGCTCACATGGTAGGAAAAAATTCTACGCCTTCCGAGAAGGTGACAACCACATCGCTCTCGGAAACAGCTTCTTCGTTTGAATAGTCTGTCTGGCCGGAAGTCAATGCATCACCCTTGATGGTGATAACCATACCTTCGACAGCGCCATTCACCATAACTTTATAGTCGAAAGTTGAATCCTCATACTTGAAAGTGATAGTTTGATCTTCACTTACGGATACGCTACTTGCACCTTGTACAGCCTTACCCATAATGGCTGGAGCTTCTATCGTCGTACCCTCTACCACGATAAACGTTTCTGATGCCCTTAACGGATTATTGTACTTGTCGAGATAGTTCACCTTTACCACATAGAACGGACCGTATGCCACATAAGTGCTATAGCCGCCAGTACCTGAGCGAAATCCTAAGTTCACCGTGTTGGCATTGTAATGGTTTCCTTCTGCATTGTCAAAACTAATGTGTAGAGAGGCATCTGAGAATCCACTCCAATAATCGCCTGCAAGGCGATTAACCAATTTGAAATCCATCTTGGGGTCGGTACTGAAATTGCCTCCCTCTGTGGAGACATACAGACCGTCACTCACACGCTTGATGTTGTACCAATCGTCACCCGTCTCGCTATTCTCCAAGTCAAACAACTGCGCCGGGCTAAGTATGGTGGGATAGCCGTCTGCAGAAAAACTGAACCACTTGGGATAGACCAAAGAGTTTTCCGACACAGCCACAATGGCAAAGTGCTTGCCTGTACCAGCCAAAGCCTTGAACACATCAAAAGTCATCGGGTCTCCTGCCGTGGAGCGAGTTGTTACCATATCCGTCATT
>ONWB01000118.1 GCA_900321445.1 uncultured Prevotellaceae bacterium | reverse complement strand
TGCTCCTGTGCTAATTCGTATTGACACAAAGGCAGGACACGGCGGCGGCAAGCCACTGGCAAAGGTGCTTGAGGAACAAGCCGATATCTACTCTTTCATACTTTACAATATGAAGTAATCTGAAGTGTGGAAGCCTTACGCTCAGGAAAACACAAAATGTAGCCGGACTGCCCTCGCGGGTGGTCCGGCTACTCATGTTTAACTAACTATATCAATAAAAATCAATTGACTTTCTACTTAGTAATGTCCCAGTAGCTTCTGCGCCAGTCCGAGATAAGCGCAGACGTCATCGTGGCCGTAGCCCATTTCGGTTTGCTCGGCCATAGAAACAAGCTGGGTATTGACGAGTTCTTTCTCGTCCTTGTTGAGGATGTCTGCCTCCACGGCATCCTTCACAAGTATGTAGATGCTGACGGGCAAGGTGGGGTCGGTCATGTAGTCGCCTTTACCCCAGCGTGCGCGCATGGCATTAAAACTTTGCAGGAATCGCTTTACGCGCTCGGCCTTGCTCTTTTGGATAGCCGTGACGAGTCCTCCCGTCTGCAATTCGGCTTCAAGTGGCGAGAGCTCTCTCAGTTTTTCATAGGCTGAGGTAAGGCTGTCGAGCGGCAGCGTCTTGCCGTTCAGCGTGAAGGTGCGGTCTTTTGCGTTAATGGTGAGGCCTGTGCCAAACTTGCCGTCACCGAATAAGGCAAAAGGGTCGTCTATGGAACCGTTTGGTGTGACTGTGCCATTATACTGTGGCACTGAGCTGGTTTCCTCGGGCATCTTTGCGTAGAGGCGTATGTAGCGGCCGAAGATGTCCCCTTTGTATAATTCGTACCATTCCAGCGCGTAGCACCAGCGGTAGCCGGGATTCTGCTTGTCGGCCAAGCAGGCAAAAATGTAGTTCTTGCCGCGATTTTCGCCGAGCATGATGTACTGCGAATCATCGTCGCCGTAGATTAGTTTCCATTGACGGGGCTTTTGGGCGTTAGTGGCGTTATAGGACGCCACGCGGTAGCACTGTGGGTTGCTGGCTTCAGCCTGTATAGCGGCAGCAAGGTCGGTGACGTACTGGCGCCCGTACTCTACATAGCGGTAGCGGCTTTTTTTGTCGGGCTTGTGGATGGCAAAGCTGTTGACTTCGCACATGGACGTCTTTCCCGTCACTTCCGCACCGGGTTTGCGGTCCACCTCTATGCTCTGGCTGATGGAGACCTTTGGGTCGGTAGCCATGCGCTGGTAGAGCTTTTCGATTTGCTCCTGTGCGCGGAGGGGGGAGGCCATAGCGGAAAGGAGCAGGGCGAATGTGATTATTTTTTTCATAGTAAAAAGTATGTTAAATGTTTATTGCTTTTGGTTCGTGGTGGGTGTTTTCCTGTTGATGGAGGATGGCGTGCTGCCGTTCGCGGGCTTCGATGCGAGCGCATTGCAGGATTTCGGCAGCGTAGAGCGTAGCCAATGGCCGCATTTCCTCGGCGCGTTCCATGAGGGCGCGCTCCTCGGCGGTGAAGGTAGGAATGGGACGCGACGCAGCTGCGGCAGATGGTACAGAAGATGCTGTGATTGCGCCAGATGGGGCGGGTTGCGCAGCGGTTGGTGCGCTCTCGTTTTCTCCTTGCGCTTTTTGCTGCTGGACGGAAACATTGGGTTGGGCCGGTTTTGCGGAAGTGATGAGCACTTCCCGCCGAGGATGCTCTGGGGCAGCGATTTGGTTGCTGGCGGGTGGGGCGGCCGCTTTTCTGGCGATGGTTTTTGTGTGTATTTGCTCGGCAGGATGCATTTGGTCTGCGAGCGGCACTGGTTCAGCAGGGTGCTTTGGCTGCCGTGTAGCCTTTGTTTGCGTTAGTTGGGGTTGCGTCGCGGGAACATTTACACCCTTTTCCAACGGCAAGAACACGAAGAGTAAAACTGCAGCGGCTGCGGCGACGGCAGAAATGCTAATCCAGCGAGTGATGTGCTTGGGTTTTGGCTTGGGCTGTGCGGGCAGTCCTTCCTCGCGGAGCCTTTTCATAAAACGCTCCGTCATGTCGGCGGGCTGCTGCGGCTGCATCTGCCGCAGGGCTGCCGAAATCTGTTTGTTGAACTTCTCGCTTTCCATTGTTATTTGTTTTCTATTAGTTTCTTGAGCTTCTTTCTTGTTCTCGAAAGGCGGTTGGCGACGGCTGGGGCATTTACGCCTGTGATGAAAGCTATGTCGTTGAGCGTCTTACCTTCGTAGTAGAAGAGTTGCAGGAGGGTTTGTTCCTCTTCGGGCAGTTTTGCTATGGCTTTGACGAGGGCTTCCTCCCGATTTTCAGTGGAGTCCGCTAACTCTTGCGAATTGTCGAATGTCGTGAGCTCCTCATCGTCGTCGCCTATTGCGTAATCCTCTATGAGGATTGGGCGCGGGGGCTTGCTGCGTAGCATGTCAACAGCTTTGTTGTAGGCGATGCGGCAAATCCAGGCTTCAAAACCTGCCCCCTGCTTGCGGAATCCTTGCAGCGTCGCAAAGGCTTTCATGAAAACGTCCTGCGTCAGCTCTTCCGCTTCCGAGGTGTCGCTTACCATGCGGCTCACAAGGCGGAATACAACGCCGCTGAACTCGGAGAAGAGCTTGCGGAAGCCCTCCTCCCTGCCCGCCTGTGCGGCGGCTATGGCTGTTTCGAGTTCGTTTGCGGTCATGTTGTTTGTGACGATTGGCGAGTTTCAGGTTCGCCCTCTACTTTTAAAACGTAGAACCCTTGAAAACATATCGCCTTTTTACACAATTTTTTTGCAAAGCACAGAAAATTCTCCTCGGATGGTCCTATATATAATAATAAGATGTGTGCCGAACTTGTGGGTGCTTGCAAAAAAAAGAGGCGAAAGCTTTTGCACTATTGATAGTTTGTCATATTTTTGCCCTTGATGTTAGAAAATGATATACGCATGATGCTTGCTGAGGGGCGCATCGCGGATGCGCAGGCAGCGGCCGACGAGGCTCTTGCCCAGATGGCTGAGAACGCGGAATTGCTGTACTTGCGTGGGCAGGTGGCGATGAAGCAGAGCCTTTGGGGCGAGGCTATTTCCTTTTTCCTGCGTGCCGAGGAACTTGATCCTGCGGGACCTGCACGCGAGGCGCGAGAGATGCTCGACGACATCATGGCGTTTTACAATAAGGACATGTACAATCAGTAAATAGAACTCAAATCTAATAACCAAAACACCAGCTATGGCAAAAATCAAAGGAGCTATCGTGGTCGACGAGGGACGCTGCAAGGGATGTAACCTTTGCGTCGTGGCCTGTCCCACGCATTGCATCGCCTTGAGTGTGGGAGAAGTAAACCACAAGGGCTATGCTTTCTGCCGTCAGGTTGAACCGGATGCCTGTACGGGGTGCACATCGTGTGCCGTGGTTTGTCCGGACGGATGTATAACTGTTTATCGTAAAAAGGAGGAGTAAGAGATATGGAAGAAAGAGAAGTTCTCCTTATGAAAGGAAACGAGGCTATCGCCCATGCTGCCATTCGTTGTGGCTGCGACGGCTATTTCGGTTATCCTATCACGCCTCAATCGGAAGTGCTTGAGACACTTGCGGCAGAGAAGCCTTGGGAAACAACGGGTATGGTCGTGGTACAGGCAGAGAGCGAAACGGCTTCTATCAACATGATCTACGGCGGCGGCGGATGCGGCAAGCGCGTCATGACTTCCAGCAGTAGTCCTGGCGTCGCCCTTATGCAGGAAGGCCTTGCCTACATGGCTGGCGCAGAAGTCCCTGGACTTATCGTCAACGTGCAGCGCGGCGGCCCCGGCCTGGGAACCATACAGCCTTCGCAGAGCGACTACAACCAGGCAACGCGCGGCGGTGGCAACGGCGACTATCACCTCATCGTGCTCGCCCCGAACTCTGTGCAGGAAATGGCAGACTTCGTGGACCTCGCCTTTGAGCTTTCCTTCAAATACCGCAATCCCGCAATGATACTCTCCGACGGCGTCATCGGACAGATGATGGAGAAGGTGGTACTTCCGCCGTTCAAGCCTCGCCGCACGGAGGAGGAGATTATGAAGGAGTGCCCCTGGGCAGCCACGGGCAACGGACTTAAGAGCCGCAAGCCCAACATCATCACCAGCTTGGAGCTTCAGAGCGAAGTAATGGAGCAGCGCAACTTACACTTGCAGCGCAAGTACAAGGAGATTCAGGAGAAGGAAGTGCGCTACGAGGCGCAGCATTGCGAAGATGCCGACTACGTAATCGTGGCCTTCGGCTCGGCAAGCCGTATCTCGCAGAAAGCTATGGACATGATGCGCGAGCGCGGCGAGAAGGTGGGACTCTTCCGCCCCATCACGCTGTGGCCCTTCCCCGAGAAGGAAATCAAGGACTTGGCAAAGCGCGTGAAGGGCATTCTCGTCGTGGAAATCAACGCCGGCATGATGGTGTTCGACGTGCGTGCGGCTGCCGAGTATTCGGTGCCCATCGAGCAGTTCGGACGCCTTGGCGGTATTGTTCCCGACCCCGACGAGATTGTCGAAGCTATGGAGAAACTAAAGAATAAATAACACAATCCGTTTTCCTACTACTGATAAAAACCATGACACGCGAAGAACAGGAGTTTCTGGAGCGTCTGAACAATCCCGAACTCATAGCAGACGAAGATAAGGAGACGAAGAAAGAGCGTCGCCTGCTCTTCCTGCGCAACATCCTCAACGGGACGTTTATACTTTTGGCTGCCGTAGCAATGGGGTTCATTGCCTACAGTTGGTTCAAGGACGCTCCCAACGTGCGACTCTACGGCATCGGCATCGGCATTGCTGCCGTATTGCTGAAGATGGTGGAGGCCACGATGCGCATGACAACGATGCTTCAGAAACCGCAGTCTCCGCACAGAAGGAAAAGGCTAAATCAGTAGAATAAATCAGATAAAGATAATGACACGCGAACAGATTATACAACCCGAGAACCTGGTTTATAAGAAACCGGAACTCATGAACGACGTGGATATGCACTATTGTCCTGGATGCTCCCACGGCGTTGTACATAAGCTCGTTGCCGAAGTCGTGGCAGAGATGGGAATGGAGGAGAAGACCATCGCCGTCAGCCCCGTTGGCTGTGCTGTATTTGCCTACCGCTATCTTGACATCGACTGGCAGGAGGCTGCGCACGGACGTGCACCCGCCGTTGCTACGGCGTGCAAGCGACTGTGGCCGGATCGCCTTGTATTCACATATCAGGGCGACGGCGACCTCGCCTGCATTGGTACGGCGGAAACTATCCACGCCCTGAACCGCGGCGAGAACATCACCATCATCTTCATCAACAATGCTATCTACGGCATGACGGGCGGACAGATGGCTCCGACCACACTCGTCGGCATGAAGACGGCAACGTGTCCCTACGGCCGCGACCCGCAGCTTCACGGATACCCCCTGAAGATAACGGAAATCGCCGCGCAACTTGAAGGTACGGCTTACGTTACGCGCCAAAGCGTGCACAGCGTGGCCGCCATTCGCAAGTGTAAGAAAGCAATCCGCAAAGCCTTCGAAAACTCCATGCAGGGCAAGGGCTCAAACCTTATCGAGGTCGTCAGCACCTGCAACTCTGGTTGGAAGATGAATCCCGTGAAGGCGAACGAGTGGATGGAAGAACACATGTTCGACTATTATCATGTCGGAGACCTAAAAGACAGCTGTAAACTCTGAACCGTAGTGCGCGCCGAGCGCAGACGTGTCGTCAAGATACGCCTGCCCGGACGCAGCCTGCGGACAAATAATAAGAATAATGAAAGAAGAAATAATCATCAGCGGTTTCGGCGGACAGGGCGTGCTCTCAATGGGTAAGATTCTCGCCTACGCCGGACTTATGGAAGGCAAGGAAGTAACGTGGATGCCTGCTTACGGTCCCGAACAGCGCGGCGGTACGGCAAACGTCACCGTCATCGTCTCGGACGAAAAGATTTCCTCGCCCATCCTCAGCCAGTACGATACGGCAATCCTCCTGAACCAGCCGTCGCTGGACAAGTTCCAGCCGAAAGTAAAGCCGGGCGGCACCATCATCTACGATAGTTTTGGCATCCTTGAGCCTCCTACGCGTAGCGACGTCAGCTCTCACGAAATCGACGCCATGAATACGGCGGCGGAGATGAAGATGATGAAGACTTTCAACATGATGATTCTCGGAGGTTTCCTCAAGCTTCATCCCATCGTCTCAATCGAAAGCGTCATGAAGGCACTGAAGAAGTCGCTGCCGGAGCGTCACTGGAATTTGCTCCCCATGAACGAGGAGGCGATACGCAAGGGAATGGAAATCATTAAATAACGAAAACGATATGGCAAGCAGAAAACACCTTAAGAAATCCGTCAAGAGCGTTTGCGACGACCTCTTTGCCGACTGCGTTGTGCTCAGTATGGTAGAGCAGGGCGACCGCGAGGAACTCAACAAGCTCATGGGCGAGGTGGCTGCCCTCTACGGCGACATCGTCTGCCGCATCAGCCACGTGGAGCCCGGCCTCGCGCCGCGCGAATACTTCAAGAAGGTGCGCAACGACTTTACGGAGCGCGCCAACGACCTTTCCGATAGAATCGTGAAGGCTTAAAAGGCGTTGAAACACAAGAATCCCGCATCGTCATTGGGCGATGCGGGATTTTTTGTCGTGTTGGAATTGTTCCTGTGGTTGGGATTGTCCGTTTGTGTGGACAGTCTTTGTTGGACGAACAAGAAGGATTTGCTGAGCGGCTTCTTGCCCTTCGCTTTCTACGCCAGTCTTTCGCGTATTGCGCGGCTCTCGGCCTCGTAGCCGGGCTTGTTGAGCAGGGCGAACATGTTCTTCTTATAAGCTTCCACACC
>ONWB01000117.1 GCA_900321445.1 uncultured Prevotellaceae bacterium | reverse complement strand
CTACCAGCCCTTCTTACAGAAATGGAGCGATGAGGAGATGGCGAACATCGCCCTGACGCTGTGCTATCAGACAGATGCCATGATGCACAAGGTGTTGCTGCGCATGGAGAAGGAGTTCGTGGAACACGGAGGAATAAAAGAGCGCATGCACGCCGCCCGCACAGGTTATCGTCAGGCTCAGGACGAGGAGCTTGCAAGGCTGAGGCGCGAGGTGCCAGCCCTAAGGGCAGAGGTGGCCCGCCTTAAAAAGCTGCTGGAGGAAAAAGGGATAGAAGATAAGGGATAGGAGCTATAGAAACTATAGGGGCTATAGGGGCTATAGGAACTATAGGAGCTATAGGAACCAAAGAAACTATAAAACAAAAAGAGACAATGAACGAAGCGCAGACACGACTGAACAAGATAGACCCCAAGCTGAGGGATGCTGGCTGGGGCATTGTTCCAGGGAGCAAGATTCTCGTGGAGCAGAGTGCTTATATTGCGCCTGGTCGCATCACAACTACTGGCAACAAGAACCCCAAGAAGGCTGACTACATCCTGGAATACAAGGGGCAGAAACTTGCCGTAATAGAAGCCAAGAGCGACGAGAAAGACGTGGCTGAAGGCGTGGGACAGGCCAAACTCTATGCCGATGCGCTGAAGATACGCTACACCTATAGCACCAATGGCGACGAGATATGGTTCATCGACATGGGTGTCAGAAATGGCAAGGGAGAATACATCATCCCCAGCAAGGAACAGGAGACAGACAGTTTCCCCTCGCCACAGGACCTGTGGCAGATGACCTTCCCCGAAGAAAACCCGTGGCGCGACAAGTTTAACCAGTGCGCCCTGAACCGCAGCGGTGGTCGCCAGCCGCGCTACTATCAGGAGATAGCCATCAATAATGTGCTGGCAGCCGTAGCAAAGCAACGAAATCGCATACTGCTGACAATGGCGACAGGCACAGGAAAGACCTTTACGGCATTCCAGATATGCTGGAAGCTTACACAGACAAAATGGACGACAAAGGGCATAGAACGCGCGCCAAGAATCCTGTTCATAGCAGACAGGAACATACTTGCCAACCAAGCCATCAACGACTTCGACCAGTTCCCCGAAGATGCCATGTGCCGCGTTACACCCAAGGAACTGAGGAAGAATAACTATAGGGTTCCGACAGCCCGCAATCTATACTTCACAATCTTCCAAACGATGATGACCTCGCCAAATGCGCAAAAGGCAGAGGAACAAGGCATCACGCTGGCAGAAGGCTCAACCGACCAGCCATACTACATGCAGTATGAGCGCGACTTCTTCGACTTCATAATCATCGACGAATGTCATCGTGGCGGAGCCAACGACGAAAGCGAATGGCGAAAGCTGATGGAATACTTCGACTCAGCCTACCAGCTCGGCATGACTGCCACGCCCAGAAGGAAGGACAATGCCAACACCTACGCATACTTCGGAGAGCCTGTATATACCTACTCGCTGAAACAAGGTATCGAGGACGGATTCCTCGTGCCGTTCCGCGTGGACATCTCTACGAGCAACATCGACGACTACAAGTATGAAGAAGGCGACATCGTGAAAAGCGGAGAGATAGACCTCGAAAAGGTTTACTCGGAGTCCGACTTCTATCATGGCAGAATACAGATTAAGGAACGCGACGAACACCGCGTGGAAGAGTTGCTCGGCAAGATAGACCCCGACGAAAAGTCCATCATCTTCTGCGCCACGCAAAAACACGCCATGATAGTGCGCGACATGGTAAACAAGCACAAGCGGCGACCTGCCAACAACTATTGCGAGCGAGTGACAGCCGACGACGGCGAGGTGGGAGAAGCAACATTGAGAACCTTCCAGGACAACGAAAAGCTGTTGCCTACTATCCTGACGACATCTTACAAGTTGAGCACAGGAGTCGATGCCCGCAATGTGAGGAACATCGTATTGATGCGACCTGTTCAGAACATCGTAGAGTTCAAGCAGATTATAGGACGCGGCACGCGCTTGTTCGACAAAAAATACTATTTCACCATCTACGACTTTGTAGGAGCATGCGAAATGTTCAAAGACCCTGATTGGGATGGCGACACATACTGCCCTGTGTGTGGCAACTGGCCTTGTACGTGCAACAAGAAGAAACCATATGTCGAACCAGACGACAAGCCGCGTGTGGCAGGCGAAGAGGATATTTGCCCCATTTGCGGGCATCAGCCTTGCACTTGCGAGGGGACGACGACGAAAAACCTGATAGACATTAAATTGTCTGACGGCAGAAAGATGTCGCTCGAAACAACATGGGAGCAGAAGATATTCTATGGCGACGAGTTCATCAGCCTAAATGAATATGTAAACAAACTGTTCGGCAGAATCCCCGACTTCTTCTCTGGAGCCGATGACCTCAGAAAGAAATGGTCAAACCCAGAAACACGCGAGCAACTATTGAAAACGCTGGACGAGGCTGGTTTTGCGGAAGAAAAGCTGAACCTCCTGAAGAACATGCTGAAGATGCAGAACTACAACTCGACACCTATCGAAAGGGCGAAGAGGGTGGAACAGGTGAAGAAGCAATATGTAGATTCCTTGAGTAAGGAGCAGCGGGAATTCGACAACCTTATCCTTGAATACTACGTCATCAACGGCTTTAGGGAACTTGGTTCAGACAAGCTGAAGACCTTTATCACCATCAAGTTTAACTCGATGAGCGACGCAAAAGAACAGTTGCAGATGTCGGCACAGGATATACGCTCGCATTACTTTGAGCTACAACGAAGATTATATTACGCTTAGGCCTTTGTGACAAGAAACATAGGACGTAATGAACGCAGAGAAAAAGCACGACAGGAAGGAGAAACAAAGAATTATGGGAAGCACCATACGCTACTCAGATTGAGCAAAGCAAGAAAGTGCTTGTGAAGAAACTGTTACACACCATTATAATCAAGGCATCTGAGAATCTCAGATGCCTTGATGTATTTCTCATTAAATAATGTGTTGGCTATCCCTCATCGCAGTATGGCCTTGCGGCCATCAATGATATAGACACCAGGAGGGATTTGACGATTGGACAACCCTTTAATTTGACTATTTGACAATTTACTATTTGACGATTTGACTCGGCGTCCTTGGAGGTCGTAGATGTATTGTGGATTGTCTGATTGTAAATTGTCAGATAGCGCAATCTCCATGATGCCCGTTGGGCTGACGGGGGCGTTGTCGTCTGTCTGCTCGGAGATTTCGTAGATGAGGGGCGCCTTCGAGGTCCAACTAATCTTCACTGCCACTGCGAAGGGGCGCGAGGAGAGGTCGATGTGGGTGACGTAGCCTGCAAGAGAGCCTACGTCCTCCCAACTCTCGCCATTGAGGCTCACGCTGACGCGGGCGTCTGTCTCGGCATTGCCGCCGCGATATACACTTACGGACTTTGCCTGATTGAGGGAGCGCAGGTGGTATGTCACCTCGCCAGCCTTCGTCATGGATGCGGGCTGATAGAAGGTGGCACCCTTGGCATCCGTCAAGGAGGCTATGGTCATGCCTGTCGCATCGACGGCGCGACCTTGCATGGATTCGGCATAGTGGAGGGCGTTGACGTCAATCTCGTAGAGGCGCAGCCACTTCGACGTGTTGGCGGTGGAGACGTAGAGGCGCACGTAAAGCGCAGTCTGTCCCTTGCCGTCGAAGTCGCAGTATGTCATCTCGTCGCTATACTTGACGTTCTTCTTGTTGGCAAGGTTGTAGTTGTTGGTGCTGGAGCCCATGATGTTCAGCGTCCTCCACGTTGTGCCGTCCTCAGAAATCTGCACGCGCCCTGCCGTCATGTAGTCGTCGTTGGTGGTGCCCATGCAGATGCGCACATCGTGGATGACGGTGGGTTCCTTGAGCGTCAGCGTGTAGGCATCGCCGTTCTGCTGGTTGCGCTTGATGCAGGTGTAGGTGGTATAGTCACCGTCGAACATGTACTTCTCGGAGTGGTTTTCGTAGAATCCGTCCTCGCTCTGCGGCACGCTGGCGGACTTGGCCTTGATGGGCAGGGGGAGGTATAGGGTGAAGTTGCTGCGGGAAACTGCCATCGTGCGCACTTCGCTGGACGTGTTGACTGCTACAACGTACTTTACATGTGTGGGGGGTACGACGCCCTTCTCGAGTCTTGTCCAGCGCTTCCCGTTGGCGGAGTACATGAGTTGGTAGCGGTCGAAGAGGGTGTCGGCAATGGCGATGTCGGCGAGCCTTGTTGCCTGTACGAGGGAGATGCCGACGTAGTCGCCAGGCTGCAGCGTGGCGGCGTTTGTCGTCTGTATGAATGCGCTTCCTGAGGATGAGTAGTATGTTGCGGAGCCTTTTGTTTCGGCACTGCTTGCGACAAATTCTGGGCGCGTGACGTTGAGGTTGTGGAAATAGCCCTTGCCGAGCGCGTTGTCGCGCATCCATTCTACAAAGGGAGCCATCGTCTGCTGCGAGGGCTGGGCACGGCGCGTGGAGAGGCTGATGCCACTGCCAAGGCCTGAGAGGATATTGAACGTGAAGCGACTGTCTGTGTCGAGGGCTTCAACGGCATTGAGTTCCTCGACGTAAGCCTCCCACTTCGCATCGTCGTCGGAGGGCATGGCGGAAACTTTTGCGAGATTCAGTATCTCCTGTGCCATAGCCTCGAGTTTGAGGAGCCAGGGGCGCAGGTCGTCATAGAAAAGGCGGTCGCTCTCGCTGTCGGAGGTTTCCATCTCGCGTATGCTGGCACATGCAGCGAGGATGCCTTCCATCTCGGTGACGAGTTCCTCTGTCGCTCCCTCGCCATTATTCATCGCGGTCTTAGCACGATTGGAGATGCCTGAGAATGCCGACGAATCGTAGTAGCGAAGGTATGGTGCCAGGGTGCGCAGTGCCTCTGCGCGCTGCTTGCCGACGACGGCTGGCAGCGAGGCTTCCCACGAGGCTTTGTTGTCGAAGGCGGCATTGTTCCATGCGTAGTCGCCAATGCTGAAAAGTGCGATTTTCGATACTTCGCCTTGCTGCATAGGATTTGAGATGATGGTCTTGGCTCCCTGCAAGCCGCCATCGAGACGTGCGGAATTGCTGATGTTTGTCTCGTCGGCAAAGTTGGAATAGGTGTCCATGGGGAAGAGTTTCGTCACGTCGTTGTCGTTGCAGGGATAGTTCCACCACCACGAAACCTCGCGCCCGAGGTAACTCTTGGCAAGTGCCAGGTCGCTGCTGTTAGGCACTGTCCACACGCCCCATCCTGTGATGTAGATGTTTACCTTCGAGGGCGTACTGCTGAGTGCGTTGTAAAATTTCTTACAATTCTCAGCGCTTGCCCACGAAAGGGCGTACAGTTGCGGCACGAAGTTGAGGGGTTTCACCGTGTCTGCTGGCGCAGCCCCTGCCTTGTTCCACTTGTTGTCGATGAGTCCCTGCAGTTCCGTGACGCGGTCGGCATTGAGCTTCAGCGTAGCGGCATCAGTGGGCACGCCAACGTCATCGACGAATACTCCAAACTGGCGCACGCCGAGCTTGTACATGCTCTCGAACTTCGTCATTATGCTGGATATGACAGTGGTGTTGCCTGAGTTGGTGAAGGCTGTGCCTGGGTGTATCGCCCAGATGATATTCACCTTGCACTGGTGGGCAACATCCGTTATGTCGCGAAGCATGGACTGCGAGAGGTAGCCGAGGCTGCGCTGTTCCTCGGTGATGCTCGTTGGGTAAGGATCGCCCCACTTCTGCGAGTGGTAGGGATCGCTCTTGGCACCATACATATACATGTTCATCTTATAGCGCGCCATAAAGCGGAAGAGGTCTTTTGTCACCTCTGCGCTATAGGGGACTCCGTAGTAGCCCTCGATGACTCCGCGGTCCTTCACGTCGGCATAGTCGCGGATGGTGCCGCACTGGATAGCAGATGAATTGTTGTCGAGCATCTGCTCAAGGGAGGCAAGGCCGTAGAACGTGGCATCGGTGTTTTCGCCAACAATAAGGATGTTGGCGACACTATTGCCATCCTGACTGCTGACGGCGATGTAGTGGCGGTCGTACTTCTCGAGAGCGAAAAGTTCGCCCTTACCACTGAGGGCGGGGGCTACGGCATCGACTGCGCCACCGCTGCCATGGACACCAAGGCGCAGCGTCGTCACGCCCTTAGCCTCTGCCTCAACAAAGACAGGCTTCTTGCCGTGTTCTTCAAGCACTTGTACTGCCCTGTTGCGCGTATATACATCTATGCCTTCTTCTGCTATGATGTTTATGTCGGCAGTAACATTGGCACTGCTACGCTGCACCTCCGTGACGTGTGGCACGGGGTAGATGCCATAGGGATTGCTGTTGCTCTGCGCCCACGAAAGTATCGGGAGCATGGCCAGGAGCAGGAGGATTTGTTTTTTCATGTTATGATTGGCTTTTTGGAGGGCTCGGAGAACTCAGAGGACTTGTAGGGCTCAGAGGACTCGGAGGGTTTGAAATTATCTAAACGGTATCAACGCCCTAATTCTTTCAGCCTTTCCATGAGGGCTTTTATCTTTGTCTCGGCATCGCTTTTCTTCTTGCGCTCAAGGGCTACGACGGTTTCTGGGGCATTTGCCACGAAGCGCTCGTTGGAGAGTTTCTTCTCGACGCCCATGAGGAAGCCCTGCAGGTGTTTCAACTCTGCCTCGGCCTTCTCGACCTCTGCCGCAACGTCCATGAGACTGCCCAGCAGTACGGCGTACTCTGTCGTGCCTACCATGAAACTGGATGCGTTGGCACCTTTCTGCTGCACTGCCTCGACGGCCTTCACATTTGCCATCTTCACGACGACGCCTGCGTACTGCGCAATGGGGTCGATGCCTACGACCTGCAGGTCGAGGACTTCCTTCTTGGCAATGTTCTTTTGGTTGCGCACTGCGCGCACACCCTGTACGGCACCCTTCACAACGTCGAAGGCCTTCAGCACGTCGGCATCACCAGGCTGCGGAGCGGGAATGGTCTGCGGATCTACCATGAGGCTCTCGCCGTCCTTGCGGTCTGCAATGTGCTGCCACAGTTCCTCAGTGATGAAAGGCATAAAGGGATGTAGAAGGTGGAGAAGGTCGGAGAAGTAGTCCTTGACGGCTGCAAGCGTTGCGGCGTCGATGGGACTGCCGTATGCTGGCTTCACCATCTCGAGCAACCATCCGCTGAACTCGTCTGTAAGCAGGCGATAGACCTCCATCAGAGCCTCGGACAGGCGGTATTGTGAGAACAGGCGCGCGATGTCGGCATTGCTCTTGCGAAGTTGTGCGCCAAACCACTCCAACGCCTGCATATTGGTGGCGGGCTGAGCAGCATCGCTCACCTCCCACCCTTCTATCAGGCGGTAGCAGTTCCATATCTTGTTGCAGAAGTTTCGGCCTTGTTCGCAAAGACTCTCGTCGAAGAGGATGTCGTTGCCAGCAGGAGCCGAGAGCATCATGCCCATGCGCACGCCGTCGGCACCAAACTGGTCGATGAGGAGGAGCGGGTCTGGGGAGTTGCCGAGTTGCTTCGACATCTTGCGACCAAGCTTGTCGCGAACGATACCTGTAAAATATACGTTCTTGAAGGGGAACGTGCCCATGTACTCCTCGCCAGCCATAATCATGCGTGCTACCCAGAAGAAGATGATGTCGGGAGCCGTCACGAGGTCGCTGGTGGGATAGTAGTAACTTATCTCCTCGTTGCCAGGATTGTTGATGCCGTCGAAGAGGGAGATAGGCCACAGCCACGACGAGAACCACGTGTCCAGCGCATCCTCGTCCTGAACGAGCGTGAAGTCCGTGCCTGCAAGTTGAGGGAATTTCTCCACTGCCAACTTGCGCGCCTCCTCCATCGTCTCAGCCACGACGAACTCGTCGCCAGCGGGCATCTTGTCGCTCTGGATGTAGTAGGCAGGGATGCGATGTCCCCACCAAAGTTGGCGCGAGATGCACCAATCCTGGATGTTCTCCAACCAATTTTTATATGTCGTCTTGTACTTTGCAGGGTAGAAGTTCATCTCGCCGTCCATGACGGGCGGGAGGGCGATGTCGGCAAAGTGCTTCATCTTCAGGAACCACTGCAACGAGAGGCGTGGCTCGATGGCGGTATCAGGGTTGCGCTCGGAGTATCCCACCTTGTTGGTGTAGTCCTCGACGCGCTCCATGAGTCCTGCAGCCTTGAGGTCCTCGACAATCTGCTTGCGGCAGTCGAAGCGGTCCATGCCAACGTACAGCGGCGACTGCTCGGAGATTGTGCCGTCGGCATTGAAGATGTCGATGGTCTCGAGGTTGTGAGTCTTGCCAAGCATGTAGTCGTTGGTGTCGTGGGCGGGTGTCACCTTCAGGCAGCCCGTGCCAAACTCTATGTCCACATAGCGGTCCTCGATGACGGGGATGACGCGTCCCACAAGCGGCACGACGACCTTGCAACCCTTCAGCCACTGGTTCTTCGGGTCTTTGGGGTTGATGCACATGGCAGTGTCGCCCATTATGGTTTCTGGACGCGTCGTGGCAACGACGGCGTAGTATCCGCGTTCGTCCTTGTGTATGACGTTGCCAGAGTCGTCGCCGTCCTGCGTCGCAAGGTTCTGCGGGTTGCCATCGACATAATACTTCAGGTGGTAGAGCTTCGACTGCTCTTCCTTATACACGACCTCCTCAGTGGAGAGCGCCGTCAGGGCTTTGGGGTCCCAGTTTACCATGCGCATGCCGCGATATATGTAGCCTTTGTTGTAGAGGTCCACGAACACCTTGATGACGCTCTGCGAGCGCTTTTCGTCCATCGTGAAGGCCGTACGCTCCCAGTCGCATGAGGCGCCAAGTTTGCGAAGCTGCTTCAGGATGATGCCGCCGTGCTCATGCGTCCAGTCCCAGGCGTGCTCGAGGAACTGCTCACGAGTGAGGTCGTGCTTCTTGATGCCCTGCCCTGCGAGTTTCTTCACCACCTTGGCCTCAGTGGCGATGCTGGCATGGTCGGTGCCAGGCACCCAGCACGCGTTCTTGCCCTCCATGCGGGCACGGCGCACGAGGATGTCCTGGATGGTATTGTTGAGCATGTGGCCCATGTGGAGCACACCCGTCACGTTGGGCGGCGGGATGACGATGGTGTAGGGTTCGCGGCCATCGGGCTTGCTGCGGAACAAGCCTTTCTGCTCCCAATACTCATACCATTTTGCCTCCACTTCCTGTGGGCTATACTTCGATGCTAATTCTTTCATATCTGGTGTTTAGTTTATTTCGTTGTTTTCATCTGGGAACAGCACGCGCGGCTTGTGCTGCGATGCCTCCTCGGGGGTGAATTGCGCGTAACTCATGATGATGACCACGTCGCCCTGTTGGAACTTCCTTGCCGCAGCACCATTCAGGCAGATGCAGCCGCTATTCCGAGGGCCTGCGA
>ONWB01000114.1 GCA_900321445.1 uncultured Prevotellaceae bacterium | reverse complement strand
AGTCGGAGGAACCCTCGGTGATGAAGAGTGGCTCGCCTGGCTTTAGGAGGTTCAGGACGGGGAGGTTGTAGATGCCGCAGCGCGAGCCGCGCGGGAAGCGGAAACGCGGCTGTGCGCCCTTCAGGAGGTTGCGGTTCTGTATTCCCGTGAGCCTGCCCTCGCGGTCGTAGTACGGCGTTTGGAGCCACGGCACGCCCTGTTTGTCGCGCCACGATGTCAGGCGGCACCAGCGCACGACCCTCGCGTCCAGCTTGCGCTCGTCGAAGAGGAAGCGGCGGGCCTCGGCGTTCAGGAAGGGGCGCTCGAAATAGCGTTCGTAGCGCGTGGCGTCAAATGCCCTTTGCACCTCTTCTTTTTGGGCTGGCTTCCACTCATCTATTATGACGTTGTGTTCGTCCGCCAGCCATCGGCAGGCAGTTTTGAAATCGAGATTCAGATGCCGCATCACCAAATCGATAGTCCCACCGCTTGCCCCGCAGACGAAGCAACGAAACGTATTCTTGCTCACCCTAAACGACAGGCTGGGGTGCGTGTCGGGATGGAACGGGCACAGGCACTTGTGCCTCGTGACCCTGAGGCCGAGGCGCTCCGCGACACCCTCGATAGGAATGTCGCGGAGCTTTTGAAGTTGCATCTTATCCATAACCATTAACCATTATCCGTTAATTCTGCCCCCGTCAAGTACATCTCCGTCTTGGTGTACAGTCCCTTTTGTTCGGTGTGGGCTATGAACTTACGGAACAGCCATTTGCGCAACTGGCCGTTGGTGCCCTCCTTGCTTTTGCCGAGGCTCAGGCGCAGCGCCTCCAGCTGTGCCTCGTTAAACGTGTCGGGCAGACTGTCGAGCATGTTTTTCGGTCCGCGGCGCTGGGCTTCGCTTATCGTATCTGCATCCTTGCCCAGCATGTCGGCAAAGATTTGCATCTTCGACCAAAGGTCGTGATACACGAGCCACTCCACCATCTCGCCCATCGAGCGCGTCCACGTCTGATTGTTGAGCACCCATAGCACGCATCCCGCCTTCCAAGCCGACACGAGGGCACGCTTTGAGCAGTCCCACAGCACGTCGTCGTCCGTCAGGTCGCCCAGCGAGGCCATGTCCGCTGCCAGCTTGTCGGCGAGCTTGTTCAGGGGGCGGATGACGAAGCGCCCCTTGCATGCGTCGAGGCGCACGAGGTAGTCGTCGAGGCTGCGGTAGAACGCCTCGTCGTACTTGCCCTGGCGCGGTATGTGTCCGTCGCGGCCCGTGCGTGCCTTGTAGGAAAATACCATGCGCCCGAAGGTGCCGTTGAAGAGGTCGTAGCGGTAGAACTTGCGCGCGGCGAAGGGCGTGCACGAAATCGTCAGGTTGGCGCGCAGCAGGGGGTTGCCCGTCACGCCGTCCGCCGTGGCGCGCAGGGCTCCCGCACGCTGGCGGTCGTAGATGTTGCGCAGCATCTGCGAAATCTGCCTGTGGCCGCCGCACATGCGGTCCGCCATCTCCACTTCGGGCAGGTTCAGGAACTGCGTGCGCCCGCCCTGCTGCTCCAGCGCCATCGCGTTCTGCAGGAATGCGGGGTTTGTCACGTCGGCGGGCGGGAACCAGAAGCCCACCTCTGGGCGCAGCGGCTTCTCCTTGTTCGCGCTGCGCGTCTTCACCAACTTCTGCCACTCCACAAGCTTCCGCAATTCTGTGTCGTCGTGCTGACGGAAATTGCGACAAATAGCCTCCACAAGGTGTGACAGTTGGCCCTTGTTACCCCCACTTTCCGCAACCAGATTGGCCATTTGGCCGCACGGTTCCTTCCAACTGAGGTCGGGGTACTGAAATTCTGCGCCGCTCATGTGTGCGCCAAGTACAGGAAAAAGCATCGGAACGAGGGGTTCACGCACGTCTTTCGACACCTGCGAGAGCAGGATTTTGATACATTCTGTCCCCCTTCCGGGCTTCGGCATAGCGGGCGCAGTTGTTTTTGAAATATCGTATCTCATTGATATATTGCCTTTTAGATATAATTAAACTGTTGTTAGTGTGGCTTCGCGTTCCAGTTCCAGTTGTTCCAATTAAATTTCAGGTAGTACCATTACCCTCTAATTCTACATATAACTATCTATATATTAATTAGTTATAAGGTGTATAAAAGGGGGTATACCCCTCTATTTTTAATTGGAACATTTGGAACTGGAACGGATTGGTCGTGCTCACTTACTCAGTTGCCGACTCTTCCTCTATAAGGCCAGCCACGACGAGAAGTTCTTCGGCAGCCTCACGGCAAAAGTCTTGAAACGAGAAATCCTTAGTGTAGCGAGGACGGTTGAAAGTCGGGTACGGCGTGCCGTCACTCTTGCGATGCACGTTGATGCGCTTACCCGTGTAAACGTACGGATTTCGCTGCTCTGCCACCTTCCTCTTGATGTCGTTCTCCACGGCGGTGTAGTGATAATCGCTGTCGCGTGTGAGCATACAATTAATGAAATCGCCCACGGGCATACGCCCAGGCGTGCGAGTGATGAGCTTGAGGTCAACGCCCAACTCCGTATTCGGATAGAAATCCTTGAAGAGCTGGTCGTTCTCAACTTCCGTTTCCTCATTCTCCAGAGAGGCGATGTACTGGCGGTAGCCAATAGCGAGCGGTGAATCACCATGAAGCATTTCCGATACGATGCTTCCGAGGAGGCGAGGTTCGTTAGATTCTCTTGAACCTGCCTCGATGTTGCTTTTTAATACCTTGTTCATGATTATTTAGCGGTATTATATTGCCTTCCCAGCACTCCACGGTGACATAGAAAGGCATTTTTCGTCCCGTGGCCCGGAGCCGTGCTCAGTTTTTGACTGCCGGCTGACCTCTGAAAGGGGAGCCGCAGAAACTCTGGTCTTGAAATTTCTGATGCAAAGGTAGGGGGTAAAAAAATCCCAACCCGAAAGAAATCCGAGTTGGGAACAGTTATGGGAATTTGGGAACGTTTATGGGAATCCCGTCACGACTTTATGCCCAGTTTCAGCATCAAAAACTCCGCTACGGCGTATTGCCGTCGGTAATTATCGCTCCTGTCCTTCATGGTGTCCCATGCGGAAGGGGAGCATTTGGCAATATAAGGCACGTCGGTTGCGGCCTTTTTCAGGGATTCATAATTCAGGGCACGATTGCCGCAGACTTCAGCCACGCCAAGCTCCTTCATCTTGGCCACGAATGCCGTCATGTTGCTGGGGTAGTTGCAATACTCGCTCAGCACCCGATAGACGGCCCACCAATGCTTCTTGCACCTGAGCAGGAATCCTCCCTCCTCATCTTTGGCTTCCAGCAGTTCTTCTATTGCAGCCTTGATGTCCTTGTCCGAAGCTGTCATTGGCGCGTTTCCAGCCGCTCCATAATGGTTTACCTGTATGCCGATGCCGCCGGCCTCGACGTTGCCAATTTCGTTTTCCACCTGCTTGCTGAGCACAAGGTCGCCGTTCACCGTTATTCCGGCCTTGCTGATGGCCTCAAGCACCTTCTGTAGTTCTTCCTGCTTCATATTGCTCGGCTGCTCCTTGTATTCTTCTGCCAAATCATCCGAAACCAATGTCTCATGCATGGGGTCGGAGGGCTGTATGACGACGGGGTTGCCGTCAAAGCCAATTTTCAGTTTGAAGAAGATGTCGGTAATCGCGTCATAAATAGGTTTGTATTCCTGATTATTCTGCAAGATACTCATGATGGCGATGCACATTGGTTCGTTGTCGAAGTTTTCATCCTCACATCCCTTTTCAACGGCATTCATCAATCGTACCAGCACAATGCACATGATGGTCACGGCTGTAGTCACGTCAGTTTCCTGAAGAAGCTCTCTCAGGAGGTAGTCGATTTCCGTTTCACGGTGTTGAGACACCTGCCTCAACCGAATCAGGCATTGTTCGGAGCAGGCCCATAGCGATATTGCATCCTTGCCGCCGTATTTCCTCTCCAACTGGCATAAAATGGGAGACCAATGGCGAAAAAGGTCATTGTTGCGATACCGGTCGCGCAAAGAGACTAGCTCTTCTTCATGAAATGTTCTGAACAGCTTCATGTCATTCTATGCCTCGCTTTGTCTGCCGTTTGATAGCATCCAAGGCTCCGCTGTCGAACAGGTTATTGCCAGCTGCATCCTCTGTCAGATGGTCGAAAGTAGTGTTGCTCTCAAAGAAAGTTTGAAAGGACTCTATACCAATGGGGATAGGCTTTCGTTTATTGTCGTTGGAATAAACGCTGATTACGGTTTCCTGTTTTGTCCCAGCTGTCTTGGCTCCCACCTCAGAGACCGCGCGAATCAGCTCTGACTGATAATTGTTCTTAGGGTCCAGAGGTAGTGTGCCACCTTTTTCTGCAGCCATCTCTATCGTTAGGTCCGAACCGAAATTCTGGCGAGTTTTTTCACTTAACTTGTCGAAAACCTTGTGCAGCCGTTCAAGATTCAGGTGAGGCAGATGGATACGTATCTTATAGAACCCGTTAGGATACTTTTGCTGGTCTCCGACAAGAGTCCAGAAGTCGCGCTCATCGGGAACATTCCTCAGTTCCACATAAAGGCTATAGGGCTTGAGAATTTTGTTGAGCGTGGCAGAAACGATATTTGGCAACGTCCATATCCCCTTGAAGGCTATATGCTTTGTCTCTATGGCAATGCGTTGAATGCCAGGGCGGTTGTCGATAATGACGATGCAGTCTGGGTAGTCTTCACGTATCTCTGTCGTCCAATCGGCATTATATAATTTCTTGCGCACGAGATTGCGTACACGTATCACGGCCATTCCGTCCGTCGGAGACATCATGTGCTTGTGGCCGTACTCCTTATTATTGAAGTTGTTTACAAAGGTGATTTCCTCGCTCCGTTCGTAATCGCGTTTCAGTATATTGTCCAATATCTGCTGGCGCTGCGGAAAAGCGCTTTCGGCATCCATTAAGACCGTGGAGTTTCCAAAAAGGCCTGCAGGTTCGTGGCTGAGAATCTTTCCAAACTCGTAGTTGTATAGGTTGAATGTAGCCATCTATTATTTATTATCTAAACCTGACTTGGAAGTTAATTACAATATAGAAATCGTCACCATCCTGATAGACGTAACCAAAATCCCCTTTCT
Organism: uncultured Prevotellaceae bacterium; assembly: GCA_900321445.1. Lineage (GTDB taxonomy): Bacteria > Bacteroidota > Bacteroidia > Bacteroidales > Bacteroidaceae > Alloprevotella. The sequence goes on along the minus strand of ONWB01000114.1, from coordinate 1,896 downwards.
TGCTATTCTTGGGGCCGCTTACTCCATTCTTGTAAATCACCTTGTTCCTTTCTACATCTGTCAACTCTCTGTTTTTGTCAACAGCAACTTTGGCTTCAGCTACTGCAAGAGCTTTGCTTACGCCTCTATCTGGACGATCAACATAGGTGTGCTTGAACAGGTAGTTCTCAAAGATGTCATCAGAGATTGCACGATAATATAGCAACTCGCCATCGCGGTCTACATCTATGTATCCACCAGTAAGTTTCTTTCTTCCGTTCCACTCTGTAGATGCAGTCATACCAGCAAAGGAAGCGAAGAGGAACGCTTTCAGTTTTGCCTCATAAAACACTTCTGGGTTTCTGATGCCAATAGGATTCAGCTTGGCAAGCGCTTTGCTGATTTCAGGAATACTCGTGGAATCCAACCCGTCAAGATAGCCAACATGCATCAGTATCGCTTTTTGTAGAATCTCATCCATACGAGAATCGACCACACGTAGGTTTTGCTCAAATATCTCATTTCTGCATCCTGCAAACTCCAGCGTGTATTCTTCCTTGATGGCAGAAATGATATCGAGGAAGCCTTCCTTGTAGTTCAAACGGTGCATACCGTTAACATCGCAACCAACAATCTTATACACAAAACCCGAGGATTGTGAACTATTGAAAAGCGTGGGCGAGCTGCCAATATGAGACTTGATTGAGAATCCCCCAACAGTTCTGACATGATCGAAAGAATCTTCTGTGGTTACGATGATGTCAGTTTTCGCACCATATTTCTCCTTGGCGCTTTCTGACAAGTTCGCCTTTGGAGAGTCAATGCTAAGACCCTCCATGTATTTTTGTATCTCTGGCACTCTTATCTTTCTATCACCAGCAGTCACATTCTTAATCTGTTCATACAAGAACGTCGCTTTCTTTGTCAGCTCTGGCGCGGTTATAATTTTCAATTTTTCATCACCCTTGAAAGACTGGATGTATGCAATCTCGTCCTTGATAAACCTTTCGAAGATAAGGCATTTATCTGGTTCATCACGGATAATGTTTATAATGTCGATGTACGTAAGTTCATCTTTTAGCAAATCAGCAGATGCGCCATATATTCTGCCGTCGCCAAGTAAGCGGAGAAAGACGTAAGCTTCAGTCCACTCACCTCTATTAAATTCCCATATTGCCATATCAAATTACTCCTAATAGTTTAAGTTCATTTTCTGCCGTAGCCTTTATTGCCGGTATAGCCACAGAGTTGCCAAACTGCTTATATGCAGAGGCATCTGCGACAACGATTTTGAATTCCTCAGGGAATCCCTGAAGGCGTGCCCATTCGCGAGGCGTCATCTTTCGGATGCCGTCGCGGTTTACTTCGCCTTTGATGTTTGTGATAGGCGTGAAATCTGTTAGTCGCTTATCAATGATAAGGTTACATTCCCTGCCCATACCGCCTACAACTATTGCATTTGCAACTCCATCGAGGTCTATAATCTTGTAGCCAAATCCATGACCTGCGGCTTCGTGGCGTGCCTTGTGGCGTATCAGCGTTTCCACATAGACGGTAGAGAGGTAGTATTTCACAGACACCTCATTTTCTTCCATTACATCACGGAATCGCGGACGCTTGTCGCCAACAGTCTGAGGCTCTGGATAGTGAAAGTCGCTGACATCAATATGCAAGTCCTTGCGGAAGCCGATAATGTAAACACGTTCGCGATGCTGCGGCACGCCAAAGTCCATAGCATTAACAGTCTGAGGCGGCACCACGTCATAGCCAACCTTGTCGAGGTGTTCAAGAATGGTCTCAAGGGTCTTGCCGCCCTTATGAATCATCAGCCCCTTTACGTTCTCCAAGAAGAATGCCTTTGGTTGCTTGCGGCGCAGGATTTCTTCAATCTCAAAGAAAAGAGTGCCTCTCGTTTCA
>ONWB01000001.1 GCA_900321445.1 uncultured Prevotellaceae bacterium | reverse complement strand
GAACGGTCGTGTAGTCGGCCGTGTCGCGCAGATATACTATCATGTGGGAGACCTCGCAGAAGTTGCACGAAGCCTCGGAAAGTAGTGCTTCAACATTCTCCAACATGCGCAGTGCCTGCTTCTTGATATCGCCGGCGTACATGATTTCCCCATGGTTGTTGATGCTTGCTGTGCCGGATACGAAGACGTGGCGGCGGTCGGGATAATCGACGTATGTTCCGCGCTCGAAGCTCACGCCGTAGTCGCTCGTCGGATTTAGGTGGGTAGGGGCGTAGAGGTAGTGTACTTGCGACTTTGCGTCGATGCCGCCAACGGCATAGCTGTCCATCTGCGAAAGCACGCGGTGATCAGCGGCGCGCCCTCCGATGCCGGTAGATGCTATGAAGTGCGTCTGCGCGGTGAGCTCCTGCTCGGCGAACACGTCGTTGCGTGCGCGTACTACGCCGCCGTAGTTGTTGTCGATGTCGTTCACGAAGAACCACGTGCGCAGGCAGTTCTCCGCGAGTGTGCATCCCGCCTGCTGAAGATGTGCGATGTAGCTTAGGAAGAGTTGGCGCGTCTGCTGGTAGGAGTCGCCGTCGGGACTTTGTGCGCTTCCGCACCATAGGTGGCGACAGCCGCCCCAGCGTACTTCATGGAGTCCGCATGACAGTTTGCGATGCTCCACGCCAGTTTGCAGGTATGCCCAAAGTGCGAGCTTCGTACCGTCGAGCGGCGGCTGCTGAACGATTGATACGGCACATTCGCCATCCCCCTCGGCACTCCTTATGGCTTCGGCTTGGTTGGCAGCGTCGCTGAGGAAGTAGCGCTTGAATACGGCGGTGGCTCCACCGAGATGCTCCCTGCGCAGACGCTCGAAGTCCTTTGTCAGGGCTTCGAGCTGTTCTGCGAATGAGGCGTTGCTTTCTTTTATGTGCACGATTGCGTGGTATTCGTCCACTTCGTTTCCTGTTGTGAAGTGGAAAACTTCCGCAATCGTCGTATCAAAGTCGAATCTCATGAACAATTTACTTTACAATCACCTTCTTTCCTTCCACGACGTAGATGCCTTTCAACATCTGGCCGCGTGTCGCACTGCCGACCTTGCGTCCGAGCAGGTCGAAGGTAGCCGCCTCGTGGCGCGTGTCGAGTGATGGGGAGCTGATGCCTGTCTGCGTGAGTATAATCTCAGAAGCGTTGAGCACTTGGTTGTCGCTTAGGCTGCTCTTATTGGTGCGATGTACGAAGGCGACGATGCGCTGGCGCGTACCTCCAAAACCGTCTTTTTCAGCCTTGGCATATTCTACCGAGAACCTGCCGTTGTCGTCGGGGCTCAGGAGGTCGCCGGCTGCCGATGAGGTAAAGTAGTGGAGGATGACGCCGTTGTGGTGGAATACCTCATGCAGGTCGGAGGGCGCATCGGCATCGTCCATGCCCAACTGGTAGTATTTGTCGGTGCTGATGCCGTCCTCAACGAGATAGCACGAGAGGTATAACTCGCTGTCCTTGAGGTCGCGTGCCACACGTCCTGTCAGCTTCAGTTTCTCTCCTGTGGCATCGATGCTGACTTCTGCCATCGCGGGCATCTGTGCTGCCAGGGTGAGGGCTTCGGTGTAGGGTGTCGGCGACATGTCGCGCACGCCCTGAATGACCTTGCTTTCTCCCTCAAGGATGGCGCGGTTGTACATGATAGCGGGGTTGTACTCGTTTTCGTAGCCGCCGAAGATGTATTGAATCTCGCGGTCGGGTTGCGTGGTAAAGACGTCCTCGATGAATCCGACGTGGTGTGCAAGATAGACATAGTCGCCTTCGTACACCTCAAGCGCCTTTTCGAGGAAGTATGCCATCTGCGGACAGTTTACGCAGCGCTGGCTCGTAAACTCCTCAATGAGTGGCGTGCGGATGAAGTTGTCGTATGTGACGTATAGCTTCGTTGTGCCAGTGCGTCCATCCTGCGCAATGGCTTTGTTCAGCCTCGTCACGCTGACGCTGAAGTCCACGCTTGTTCCCTCGCCAAGTCCCGAGTGGAGCTTTGTCGTGATGACGGTGGCGGCACCTGGAGCCAGTGGCGTGGGCAGTGTGACAGTTCTGTACGTTGGCTCTGTGGTTCCTGTTCCCGTCATTGCAATCTCGAGATTGCCGATGGGACTTGCCGACTGGTTCATTATGTACAGACCTCCGTCAAAGTCGGCATCGGGAGCCACCGTCTGCGGGTGCGTCGTGTTCTGCGCATAGGCGGTGTTCTCGAACGCAGCGGCTGCATCCTCCTCAAGCAGCATGGCGATGAATGGTGTGCCGCGATCGGAGTATTCCTCCCACGACTGCTTGCCGAGGTTGATGATGCACGACTGCGGAACCGAAGCATCGGAGAATGTCAAGAGAGGGTGGGGCGAACCCACCGTCTCGTACACCTGCACACCGAGGTACAGCTTCTCATCGCCCAATACGATGGGCTCGTCGAAGAGCATATCGTTCCAACCCTCAGAGAAGTCGACGACCGTCGTGCGTATGTTGTTACTGAGCGAACCTTCGTAAGCGAGGATTGCTGAGCGTTTCTGGCGCGACTGCTTGTAGTCGGCGCGCAGGTAGCAGCGCACGCCAACGACCTTCTTCCCCTTCATGCGTGCAAGTGCGGGGTCTTCGGCAGGGTCGAACAGTGTTACGCCCTGGAAGAAGCTGTTCTTGTTGGAACCTACTCCCGTTGTCTTGGCATCACCAATCTCCAGCGGGGCGTAGGAATAGGGCACTTGTGCCTCTCCCATTGTGGGGAGCAGGTACAAGGCCGTCAGTATGGCGACTATAAGTTTTCGCATGACTATTACAGTATATTATCGTACGATTACCTTCTTACCTCCGTTGATGAATATGCCCTTTGAAGCGCGGCTGACGCGGCGTCCCTGCAGGTCGTAGGTCATGGAACTCTTACCATTGAGCATATCGGACTTAGTATCGTTGATGCCGCTGGCGTCAAGGATGTAGCCCTCGCAGCTGTTGAACACGTGCATGTACCATCCGCCCTTCTTGCCGTCGCGATGTACGAAAGCCACAATGTAGAGATTCTCCCTGTTCCACGTTGGGTCGAGCGTTGTCTGGTAGGTGCCTGTCCATGTGGCAGGATTTTCGATTACGTCGCCCTTGGGGTCGGAGAGCACTTCGCGGATGACGTTGGCATGTTCGTATGCTCCCAGGTGTTCCTCCTTCTCCTTCTCTGTCCAGAATACCTGGCTGTCGGTTTCTACTGCGCTCTCCATGAGATATACCGTTGCACAAAGCTTTTCGCCCTCGGGCATGCATGCTTCGGCGTCGGCAAATTCGCCGCCCACCGTCACCGTGAGGTCCTCGCCGTTTTCTGCAATCACTCCCGAAGCTTCAACACTGAGGCAGGTCGGATGCTGGATGGCGTAGTCGATGGTGTTTGTAAAGTATTGACCAATAAGCGTTGCGAACGTCGGATTCCATGCTGCGTTCAGCTGATAGCTGATGTTGTCGGTAGAGATGGCCCTGTCAATGGTCATCGATGGTATGCTAATAGCCGAGGAGTCGTTGTCGCAGAGTGCCAGCATGAGAACTGTAGCGTCATCCTCGCCAGTCATGAATTGGTCGTCGAGGTGCTGGCTGACGTATGTGATTTCGCCATTGCGGTAGAGGTCGATGCCTGGTTCGATGTAATCGTCGTAGTAGCGCGCGGAGCGGTAGTTGTTCTCTGATTCATAGTATTCGATGAGTGGACGGCGCGTGTATTTCTCTGCTACGTTGCCAGGGATGCCTATCATGTCCACCATGCGGCTTATGGGCTTGGTGAGATCCTTGTTGTTGACCTTCGTGATGCTCAGTTCGACATTTCCGCTGCGGAAGCACTTCACGGGAATCAGGAACGAGCTGCTCGACAAACCTGCGGCGAGGCTTTTCGAGAGGGTTACTTTCTGGCTATATACATCGTCGCCCTGACGGGATGTAATCTCAAGGCTGCTGATGGCTACAGAGCCGTTATTCCTGAGGCGCACGAGTGCAGAACCTGTCTGGTCGGTGCGCACTACGCCGTCGTAGTAAAAACTTGTGATGGCAGGCAGGAAGTTGAAGTTTCCATTCGTGTCCTGAATAGTCAGCAGGATAGGCAGGGCGCCTTGCGCGCTCATGTCCACCCATGCGGGGTTGCCTTGTGTGTCGTTGTCGCCCTCAACCCAGAGGTAACATGAGTTCTTCACGCCATAGGGGGCAACCTTCGGGATGGCACAGACGTCCTTCTTGAGGTTCGTTGTGAAGCCTACGACAAGCTGGTCAACATCCTCAGGGATGACGTACCGCGTGAGCGTCATGTTGTTCCATCCAGGATTCGTGTCGGAGTAGCTATACTTTACGGTAGCTGTTCCGGATGTTAGATCCTCGCCGTTGAAGGTATTGCGCACGAAACCATTGTATGTGCCCGTTTGTTCAGAAGTGTCCCAACCTACACGCATGCCGACGATGGTGCCGCCGATGTAGGGTTCAATCTGCGAGCGAGTGAGTAGGATTGCACATCCCACCTTCGAGTCGTGGTCGAGGGAGAAGCCGTCGTATTCCCAAATTTGGGCATCGTACTGGGCATATCCCAAATTAACCTTTCCGCTTGTGCTGGAACCTGCTTGTGCCATAGCTTCAAGCGAAAAACTCATTACGAATGCGGCGACGACCGCAAAGAGTAGTTGTCTTTTCATAAGCAATGTGAGTTTAGTGGTTGTTTTATTGTTTGTGATTTTGAATGTTTTCAGAATTAGCGTGATTATTTACATAGGGCCTTTTTCCCATTGATAATGTATAGGCCTTTATGCGGCGATGTTATGCGGCGTCCCTGTAGGTCGTAAGTGTCATTGAACATTGATGATTGATTATTGGTTGAGGGGCTGCTGATGCCCGTGTGGTCGCTGACGTGCTTCTCGTCGGCATTGACGATGCGTCCGCTGTATGTGTTGATGAGGAGAGCCACGACCTTGAGCTTGTTGCGGTTTTGTGCAAGCGGAATTTGCTTGAGGTTGAAGCTGAATGTGTGTGTTTGCGTAGCGTCGCATACTAATGGAGCCACAATAGAACCTCCGATGCCGTTCAGCATGTCTGTTGCTGCTACGGCCACGTGGTCGTACGCCATATTCACGATGCGGTACGGCGATGTTACCCAGGGAGCGAGGTCGGCATTGTCGGCGAAGTACGTGTTGCCGCTTAGATTGTTTGCTTGTGCCCAATCGACCATGTCCTGGCTGCTGGTTTTGTCCTTCGGACGGCAGACACTGTCGCAGAGGAGCACATAGGCGAGGGCATATGGTGCGTCAGCGGAGTTATACATGAAGCAAACCTCCGTTGTGAAGCTAACCTCGTCACCGTCAAGCATAGGGGTGCCGAGGCTTAGGCTTGCTTCGCTGAGCGTTTGACGCTGAACATCCCACACTTTCTCCAAACCAAAACCAAGCGTACCGCCTAAGGAGTAGTCTTGATCTCCGAAATAGGGGTCGCAACCAACATTCCTGTCAATGAGTGCAAAGGGATAGCCTGGTATAATATCAAGGTTGATGACGGGACGATAGGGGGCAATCTCCATCGGGTCGTCGCCATGGACAGCTATTGCGATGAAGTCGCTATGCTCGCGTTCCATTCTGCTGAGACCTGCGATGCCTCGTGTACAGTTTGCACACCACGCTCCCGTGAATTCTTCAACGACGCTGCGACGCTGTGCGCTTTTCTGCAGTGTGAGAACGCGTCCCTGAGCCGTGCGCGCAGCAGTTTTTACATCGTTCTCTGAACCGTTGATACCTGTAATTGTGATGTAGCGCGTAGAGTAGTGCGCCTGCTTGCTTGCTGCGAGGGGTATGCTGAGTTTTGCTGAGTTTCCGAATGTGGGCTCTTCGGGGATACTGACCGTTACGGGGGCACTTTCTCCATCTTCCTCGGAGGCCACTACATAGGTGACGCTACTTATTTTCTCCCTACCGACGTTAGTGATGGTAACGCTGGCATTTACGCTTCCTCCTAATACTGTTGTGAGTTCGCTAAAGTCCGTGATGGTTGCGGCATTGTTCATGTCAGCCACGTTGGCACCCTCGACGATGCTGATGTTGTCCACCTGTAGGTACATGGCGTTAGGTCCGCTGATGTCGTGGACGGCAAAGAAGAATGGTCCGCTCGTTTCGGGACGTACGATGGTTTGGAAGGTGTTGTATTTGTTCGAAGTCACGTCTGTCGGAGGCAGCAGCATCTTCATATTTCCCTCGGCGGGATTGCTCGATGTTCCCCATAGTATCTCCATGCGCTCGGGATATGTACTGCTATATGCGCGATAATCGATGGAGAAGGTGTAGTCCTTGCCCTCTTCGAGAAGTATGGGCGGTGTTATGAGCCAATCGTCGGCAGGCACGTCCGTGTTGGGGCACAATGCTACACCTCCCTCGTTCTCCTTATCGTACCACGACCAGTGGAACTTGTCCCCATTGAGGCTCAGGTATGAGAACAGGTTAAAATCATCGGAAGTATCGAACGTAGCCGAGAATGGCGGCGTGAATGCCCTGCCGTATTTGACGGCATTTGTCGTGGTGGCTTCGCTCGTAAGTGTTCCGCATACGGCTGTTATGGTATAGCGGTATTCAGCGTAGGCGTCGTCGGGCAGCGTCTGTGCCCACTCTGTTGCTGTCAGGCCTTCTTCTACCACTGTGTTCTCAGGCATCCTCACGATGGTGTATGTAAGTTTGTCAGTATCGACGTATCCGCCATTGATACCTTCCTCGCCTACTGCCGACCATTGCACAGTAGCCTCTCCACTCTTAGAAACGGTAAGCATAGCTTTCGCAGGAGCTTTCGGCGTGTCGGCGCCTGCCCATAATGTTATCGTCCTGCGCCCACCTTCGCCAGCTTCATTGCTTGCACCGACGCTGACGGTTTGGAAACCATTCTTCAGTGTGAGCGCTACCGACACGTTCTCTCCTGGTGCGCCGCTGCCATTGACTACGGCGTCGTCGCCGTTAGCTCGCAATGTATATCCGACACTTCCCGTTAATAGCGTCCCGCCCTGCGTCTTTGCGGGAAGGGTAAAGTTGACATGCCCGCTCAGCGCCCCCTTCGGGAAGTCTGCCGCGAGGTTTTCCACTTGTGCGGGTGCATCTTCGGATATTGAGGGCACGGGTATGTATAGCCCCGTAAATTCTTCGCCCTTAGGAAATTCGCATAATAGCGTGGCTTCGCACGTTGCGGGGTCAATTTCGTATAGAGCGCTGCTGAAATCCTGCATTTGTGCTGCCAGGTACAGCCGTCCTGTCGCGAGGTCGCACGTCATGCTTTGTGGCAACTCGCAGAGGTTGAAGCCGAGGTCGCCGACTTCTGCTTGTTCGCCAGTTTGCGTGTTGATAATGTAGAGGTACCCGTCCTTCTTTACTCCGTAAAGCACTCCCTGGTTGTTGAAGGCCATGGCGAGCACAGGCGTCACACCATAGTTTGCAATCGTGGTGCGCGTGCGCGAAATAAAATCCACCACACCAAGGTTGTATGCCGTGTTTTGTGCGTTCAGAAAACATCCATACACTTTTCCCGTTATGGGGTCTTCGCTCATGTCAGTAGCCATGAGTGAGTAGTCGTTGAGGTCGAGACCATATTCGTCGAGTCCCTCGGCTGGTTTCCACGTTTGGAAGTCGTAAGCGTAGTATGTAAGATAGTCGGTGCCGTACTGGCTGTCCTTGTTGACGATGCGCACAATGCCGTCGCTGCCGACGAAGGCACCCCCGTTGCCATTGTAGAAGTACGAGTCGGTGGGTGATATGGGCTTGTAGCTTCCGTCGGAGGCGTTGATGGCATAGTAGCCATATTTCTGCGAGCCCTCCCCCGTCCAGTTGTCATGGTAGATGAGGTTGCCGTATATGGTAGGTTGCGCATCAATACCGATGGTATACACAGCCGCCAGAGCAAGTATGAGTATTCGGAGTAAAGATTTCTTCATTATTTGTGCGTTATAGCAGGTTGTGGTCTCTGCGGCGGCGAAAATACACATTATCTTTCGTAGAAACAAACGAAGTTTGCAGGATTTTATCCCAACTTTTCGCGATAACGTATGAGAAGCTCCTGGCGCTTGCTCTGTTCTATGTCGGGTGCAGCTTCCTTGAGAAGTTCCTGGAATGCATGTATGGCACGGCTTTTCATGCGTGCCTCTCCCGCTCTCACTCCGCTGGCATAGCCGCCAGCAGGTAGCAGGCTCTTGTTGAAGTTTCCGTCGCTCATATTATGCCTCTTTGTTTTAGTTCGAAATACTTATGGATGACATCGGTGGGGAGGCTGGCAGGTGTGCTTTGCTGCGAGTAGATACCGCATGCGCTGAGGCGCGAACTGATGGCATTCTTCTCCACCTGGAAGTTATGTGCCAGTGTTTGTGCAATATATTCCTCGCGGGTGCGGGGACGCTGTCTGGATGCGTCCTCCACCTCCTCGTCGCGGAAGAACACCACCAGTAGTGGGTGGTCGCGAGCTATCATGCGCAGGTATGGCAACTGGCGGTTCATGGCATCGAGGTTTGGAAAGTCAGTGTAGAGGACAAGCAGGCTTCGCCTTCGCACATGACGGCTGATATAAGTGCGTAGTGTGCTGTAGTCGGCCTCCTCGAATTGCGAACTTTGCGCGTAGAGTGCCTCCATGAGCATAGGAAGTTGGGTGGAGCGACGTGATGCGGGCAGGTACGTTTCCACTTCGTGGGAGAAGGTGATGAGTCCCGCCATGTCGTCGTGGTGTATGCAGACGTAGCTCAGGGCGAGAGCCGCATTGATGCTGTAGTCGAGAAGTGTCATGCCGCCCCATGTGCGCTGCATGGCACGCCCTTTGTCGATAATGCATACAATGGGCTGTGACTTCTCCGCCTGATAGGTGTTCACCATAAAGCGGTTAGCACGCGCCGTAGCTTTCCAGTTTATCGTACGGAAGTCGTCACCACTGACGTAGTCGGTAATGTGTTCAAACTCTGTTTGTGCTCCAGGGCGGCGTATGCGGTGCTGTCCCTGTTGCGCATTGCCTCCGAGAGCCACAAGTTCAAGCCTGTCAAGGTGACGGAAGGCTGGGTACACCTTTACCTTCAGCTCTTCTCCAGTCTTTAGCTTGCGCTCCACAAGTCCTATGGGGGACGACACGAAAACGAGGATATGCCCGAAACCATAGGCTCCACGCTCGACGGGGTGCAAGGCGTAGTGAATGTTTTTTCCCTCCTGACGACGTAGTGTTATGTGGAAAACGGCATTGTGGAAGCGAAACTCCGCAGGGAGTTCGTCGCGTATTGTCAGGTGGAGAGGTAGGGGCGCTTCCGACTCTATGCGAAGGCTGACGCGATTGTCCTCGCCCAGGCAGAACTTTTGTGCCGTCGTGCGCTCCGCATGCACCTTCCCCAATGTCCATACGACGGCGAAGTCAGCAACCATCATAATAAGAAATACGGCCAGCACCCCCCTGGCTACGTCGTAGAGCACGGGCAACCAATAGCCAGCAGCAGCTGTAATCGCGATAAGCGCAATGAGCGTGAAGAAGCGTCGGGTTAGGAACACGGGAGGATGATTAAAAATTAAAAAGTAATAAGTAAAAAATGATATAGTTCAACTGCGAAGAAACTTGTTTCGTTTAACGGCTGTCTCGCCTTGCCTTTCGCCTCCCAGCCTTCGAAAGAGCTGCGCCCTTTCGGGCTGACGACGGCTGCAAGGCTCGATGACATTAATGTTTAATGTTTATTGTTTAACGGTTATTGTTTAACGGTATCGGCGGCATTTCTGCATCTACTTGTGCCGTTTCGAGTATGCTCTGTATAGCACGCGAGACTGTCATTCCTTCCATCTCTGCCTCTGCTGTAAGTACGATACGGTGGGAGAGTACTGCGGGTGTCAGCTGCTTTACGTCGTCGGGAGTCACGAAGTCGCGTCCATGTAGTAGGGCGTAGGCCTTGGAGAGGCGCAGAAGTGCAACTGAGGCACGCGGCGATGCGCTGAGGTAGAGGTTGCGCGAGGTACGCGTCTCATATGCTATCGCTGCTATGTAGCGCAGGATGGTTTCGTCCACAACCACGTTGTCGAGCAATTGCCGCATGGCGCGTATGTCCCCAGGAGTGAGTATGGGCTTCAGGTGGGCGATGTCCATGCGTTCTCTTACTTGGTGACGGCGCAGTATCTCCACTTCCTCTTGGCGCGACGGATATTGCATTGTAATCTTTAGTATGAAACGGTCGAGTTGAGCCTCGGGCAGCTTATATGTTCCCTCCTGTTCAATCGGGTTCTGCGTGGCGAAGATGCAAAAGAAGTCGTCCATGGGGTATGTCGTGCCGTCAACGGTAGCTTGACGTTCTTCCATGACCTCAAATAATGCCGCCTGCGTCTTTGCTGGAGCACGGTTAATCTCATCAACGAGAAGAACCTGTGTGAATACGGGACCCCTGCGGAATGTGAAACTCTGGCTCTTAGGATCGTATATAGAGGTGCCGAGCACGTCGCTGGGCATCAGGTCGGGAGTAAACTGAAGTCTGCCGAAACGAGCGTCGATGAGTCGGGAAAGAACCTTTGCCAAAAGGGTCTTTGCTATGCCTGGGACGCCTTCTATGAGCACATGCCCATCGGAGATGATTGCGGCGAGAAGCAACTCTACGGCTTCTTCTTGTCCTACGACATAGCGTCCGATGTCAGCACGTATGGCGGCGACCTTATCGCTAAAAGTACTTAGGTCGAGACGTTCTCGAGAAATTGTCTGTTCCATAATGTGTTATGATATTTTTCTTATAGTTTTTGTTGAATTCTGTTCATTATGTCCACGAGTTTGCGGAATGTGCGCAGTGAGATAGCCCTCTCGTGCGAAAGGTTGAAATGTAATTCGCGCAATGCGTTGTGTACATAGTCGAAATCTTTACCTGTATGCACCGCCACAATTTTGGCTGCTTCTCGTCGCTTGTTATCATCTATGTCTAATATGTCAGCACCAGTGCGACGTCGAATCTTGTCGGCAAAAGCTTTGTAGCGCATGGCGAGCAGGTTTGTGTAGTCGTCGGTAGGGCGGTAGAGTGCCGCCACCTGTCGCAGGAAATGCAGCGTTGCGTTATGCTGACGTGTGGGGAGTGGTATCGCGCGTTGGCGACGGCGGGCATTCACAAAGAGTGCTAGTAGGGCGGCGATAATGGCGAGGCGCAGAGCCATAGCCAGTGGTGGACTCGCAAGGAAGTAACTAAACATGGATAGTTCATCCTCGCTGTCCGCAGTTGCTGAATACTGCCTATCCGATAATATGCGCACGATGCGTTTGTCGCTGACGGGGGTAAGGAGGTGCATGAGGTATGTGCGTCCGTCGTTGTCGATGGCTCCGTAGTTGGAGAAGTAGAGGCCGGCAAGGCTCACGCAGATGCTGCCTTTGCCGAAATGGAACGTGATGGCTGTTGAAAACTTCTTGCTGAAAACGGAGTCGTTATACATCTGGCCTTCATTTACTATATGAGGAGTGCTGCCGTTGGCGCTTTGGAAAACATACTCGTCGTAGCGGAAGCTGTCGGAGCACGTTGTGCTGTCGTTGTTTGTGAATGGGAACGTAGCGGGAACGAACTGCTGAAGCAAGCGTATCTTGGTAGGCGACGTGTACGGTGCATTAGCGAGAAGTGTCACTGGTACGAGTCCCTTCATCGTCCTGAAGTTGATGTTTGCACGTGCTATACTAATGTCGAAGAAGCCGCTTTGTACGTCCTGCAAGTATTCCGCTGTTTGTGCAAAGTAGAAGTGCAGAGGCCCGCCAATCTCTTCGTCCACCTCTGGGGTGGATTCGTCGTTGTCATTCATAACATAATTAATATCAGTGGAATCCTCTATACTTATAGAATCTTCACTTTCATCTTGTTCTTCGTCTTGATCAGTGTCCTCTCTTGGTTCGTTTTTGTACTCTTGTTCCTGACGAATGGTGTTGGAGTATTTGTTCGTGTATATCCTGCTGCATGCAATGACGACCTTCCCTCCGCGTAGGGCAAAGCTATATAGCAACGAATCCGTTACCTGCGAGATTTGTGTTTGTTCGTCGATTATAAGGATATTTTCTTGTATTTCGCCCTCTGTGCTGAGACGCGTGCGCAGGTATTCGTCGATGTCGTCTGTCGTTATCTCATAGCCGTTGGGTAGTGAGGCTCTCATAAGACTGTCAAAAAGCTTTGTACCGAAAGGCTCACGGCTATTGACATTATAGTTTACGTTCCAGTTGTAGTGACGTGGCATCTGGAGCATTAGCAGGAAAGCCAGCAGTATGACTCCCGAGAGGACGATGACGAAGGTCTTGGAGATTTTCATCCCTCACCTCCTTTCTCTATACGGCTACGAATTTTGCGCTCAAGGGCGATGGCATTTTCAACATCGGGCAAGGTGGCGGGGTAGTGGCCGTATCTTACGCGGACATACATGGTTGTCAGCATGGAGAACTCCTTGCGTAGTTCAGCGTCGGCGATGGCATGTACGAACTCTTCTGGTGTCAGCGTGTTGTCCCAGTGTAGAACCTTTTCGTCGTGTAGAAGTCGCAAGGTGCGTAGATACACCATACGAAGTGCACCACGATGGTCGCCGATGGCGAGTGCGCGCTTCAACTCATCGTCGAAGTCTATGCCGTAGATAGTGTCTTCCGCGACCTCATAATCCAAGTCCTTTGTCTTTGTGTTTCGGCGAATGCGCGAAACTTTTCGCAAAACAAAGAACACGAGGACGATAAGAACGGAGATGCCCAAAATCATCAGTAGCGTGGATGCACCATCACTATTGAAAACATCGGAAAGTATTTGTTCAAACCACTCTCCGAGCTTTGCCAATAAGGTCTGCCAAAGCGTCTCGCCTTGATTGGCGAGGTCTCGCTGGTAGTCGTAGTTGCCACTATTCAGCCACTCGTTGACAACCGCAGTATCGGCAGTGAGTGTGTCGGCAGGAAGCATGAACAATAACCGTTAAATAATAAACGTTGACCGTTTAGTTTATAAGCTTTCGAAGCTTTTGAGGTTTTGTGCGGATGTGATGCCGTCAATCTTTTCTGCGGCATGGCCGTATTGGAACGCCATTGCGACGTGTAGAACTGCCGAGAAGCAGAACGTCACAAACCCGTACAGTATGTTGCACAGGAATTCTACGAAGATGAACACTGGACTATGTAGGAATTCGAAGTCCCCGATGCCGGCATTGTTGAATCCCTTTAGCATGGAAATTATCATTACGGGTATGCCGCAGACGCTTGTAATGATGTTTGTTATGATGGTTATGGTTAGAGCGATGAGTATGACGCCGCCAAGTGTGTTCCACCCCAAACGGTAGCCGTTAGTGAAAGAGGGAATCATATCGTCGTCGGTGAGGAGTGTGCGAGGCATGACGAGCATCAGGGGCAGAGCTGCTACTATCAGCAGGAATAGAACTGGCACCATGAGGATGACAACGAATCCCAAAGTGGCACCTATGAGGATGGCGAGGCCGATGTACAAGCCCATTGCCAGCAGTACAACGCCGAAGACGAGAAGCGAAATCTTGAACGCTCTCCACAAGCAGTAGCGCATCTCTGGCCAAAACGTGTGTACCGACAACGTCTCCAGCGAGGCTGGGGCGAAGAAGTACATGCGCAACATGGCGTAGGTGATGCTGTAGCAGAGGAGTTGTGCCACAAACGTGAAGAGCAGGTAGCATCCCGCGGACGTAAGGAACGACACTGGCAGCTCGTCGCTATAGACGTCGATGTTGGGGCTCAGCACGTCAGGCATAAAGAATGCGTTTACGATTGCCAAGGGGAGTAGGAAGTAGGTCATGAAGATGAGCAGCGGCTTCCAGTGTTCGCGCAACCATGAGAACGTGTCGGAGAACTTGTCGTTGAACGTGCGCATCCGGTAGAGTTCGATGCGCCTAAATGTGCGTGTTGACATAGACTTTTCTGGGATATACAATTATATATAATACTACGATAATGGCACTGAAAATGATTGTAGCGAGGCGTAGTGCGTCTGGCCACCATGTCATGCGGGTGAAGAAACCTTCGATAAATCCTGCTACCACGAACATGGGTAGTGTGGCGCACACGACCTTCAGGCCGCGATAGGCTCCTTGCTTGAAGGCTTCCATGCGGCCGAGGGTGCCAGGAAACAACCATCCCGTGCCGAGGGCAACGCCACCTCCTCCAGCAACGACGATGGCACTAATCTCCAGCGTGCCGTGCAGCCATACGGCGAGCGAGCTTTCCCACAGCAGGTCGTGCTGCGCAAAGAATGTCGTAAAAGAGCCGAGCATGACGGCGTTGTAGAGGAGCATGTAACCCGTTCCGAACAGCGTCAGTACGCCATAGGCGAAGCAGCGCAGGGCTACTAAGATATTGTTGAAGGTTATGCTGAGAAACATTTCGCTCTGACCGCCTCCGTCATATACGGCCATTGGCGTGCCGCGCCGGATGTTGTCGAGCGTCATGTTGACGTAATCGTCGCCGAGTATGATGCGGCAGAAGTCCGTGTCGCCGAGTTGCGAGACGATGCCTATCAGGATACCGACGACGAACACGCATACGGAGATTAGAAGGTCGCGGCGCGATTGGTAGAGTGCGAGTGGTATCTCCTGCTTCCAGAAGTTTAGGAAGCGCGCACTTGTAGAAGGCCGACGACGGTAGAGGCGTACGTGGTATGCCAGGGCGAGGTCGTTGAGGAAAACAGTGATGCGCGAATCGGGATAGTTTGTCTGTGCATACGAGAGGTCTGCCGTCAACTGCTGATAGCTCTCGGCAAGATATGTATGCTCAATGACGGAACCATCTGCAATGGTGCGTTGCATCTGCATCCATTTGTTCAAATTCTGCTTTATGAATGTGTTTTCTCGCACAATCTACATTTTTTATGCCGCAAAAATAAGATATTTTCTCCACATTGTATTACTTTCGCAGCGAAATGTCATACATTATATCGAATCAGTACGTCAGAATAGAGCCGCGAGCCGCCAGTATAGGTCCTCGGATTGTGGCTTTTGTGCTTGATGCCATTTCTTTGTTTATCTTCAACATGGGGCTGACGACACTGTTCTTCGTTTTTGTCAATGACTATGTCGGCGACATCTGGCTTGTGTTGTGGCTGTTGACTACTGTGTTCTTGACGTTGTTCTACTTCCCGCTGATGGAGTCCTTCTTCAATGGTCGTAGCATAGGCAAGATGCTGATGGGACTTCGCGTTGTGAAGCGCGATGGCGGTGTTGCCAATTTTACTGCTTATATCATACGCTGGCTCTTGCTCTTTGTGGATGCGGGAATACCTTTTGTGGGGATGATGGCGGCATTGCTGTCGCCCCTTGGACAGCGCCTTGGCGACATGGCGGCGGGAACGATGGTGATAAGTGAGCGCACGCTGCGCATCAATCGTGTGAACCTTATGGAGTACAGTTTCCTGACGTCGAAGTATAAGCCTGTGTTTGCGGGTGCTGAAAAGCTTACGAACGGACAGGTAGAGGCTGTTCACCTTGCACTCAGACAGGCTGGAGGCAATGCCGTTCAGCTCATAGATATGTGTTCTAAGGTGGCTGCCATCGTGGGGCCCGTGCCGCCAGGGTGGACGGCATACGAATACTTGAACACGGTGTGGCGTGATGCACAGTACTATAAGAGTTGACAAGTGACGAGTGACGAGTGACAAGCCGTTTTATCTGACTGAGTGTAAAGGAATATAGAACAAAAACGCGCACTTCGCTTTGGCGAGGTGCGCGTTCTGTAATGTGCTAAATGTTTCTTATTTGAGCTTGAAGGACTTCAAGAGGGGCATGAGCATTGCCTCATACTTCTCGGCTTGTGCTTCGGGGAAGCTCAGTGTACCGCTGACACCCTTCGAGCCGTCGAACACAACGAGGAAGAACTCGTTCACGGTGCCGTCCTTTGTGGAGCGCAGCGTAGCGATGTTGCCATCAATCTTGGGCTCGTCAACGGTTTCGCCGTTGTTCTTCTTCATATTTGTCCAGTTGCCCATAGCTTCGCCGAGCTGGCTTTCCGTGGGACCCGTCTCGTTGAACGCTACATTGAAATCAGCCTTGTCAGCTTCGCATTTTGCCTGATAGCCAAGCACGTTGCTCTCGCCTGTGAAGCCTTCGGGAAGTGTGAACGTGTAGTTGTCACCTTCAGTGGGTGTACCTGCGAGGGCTGCTTCGGGAGCATCGGCAGCTTCGCCGCCCTTTGCACCTTCCTTGTTGCATGATGTGAATCCGATGGCAGCTACTGCCATGATCATTAGGAATACTTTTTTCATGTTGCTTTAAGTGTTTAATTGGTTAGTTAGTAGCGAGTTTCGGTTGCAAATGTATGCATTATATTTGATACGACAAACATTCAAGCGAAAAATTAAATAGAATTCGCTACGCTCTTCGCACATCAAAGAACTCTTCATTTCGTTAGATTGTAAATCGTCAAATTGTCAGATAGAATTATGGCTCAAATATGGCCTTTCCGCTTGTGTTGTAAATAGCCTTCAGGGATGATATGAAGTCGAGGTCTTCTGATGCGCCGCTGGTGCCATTGTTTGTGATGACGCGGGTGCAGCTTGATCGTGGCGACATGTTGTAGAAGTTGTAGCCATAGGGCGTTCCGATGCTTTTTGCCTCGATGTTTCTCTGTATTTCCTTTTCGATGCGGAAGTTGTAGCTACTGCCTTGGTAGAAGCGTCCTGCCTGGAGGCCCTTCTTGGATGCTCCTGTGGAGTTGTAGCTATAGCAGTTGAAGGCTCCGTAGATGGTGCCGCTCATGTCAACGGGGAAGTAATGCGTAAGTGATTCCTGTATGCCCTCTGAACTGTTGGTATAGTCGAACTTCCATTGTCCGCACAGTTCCCAACTCATGCCTACGGGGCAGGGACTTACGCCGAGCACCTTGGGCTTTGTCGTCGTGGTGCTCATGTTATATATGAATCCTGTGGAGGGGGTGTAAGCGGGTACACTAATCATTGTAAGGAGCATGTCAGTTTCGGACACTAAATATCCGAGTTTGAACATTTTTGCCTTGCCGTTAGACGAATATACGTAAATATAGCCCGTCATTGGGTTGGTTTTATCCATCTCAATCTTATAGGGGAAGGGGTCGTGCGTTGTATAGTATGCGGATGCGTCGGCTTGCGAGTCGGAGAGCTTGAAACAGCTCTTCAGGTAGTCCTTCGTGTACATGTAGTCGACTTCGAGTGTGCCCTCCGTAGCTGTTTTCGGCGTCATCTTGAAGTAAATGCCCTTGATGTGGCTGCTTATATTTTCGAGGGCAGTGGGTACGATGATATTTGTACTTGTGAACATCTGGCTGAGGTATGTCAAGGCGCGTTCTTTCCTCTGCTCCGGAGTCTCTGTGACTTCGATGTTGACTCCTGTCATTATACTCTTGTCGGCTTTGCTGTAGATGAGGAGTTTTGCTTCGCCTACACCTACGCCCTTGATGAGAAGTGAGGTGCGATAGTTGCTAATTTGCGGCAGAGTCGCTTCGCTTTCAACCTTAAACACGTTCTCGTCCGTGGAGGCGTAAGTTATGCTTTGATCGGCCTCTTTGGGAAGTACCAGGACGTACACGTCCTCGGTTTTGCCTACTTGGATAACATAGTCCTTTTGCTCGACCTTGATGCTTGTTGGGGAGTAAGCTGTCGGACCGTCGGGCTCGCTGGGCCCATCGGGTGTCTCAGGTGTTGGCTTTTCCTCTTCGTCGCCGCCGCAGGCTGTGAAGCTCAGTGCGGCTGTCGCTGCCATCAGCATGAGTGCTGCGGTGCGGAGTCTGCTTTTTATCATGTCGTATTTGCGTTTGTTGTTTTTGCTTATATGGAAAAATGTTGACACGTTCCGCGTGTCGTCGCCTAGGATGCCTATTATCCTCGCTTAGGATTGTGCTTATCCTCGCCTAGGATTGTGCTTATCCTCGCCTAGGATTGTGCTTATCCTAATCGCACCCTCAGAGTGCCGATAAACAGGCGAAAGTTGAAGTTGGCTGCGGGTGTGCGAAATTTCTTTACACCTCGGAGGCTTGCAGGTCCCTGAATGTGAACTGCGCGGCCTTCACGGCGAGGACGTCGTCGAGGCGGCGTACTGGCGTGTGGTGGGGTGCCGTCTTCAGGAGCTGGCGGTCTGCCTTGGCTTCTTCGGCAATACGCTTCATGACGTCGATGAAGGCGTCGAGGGTTTCCTTGGATTCCGTTTCCGTAGGCTCTATCATGAGCGCCTCGTGGAAGAGGAGCGGGAAGTAGATGGTGGGAGCGTGGTAGCCGTAGTCGAGAAGTCGCTTTGCTACGTCGAGAGTCTTTACGGAATCCTCGTCGTGGTGGTCGCCGCCATATTCCTCGCGCATGCCGTCGAATACGAACTCGTGTTTGCAGAGTCCTTCGATGGGCAGCTTGTAGTATGCCTTCAGCTGCTCCTTGATGTAGTTGGCATTGAGCACGGAGAGCTTACCCGCCATGGCGATGTTCTCGCGTCCGAGGCTGAGCAGATATGCATAGGCGCGTATTACGATGCCGTAGTTTCCGAGGAATGCGCTGACGCTGCCGAGAGCCTCGTCGTTACACATTATATAATATGTGCTGTCCTCGCGCTGCTTCACTTGCGGGTTGGGGAGGTATTCCTCCATGCCCTTGCGCACTCCGATGGGGCCGCTGCCAGGACCGCCGCCGCCGTGAGGCGTGGAGAATGTCTTGTGGAGGTTGATGTGCATGACGTCGAAGCCCATGTCGCCGGGGCGGCATACTCCGAGCATGGGGTTGAGGTTGGCTCCGTCGTAGTACATCAGTCCGCCGCAGTCGTGTACGAGCTTTGCGATGACGGGAATCTGTCGCTCGAAGATGCCGAGCGTATTGGGGTTCGTCATCATCATTGCTGCCACTTCTGCGCCGTGCTTATCTATGAGTGCCTTGAGGTCTTCAACATCCACGGTGCCGTCGGGCAGGCTCTTCACCTCCACCACTTCGAGGCCGCAAACTGCTGCCGAGGCGGGGTTCGTGCCGTGTGCGCTGTCGGGGATGAGCACCTTCGTGCGCTGCGTGTCGCCGCGTCGCTCGTGGTAGGTGCGTATTGTCATCAGGCCTGTCAGTTCGCCGTGGGCTCCAGCGAAGGGATTCAGCGTGAAGCGCGACAGTCCCGTCACTTCGGCGAGTATGCGCTGCACGTTGTCGTAGAGGGCGAGCAGTCCCTGTACGGTCTCAGCGGGTTGCAGAGGGTGCGTGTGCTGGAAGGCGGGCAGTTGTGTTACTTCCTCGTTCAGTTTGGGGTTGTATTTCATCGTGCATGAGCCGAGGGGATAGAAGCCCGTATCTACTCCGAAGTTGTTGTTCGAAGCGTTTGTGTAGTGGCGCACGACTGTCAGTTCGTCGCATTCGGGGAGCTTGGGGTCGTCCTGCCGCTTCATGCCTTCGGGCAGCTGGCAGATGCAATGTCCCTCCACGTCAAGCTTCGGCAGGCTGTAACCTATGCGGCCTGGCTGCGAAAGCTCGAATATAAGTTTGCTGTAATATACGTTGTTCATTGTATTGTAGTTTTCGGAGTTATCAGAGAGTATCCTGAGTAATCAGAGCAGTTTTACGAGCTTGTCCATTTCTTCCTTAGTGCGCTTTTCCGTTACGGCGATGAGCAGTTTGTCGTCGTCAACCTTCACGCCGGGCAGTATGCCTGCGGCTATGGCCTTCTCGTAGAAAGCGTCGCGACCGTCCATGCTGACGAGGAACTCGCAGAGGAATGGTGCGTCGTACACCTTCTTTGCCTTTCCCGTTTCGACGAGTGCGTCGCAGAGGTAGTGTGCCTTGGCGTAGCTTTGTGCGTTCACTTCTTTCAGCCCCTTGCTTCCCATGAGGCTCAGGTATGCTGCCACGTAGAGGCACATGACGCCCTGCGCCGTGCAGATGTTGGACGTTGCCTTCTCGCGACGAATGTGCTGCTCGCGGGCTTGCATCGTTAGCACGAAGCAGCGCTTGCCTTCCGTATCTACCGTAGCGCCTACGAGACGTCCCGGCATCTTGCGTACATGCTCCTTCTTCGTGCAGAGGTAGCCGCAGTATGGTCCGCCGTATTGCAAGGGGAATCCCAGGCTCTGAGCGTCGCCGCAAGCTATGTCTGCGCCCCATTCGCCTGGCGTCTTCAGTACGCCGAGGGCTGAGGCGATGGTGTTCACGACGAACAGCGCCTTGTTCTGGTGGCAGAGGTCGGCAAGTCCTGCGAAGTCCTCGATGAGGCCGTAGCGGTTGGGCTGCGCCACGATGACTCCTGCCACGTCGCCCTGCTGCATTCTTGCCTCGATGGCTTCCTTGTCCGTAAGGCCGTCCTTGGCGGGAACGACCACGAGGTCGATGCCGTGGTACTTTGCGTACGTCTTCACCACGCGGAGCACTTCGGGCGTAAAGGTCTCGGAGATGACTATGGCGTTCTTCTTGCGTGCCGAATGTACGCACATCATCATGGCTTCGGCGGTGGCTGTGGCACCGTCGTACATCGAGGCGTTGGAGATGTCCATGCCTGTCAGTTCTGCCATCATCGTCTGGTATTCAAAGATGTATGCCAGCGTACCCTGCGAGATTTCTGCCTGATATGGCGTGTAGCTCGTCGAGAATTCCGAGCGCGCTGCGATGTATGGTATTACGCTTGGCTGGTAGTGGTCGTAGGCGCCGGCCCCTGCGAAGCATGTAAGGGGCTTGACGTCGGAGGCGAGGCGCTGGATTTCGCGACGCACTTCTATCTCCGACATTGCCTCGGGTATCTGCAGGTCGCCCTTCAGTTTCAGTTCCTCGGGGATTTCGGCATAAAGGTCGTCGAGCGACTTGACGCCTATGACGTCGAGCATCTGCCGAATGTCCTCGGGTGTGTGGGGAAAATACTTGTGTTGCATTTGTTTGTTGATGTTATATTATGTTCTTCATGTTTTGCGCCTGCAAATATAGTGTAAAGTTGGAAAAAAGGGTGTTTCCTTGCCCGTTTTTCTCGTGGCTTATTTTTTCGCCGCCGCTTCTTCTGCTGCCATGCGCATGCTGTTTTCCTCTTCGTCGGCCTCGGAGAAATGCCTCTCCGTGTGCAGTTGTATGATGTCCGACTGGTCTTCCATCGTGCCTAAGAAGCGTTGCAGGTATGCCTTGAGCTTGTCGATTACCGTCTGCTTCTTCTCGCCGCTTTCTGGCAGGAATGGGTTTGCGGGCGGCAGTATCTTGGCTATGCCCGTTCCCGTCTCCGTCACGTAGCCGTCGGCGAAGGCTCGCCTTACGAAAGCCTCTGTCTCGCGGGGTTTCAGGTGTTCTTCTGCGATGATGGCGTCCAGCTGCTCTTTCTTCTCCTTCTCGATGTATTCTTCCCATTTTACGCCCACGTCGGCGCCTTTCTCGGGCGTCATGCGCTCGATGAATTTCTCTATCAGGTCGCGTTTGTCGCGCATGTCGGGGCTGGCGTCCATCTGCTTGCGTATCTTCACGATTATCTCTTTGTTCTCGCAGTTGGAGTCGTGGTATTGCTGCACGAGTTCGAGGATGTAGCGGATGTTTATCTGCACCTGCTTCACAAGTTCCATTTCGAACACGAGGTCGTCGGAGATGTCCTCCTTGTCTCCCCTTGGCGTCTTGGGGTGGAATTCCTCGTAGTATTTGTTGTACCATCCGAGGTAGTCCTGGTAGCGCATTTCATCCACCATCTTTGCCTCCTCTGTGAAGTCGTCGAAGGCTGCCAGTATGTTGCGCACTCGCAGTATTTCGCCCATCAGCCGTATGAAGGCTTTCTTCTGTTCCTCGTCGATGATGTTGCCCATGCCCTCTGCGGGGAACATCTCCAGCAGCCGTGCGATGAGCTCCGTGTAGGGTGCGTGCCTGTTGCCGCGGTCGTCCTCGTAGCCTTCGCTGTAGTATTCCTCGAAGTTTTTCAGGAATACCATCCCCGAGGCGTTCTCGTCGCCAAAGATGGCGAGGCTCTTGTTTGTGGCTTCCTCGAGGTTGCGGAAGCACACGATGTTGCCGCAGTTCTTCACGGCGTTCAGTATGCGGTTCGTGCGGCTGTAGGCTTGCAGGAGTCCGTGCAGCTTCAGGTTCTTGTCCACCCATAGCGTGTTCAGGGTTTTGGCGTCGAAGCCTGTCAGGAACATTCCCACGACGATGAGGATGTCTATCTCCTTGTTCTTCATCCTCAGCGACACGTCTTTGTAGTACGACTGGAAGGAGTCGCCGTCCGTCGAATAGCTGGTGCCGAACGTATCGTTGTAGTCCTTGATGGCTTGTTCCAGGGCGTCGCGGCTTTGCATGTCGGGGGCTTTTCCCACGTCCTCGGGGTTTTCGTCGGCTCCGAAGCCCCATTCGTCCACTTCTGCCTCGTTGGCGTTGTAGGTGTAGATGGTGGCTATGCGCAGCTGTGGCGTCCCGGGCTCTGCCAGCTGTTTCTTGAACTCGTTGTAGTATAGTATTGCTGCCGTCACGGAGTCCACGGCGAAGATACTGTTGAAGCCTCGCGTCTTTATCCTGGTCTTTTCCTCTTGCGTCTTGCGTCCTGTCTTGATTACGTCCTTCACGTTCAGCAGCTTGCTCATCGAGTAGGCGTCGGCGCTCTGCTTTGTCTTTTCGGCAAAGTGGCTGATGATGTATCGCACCACGATTTCTATCCTTCGCGGGTCGTGCAGGGCTTCTTCCGTGTCTATTCCCCACACCTGTTTGCGCTCCACGTCGTCCTTCATGCGCATTGTGCGGTTGTAGTCAACGTGGAATTTCAGCACGTTCTTGTCCCTGATGGCGTTGATGATGGTGTATGTGTGCAGGGCTTTCGTGGGCTTGCCGTCCTTGTCGGGCTCGCCGCCGAATAGTTGTGCCGTCGTCGTGTATTTGCTGCCCGCCGAGGTGTTCACGGCGAAGATGGGTGTGCCTGTGAAGCCGAACATCAGGTACTTCTTCACGCGCTTCACTATCAGCTTGTGCATGTCGCCGAACTGCGAGCGGTGGCACTCGTCGAATATCATCACTATGTTCTCCTTGTTCAGCACGTCGCGCAGTTCTGCGTCGTTGTCGTAGATGGCGGGCTTCATCAGGTTCGACAGCTTCTGTATTGTGGTGATGATAATCTTCGAGTCGGGGTTTTTCAGCTGCCGTTGCAGTATCTTTGCCGAGGCGTTGGAGTTTGCGCAGTCTTTTTCGAAGTTGTCGTACTCCTTCATCGTCTGGTAGTCGAGGTCTTTGCGGTCCACGACGAACAGCACCTTCCTGATGCCTTCCATCCTCGATGCCAGCTGCGCGGTCTTGAACGAGGTCAGCGTCTTGCCGCTTCCCGTCGTGTGCCAGATGTAGCCGCCAGCGCGTATTGTGCCCTGCCATTTGTTGTAGAGTGCCGTCTGTATGCGTTGCAGTATCTTCTCTGTGGCGGCAATTTGGTATGGGCGCATCACGAGCAGCTGCTTCTCTACGTTGAACACGCAGTACTTCGTCAGTATGTTCAGTATTGTGTGCTTTGCGAAGAAGGTGGCTGTGAAGTCGCGCAGGTCTGTCAGCAGGGTGTTCTCCTGGTCGCTCCAGTAGGATGTGAACTCGAAGGTGTTGCCGTCGGTCTTGTGCTTTCGCTGCCCTGAGGCTGTTTCCTGCTCTTTGGCGTAGCGCGTGGTGTTGCTGTAGTATTTCGTCTCTGTGCCGTTGGAGATTACGAACACCTGCACGAAGTCGAACATCGCCCTGCCTGCCCAGAACGAGTCGCGCTGGTAGCGGTCTATCTGGTTGAAGGCTTCCTTAATGGGCTTGCTGCGGCGTTTCAGCTCGACGTGCACCATTGGCAGGCCGTTCACGAGTATCGTGACGTCGTATCTCGTCTTGTGGGCGCCGCCTTCCTCTGCGTATTGGTTTATTACTTGCAGGCGGTTGTTATAGACGTTTGTCTTGTCGATGAGCTTGATGTTCTTGCTTTGCCCCTTGTCCATTTTCAGGCTCAGCACGTAGCCCTTGCCCTGTATCATCTCCGTCTTGTCGAGGATGTCCATCTGCTCGTTTGTAATCATGGGCAGCAGTCGCGCCCATTCTGCGTCGCTTAGGGCTATGTCGTTGAGCTTCTCCAGCTGACGGCGCAGGTTCGCGATTAGTCCTGCCTCGTCTTTCAGCTGGGCGTATTCGTAGCCTTGGCTCCTCAGCTGGGCGATGAACTCTGCCTCCAGCCGCGCCTCGCTTTGGTAGCCGCCGTCGGGCTTTGCGGCTACCTCGTAGTGGGCCATCACGGTGGAGTGCTCCTGCTCTACTATGATTTTGTAGTCTTCCATTTTTTGGGGGGTGGTTTTGGGCTAAGCTTTCCTAGGAGTTCCTAGGAGTTCCTAGGGGCTCCTAGGCTTTCCTAGGCTTTCCTAGGCTCTCCTAGGGCTTCCTAGGTTTTCCTAGGCTTTTCTAAGCTCTTCTATGGTTCTTTCCAGCTCTTTTATTTTCTCTTTCAGTAGCTTGTTTTCTTCTTCCAGGGCTTTCATGCGGCAGTCCTGTTCGGCGCGGTAGCCTGTGCGGGCTTTGTGCATGCGCTCTTTGATGCCGCCTTCTGTGACGAAGCGCTTTTCGAGCTTTTCGATGTATGCGCACATCATCTTGTCCGTCTGGTGGCAGAGTGTGAGCAGCATGTTTGCCATTTCCTCGTCGTTCATCTTGCTGACGAGGGGTGTGTAGTCGCCTGGGTCGTTGTGGTTGTGGCAGAAGTCGCGCAGGCGTTGCTGGCGCTCGCTATTGCGGGGCCACAGTAGCAGGTGGTGGGTGTTGAGGTAGTCCTCGTAGTCGGCGCGAAGCTCTTGCAGGCTGCCGCGTGCCACGTTCAGCAGCTTTATCTCCATTTCGGAGCTTGTCTGTCCGTCCTCGGAGCCTTCGATGATGTTCTGCTTGCCTGAGCGTGCTGCCTGCACCATCTGATCTACTGTGCGGTCGCCGTGTGGGGGCAGGAAGCGCTTGCAGAACTCTACCGTCAGCTGGTAGATGGTGTCGCTCTTGCGGTAGAAGTAGAGGTCTTTCCACACTACCGCGTCCTTCAGCACTTTATACTTCTTTTCCATCGTCTGCCTTGTTGTGGTTTTTATGCTTTCTTACTCCTCGAAGGTCAGTAGTTTGTTCCTGTAATACTCATACTGCTTTTGTCGCTCCTTGAGCTGGGCTTCGAGATTCGCTATGCTTGCCTCGAAGGTGTCGAGAATAGAGACAATGCGGGATTGCTCTTGCAAGGAGGGGAGGGGGATTGGATATTCTTTAATTTTTTTTACATTTATGTTGTTTTGGGAACCTTCTCCCAAAGACTTCAAATTAAGATACTCTTTACATAACCAGTGAAAAACATATTTGTAGAATGCTTTATTACCATCAATTTCTAAGTTGCAGCATGCTTGGTTTGTGCTTAGTTCTATCTTATTAATTGCTGATTTTGCTGCCGTAGCACCATACATCGCTACAATAACGCAGTTGATTGGGATTAGTTTTGCTGATGAATTAGCAATAGCTTCTTCTGTTATTTTAACTTCTGTGTCATAGATGTCTTTCCAATTGACTTCTTGAGTGCGTAGCCAAGGTATATTACCTAAATAATATTCCTTTTGAGATGTTGCAGGTGTCCCGCCTGAGCATATTTTTTTGCAAATGTTCTGTATGGTTTTCATTTCTACGCCTTCTTTTCCTTCGAGGTCGAGGAGTTTGTCGCGATAATGTTCATACTGTTTGCGGCGTTGGGCGATTTGCTCTTTCAGGTTTTCGATAGAAGCGGAAAAAGTATCAAGAATCCCTACTATCCGAGCTTGCTCGGCAAGGGTGGGGAGGGGGATAAGAAAGTTTGCTAAATCTTTACCATGTACATGAGGAACACCAGCTCCTTTTTGGGCAGCAAAAATTCTCTCTTGGTTTCTCTTAAGCCAATAAAAAAGGTATTTATGTTTTAAGAATTCTTTCGGTTCTACAGTAAAGGCATCAGAAACAAAAATGGGCTGATTCCAATATGAAATGTAACCAGCGTATGCACCAGATCCAGCAATGGTGATAGATTCTCCTATTCTATTGGCTTCGTTATGATAGTAGGATGGTGCTTGTCCACCAGCAATAACAGGAATATCACCATCAATTGCATCTTTTGCCGTGATAGTTTTCCCTCTTTTGAAATCGCAAACATCCCCAAGTTTCTTCCACTCCACCTTCATTTTTCTATTTCTTTGATAAGTTGGGCAATCTTCTTGTTGAGGTCGTTGGCTTCTGCCACGAGGGTTTCGAGTTTGGCGTTCACTTCGCTGATGTTGATGACTTCGCGGGTGTCTTCCTGCTCGACGTAGGAGGAGACGCTGAGGTTGGCGTCGTTGGCGAGGATGTCGTCGTTCTTTACGAGGCGGGCGAGGTATTGTTCGTCCTTGCGGTTCTGGAAGAGCTGCATGATTTTGTCCTGATGCTCAGGCAGTAGGACGTTTTTGTTGCCGTCTTTCTGGAACAGTCTGCTGGCGTCGATGAAGAGTACTGAGGCGTCCGCCTTTGCGCTCTTCTTCAGCACGATGATGCAGGTTGCTATGCCTACTCCGAAGAAGAGGTTTGCGGGCAGTTGTATGACGGTATCGACGTAGTTGTTCTTGAGCAGGTACTGGCGTATCTTCTTCTCGTCGCCGCCGCGATATAGCACTCCTGGGAACTCGACGATGGCGGCAGTGCCACGCTCGGAGAGGTGCCAGAGCATGTGCATCGCGAAGGCGAGGTCGGCGGCGCTCTTTGGTGCCAGCACGCCTGCGGGGGCATAGCGCTCGTCGTTGATGAGTAAGGTGTTGTCCTTGCCTTCCCACTTCAGCGAGTAGGGCGGGTTGGAGACGATGGCGTCGAAGGGCGCGTCCTGCATGTGCTGCGGCTTCAGCAGTGTGTCCTCGAGGCGTATGTCGAAATTGTCGAAGTTCACGTTGTGGAGGAACATGTTGATGCGGCAGAGGTTGTAGGTGGTGGGGTTCACCTCCTGCCCGTAGTATTTCAGGTTGGGGTTCCTGCGCCCTATGGTCTTCGAGAACTTAAGCAGCAGCGAGCCCGAGCCGCATGCGGGGTCATAGACTTTTTGTATGTTGGGGTTGCCGTACGACGCCAGCCGCGCGAGCAGCTCGCTCACCTGCTGTGGGGTGAAGAACTCGCCGCCGCTCTTGCCTGCCTGCGAGGCGTACATCTGCATCAGAAACTCGTAGGTGTCGCCGAAGGTGTCGTTCTCGGTGTCGTTGTACTTTGCGCCCAGCTCCATCTGCGCCACCGTCTTCAGCACCTTCGCCAGCAGCTGGTTGCGCTTGATGACGGTGCTGCCCAGCGAGGCGCTATCTACGCTGAAGTCGCTGAACAGGCCGCGCATGTCGTCCTCCGAGGGCGTGCCCTTTGCTGAGGCTTCGATGCTGTGGAAGATGGCGCTGAGGTGCTCGTTGAGGTTCTCGTCCTGGTCGGCATTCTTCGCCACGTTCTGGAACAGCTGCGATGGCAGCATGAAGAATCCCTTCGTCTGCACGGCGTCGCCCTTGCCGCCGAGGGCATCGGCGTCGGACATGTCGGCATAGTCGAAGTCGGGGTAGCCCGCCTCGTGCATGCGGGTGTTGAAGTAGTCGCAGATGTTCTCGGAGATGAAGCGGTAGAAGATGGAGCCCAGGACGTAGGCCTTGAACTCCCAGCCATCGACGCTGCCGCGCAGGTCGTTGGCAATCTTCCATATCGTCTTGTGCAGCTCTGCACGCTCGTTGGATGTTGCCATTGGTTTGTGTTTTTTCCCTGATTTTGCGTATTTGTCGCAAAAATACGGAAAAAATACAAAACCGCAAAAATCGCGAGTGCTTAAAAAACAATCATGGGGCACTCGCGATTGAAAATACTCGCATCTCGATTAAAAATACTCGCATCTCGATTGAAAATACTCGCATCTCGATTCAAAATACTCGCATCTTTTTCGAAAATACTCGTATCTTTTTGGAAATTCAAATTATTCGTGTCATTCGTACGATTCGTGTTCAAAAAAATGCAATCACTATGATAAAGCATGCTGGAATCTTGCACTTCTTGCACCCGATACTGAAACTCAGATAGTTACGTCAGATTATCTTGCACCTAAGTTGCACCCATCTTGCACCTATCCTGCACCCACGCTGGGGTTTGGGTGCAACTTGGGTGCAAGATGGGTGCAAGATGGGTGCAAGATTTTTTGGCGTAATGTGCTGATAATCAGTACTGGGTGCAAGAAGTGCAAGATAATTCAGGTTTTACGCCTATAATTTATGCTAATGTGGTTTAGTTTTCTTTTAGTAAAGAGCCCCTCCCTGCGTTGCGTGGGGGAGGGGCTGTAGTAAACTGCTTGCGCGGCGTCTTACTCGCAGATAGCTTCGTAAGCCTTTGCGTCCATGAGAGCGTCGAGTTCGCTCTTGTCGCTGAGGCGCACCTTGATAATCCAGTTCTCGAAGGCGTCCTTGTTGATGAGTTCGGGCTCGTCCTCGAGTGCGCTGTTGACTTCTACAACCTCGCCGCTTACGGGGCTGATGAGGTCGCTGGCAGCCTTCACGCTCTCAACGGCGCCGAAGTCCTCGCCTGCTGTTACCTCGTCGCCCTCCTCGGGCATGTCAACATACACGACGTTGCCAAGCTGGCCCTGTGCATAGTCGGTGATACCTACATAGCCGAAGTCGCCCTCGACCTTTACAAACTCGTGGCTCTCAGCGTAGTAGAGCCCTTCAATTACTTTTGCCATAGTGTTTTATTTTTTATAGGATTTTTGATAGAAGCGTTTCTTGCAAACTACGCCGCGGCGAGCCTTGCCGTGAATCATGACGTCAACAGGCGTGTCGAGTTTCGAGTAGGCGAAGTCGATGAGCGCCATGCAGACGCACTTGCCTGTGGAGGGGCTCTTGTAGCCCGTCGTCACGTAGCCAATCTCCTTGCCGTCGGCACAAACGGGATAGCCGTGGCGGGGGATTCCCTTGTCCTGGAGCTCGATGCCCACGACTTTCTGCTGTATGCCGTTAGCCTTCTGGTCGGCGCAGGCTTCCTTGCCGATGAACTCCTCCTTGTCGAGCTTCACGAACATGCTGAGGGCAGACATGACGGGAGAAATCTCGTCCGTCAGCTCGTCGCCGTAGAGGGGCAGGCCTACCTCGAAGCGCAGCGTGTCGCGGCAGCCAAGACCGCAGGGCTGAACACCAGCTGCCATGAGCTTGTCCCAAGCCTGGCGGATGTAGTCGTGGGAACCATAGATTTCGAAACCGTCCTCGCCAGTGTAGCCAGTGCGGGAAACGATGAGTGTCTCGCCGCCGACTTCCACCTCCTTGAAGGTGTAGAAGACGAGTTCTGCGCAGTCGAGGCCGAGCACGGGCAGCATCAGCGCCTCAGCCTTGGGACCCTGAAGGGCCAGCTGGCCGTAGTAGTCGCTTTGGTTTTCAGCCACGCAGTCGAAGCCATCGATGTTCCTCTGTATCCAAGCATAGTCCTTGTCGATATTGGCGGCGTTGATGACGAGGAAGAAGTCGTTCTCGCCCATCTTATACACGAGAAGGTCATCGACCGTGCCGCCGTTGGGGTGCAGCATCATGCCGTAGAACACTTGTCCGGCCTTTGCTCCGCGCACGTCATTAGTAAAGATGTGCTGCACGTAGCGTTCGGCATCGGGACCCGTCACGCGCACCTCGCCCATGTGGCTGACGTCGAAGACGCCGACCTCCTGGCGCACGGCCATGTGCTCCGTCGTGATGTCCTTGTAGTAGAGCGGCATGTCGAAACCGCCGAACGGTACCATGTTGGCACCGAGAGCTACATGTTTGTCATGTAAGCAGGTTTGTTTGTCCATAGTTGTTTTGGATTATAGTGTTTGAGTTGTTTTAGGGGTAGGGGGCTAGGCTTTCCTAGGCTTTCCTAGGCTCTTCTAGGCTCTCCTAGGCCTTCCTAGTCTCTCCTAGGATTTCCTCCAGCGCTTCGGCGCTGAGGCCGCGTATGGTGCGCTCGGGCTTGTGGCGGCGCAGGGCTTCCGTGATGTCGGCGCTGCGCAGGGGCAGTCCGCAGAGGGCTTCGCGGAAAGCTTCCTCGGCGGGGCGCTCGCCCGTTTCGAAGAAGTCGCCGCTAAGGTGCACGTCGGCGATGGTGCCTGTGGCGGCCAGCTCCAGCGCTATCTCCACGCGGCCGCAGCCTTCGATGCGTCGCGAGGCAGTGAACGTGTGCTCTATGGGTGTTGTGGGCGTGCTGTGTCTGCCCGACTTCCCAAAGATGTACTCCGCCGTGTCGTACGGCTGCTCCAGCATCTCGATGCGCGCCACTTGCTCCGCAGAGAGCCGCAGGGTGCGGTTTGTGAGCAATGTGCCAAGCCTGTGGCGAAGCTCCTCCACGCCGAAGGGGAAGAACTCCTTTAGCAGGCCGATGCGCGACGGAACGCTCTTTACGCCCTTGCTTTCCAACTTGGCGCGGGCTGGTGTGAGGCATCCGCGCATCATCTCCATGTCGGTATCGTAGAGCATCGTACAATGTACAATGTTGCGGTCCTTCATGTGGTAGAAGGCGCCGCCGCAAATCTTGCGCCCGTCCTCGAGGCATATATCGTTGCGCCCGCTTACCTTCATGGGTGCGCCCAACTGCTTCAGGCATCTTGCAATCTCGTGCGAGAAAGCGTTGAACACGGTCTCTACAGACCCTTTGCCTGTCACCAGGCTCACCATGATGTTGTCCTTGTTGGCGAAAATCGTGCCGCCACCGCTTTTGCGGCGCACGATGTCCACACCATGCCTGCGGCAGAAGTCAAGGTCAAGCTCGAGAGCTGGATTCTGGTGCCGCCCGAATACGCATGTAGGATTCAACTGCCAGAAGAACACGTAGTTGCCCTCGGGCATCTCCTGAGCCAGATACTCCTCGGCTGCCAGGTAGAATGAGGCGCTGCGCCCCTCCTCCGTGCTGGCGGGAAACTCGATGAAGCTTGCTGGGAATATCTCGTTCATAGTATTCTTGTCAGGCGCAAAGTTACAATGTGCGATTGAAACGGCAAAATATTCGTCAGAAATTAAGTTTTACACCCAGCGAGAGGTACTCCTTGAACTGGAAGTATGTGTTGCTGCCCTCCTTGCGCTTCACGCTGTCGTCGAAGCGCGGATAGAGGAAGAGCTGCGTCGTCAGGTATTTGTTGATAGTCAGGTCGAAGGTGTTTTCCCATTCAACCTGCGCCTTGCGGTAGTTTGTGTAGTAGTAGAAGCGCGACTTCCAGCGCACGTTCGTCATCAGCGTCCACTCGAGCGTTGCCGTGATGTTGGAACCATACTCCCACTTTGTGTGGTGGGCTTCGTCGAGGCCGTAAGTCGTGCTCAGGTCCAGGCGGTCCACATACTTGAAATCGACGGCGAGAGGCGATAGGTTGACGTTGGCACTAAAGCGCTTGTTCTTCGACTGCGTCGTGAACTTCATACCAAACGTCAGCAGCGATTCGAAGGGCGACATGAAGTCGGAATATACGCGCGTATCATTCTTCTTATAGCCGCGGTAGAACTGCGTCCAGCTCTGGAGCATTATCGAGTAGTACCAGTGCGTCGTGGCCTTCACGCCCAGTTCGTTTGTCATACGCAGCAGGTCGCTGTTGGTCTTGTATTTGTGCTGCTCGTCGCTATTGCTGCTCTGGAAGCCGAGCTTCATCTCCAGCTTATTGTCCCACCTCAGCTTCTGCTTGTTGTTGTAGTTGGCTTGCAGGATGATGCTCGCCAGCAGCGAGTGGTTGCTTTCGCCGCCCTTGTACCAGTTGTCGGAAACGTAGTTCTGAATGAGCTGGAACGAGGCCTCTGCCGAGAGGTTCCAGAAGTTAGGGCGGTGCACCTCGATGTCGGGCTGCTCGACGATTTGCGGCGCTGGGTTCTCGGGCGTGCGTTCCACCTTTTCCGTCAGGTTGACGTGCGGCCGCACAGGCGTCTGCTCGCCTGCCGTCGGGCTCGGCATCGTCTCGGTGTCCATGTGGCGAACATACCAGGGGCGCGTAGTATAAATGTATGCCAGCGCATCCTCCGTCATGTCGAGGCGCGGACGCTGCGCGAGGCTCCCGTCGTAGATGGAGGTCCGTGTGCCAAAAGTGGTCTGCGGCTTGTAGCTGAGGCGGCCGAGGCGCTGGTGCATAGGACCTTCGTAGAACGTGGGGCTTGAGAATACGTAGAAGTAGTAAGGGTTGCTCAGCGTGTCGCCGCCCGTATATCGCCAGTTGCGGAAGCGCAATGCCGTGCGATGCAGGGCGTTGCTGTATTCTGCAAGCATCTCCTCGGGCGTGCGCTGGGGGGTAGCATGGGAAGCCTCAGAAGGTTGCACTGCAACAATGCTGGTGTCTGTGCGGAGCGTGTCGAGGTCGTGCAAAGTGACTTGTGCAAGGTTCGACATGGTGCACGAAAATGCAATTATAAGTAGCAAATATCGTCGTATCATCTTTTTCTATTGAAATTTCGTTGGCAAAAATAGCGCATTTCGCTCAGTTATTCGTATTTTCGCGCCGAAAAAATAAAATAGATAAACTTTCGGGAGTTAATTAGCTACGCTCATGGAAGTTATTAAAAGGGAGTAAAGCCAGCATGCTGGCTGGGAGTTAAAGACTAAAGTCTTGGACTATACAACTATTCCCGCAAGACTATCGTCCATGAGCAAGGCGAATTAACTTCTACGAGCATAGTGAGTTTACTCCCATGAGCGAAGCGAATTAACTCCCTGAGATACTCCTAAAACTTAAATAGAACATACCTCAAAATTATGAACGTCAGTTATAAGTGGTTGAAGGAATATGTAGATTTCAACCTTACTCCTGAAGAACTTGCCGCAGCACTTACCAGCATAGGGCTGGAAGTGGGCGGAGTAGAAGAAGTGCAGAGCATACGCGGCGGCTTGAAGGGCATCGTCGTTGGCGAAGTCCTCACGTGCGAGCCACATCCCGACAGCGACCACATGCATGTCTGCTCCGTACGACTTGGAACTGATGAGTCCGAGACTACGCAAATCGTTTGCGGAGCTCCCAACGTGGCGGCAGGCCAGAAAGTGATGGTCGCCACACTCGGCACGGTACTCTACGACGGCGACAAGGAATTCCAAATAAAAAAGTCAAAGCTTCGCGGCGTTGAAAGCTTCGGCATGATATGTGCCGAGGACGAAATAGGCGTCGGCACCAGCCACGACGGCATCATCGTACTGCCTTCCGACGCAAAAGTCGGAACGCCAGCTGCCGAATACTATGGTCTCGAAAGCGACTACCTCGTAGAGGTGGACATCACGCCCAACCACAGCGATGCATGCTCACATTGGGGCGTGGCGCGCGACCTTTATGCGTGGTTGCGCCGCAATGGCTACGAGGCAAAGTTGCAGCGTCCCAGCGTGGATGCCTTTGCAGTAGATAATCACGACCTCGAGATAAAGGTGAGCGTCGAGAACGCAGAGGCATGTCCCCACTATTGCGCCGTGACGGTGAAGGGCTGCGAGGTGAAGGAAAGTCCCGAATGGCTGAAGCAGCGCCTTGAAACCATCGGCCTGCGCCCCATCAACAACATCGTGGACATCACAAACTACATCATGATGGCGTTCGGACAGCCCCTACACTGCTTCGATGCCGACATCGTGGGCAAGGAGATTGTCGTCACCACGCTTCCCGAGGGCACGAAGTTCGAAACCCTCGACGGCGTTGAGCGCACACTCTCCGAGCGCGACCTCATGATTTGCCGCCGCGACGAGAAGGGCGAGGCTGTCCCCATGTGCATCGGCGGTGTGTATGGCGGTCGCGGCAGCGGCACCTACGACACGACGCGCGACGTGTGCTTCGAGAGTGCATACTTCCACCCCACATGGATACGCAAGTCGGCACGCCGCCACCAGTTGCAGACGGATGCCTCTTTCCGCTTCGAGCGCGGCATAGACCCCGCAGGACAGTTGTATGCCCTGAAGCTCGCAGCCATGATGGCAAAGGAACTTGCCGGAGGTACCATCTCGATGGAGATACAGGACATCTGGGCTCGCGAGTTGCCGCAGCATTTCGACGTAGATCTGAAATACCAGTATTGCGACGACCTCATCGGCAAGCATCTGCCGCAAGAAGTTGTCAAGAGCATCTGCGAGGACCTCGGCATGAAGGCTACGCCAATAGCCGACGGGCTGCACCTCGAGGTGCCTGCATTCCGTGTGGACGTGCAGCGCCCGTGCGACGTTGTGGAAGAGATTCTGCGCATTTACGGATACAACAATATCGAGATACCGTCACGCATGAACGCATGCCTCACCGTGCAGGGTGAAACCGACCGCTCGCAGAAGTTGCAGACGCTCGTCGGCGAGCAGCTCGTAGGACAAGGCTTCCACGAGATTCTCAACAACTCCCTCACCAAGGAGGCATACTACGCAGACCTCAAGACGTACAAGCAGGAGACGCTCGTGCGACTCGTCAACCCTCTGTCCGCAGACCTAAACGTGCTGCGCCAGACTCTGCTCTTTGGCGGACTGGAAACCATCGCACGCAACGTGAACCGCCGTGCGCAGAACCTCAGACTCTTCGAAATGGGCAAGCACTACCGCCAAACGGGCGAGGCTACCTACGCCGAGGAATACCACCTGGGACTGTGGCTTACAGGTAACCGCGTGGAAGGTTCGTGGGCACATGCCGACGAGAAAGCCAGCGTGTTCGAACTGAAAGCCTATGCCTACGACGTCCTGCAGCGTGTGGGACTGCCTATGGGCGGCCTCCTCACGGAAGACAGCGACAACGACATCTTCTCCCACGGCCTTACGCTGAAAGACCGCAACGGCAAAGTCGTTCTCGAATTTGGACTCGTAGCGAAGAAGGTGTGTGCACTCTGCGGTGTAGAACAGGACGTGTACTATGCCGACCTCCACTGGGACGAGATTATGCGCAAGACGCGCAAGAACAAAGTAGAGTTCTCAGAGCTCAGCAAGTTCCCCGCCGTCAGTCGCGACCTCGCCCTGCTTGTGGACAACGCCGTGCGCTTTGCAGACATCGAAAGCCTTGCACGCCAGACGGAGAAGAAACTCCTCAAGCGCGTCGTCCTCTTCGACGTATATGAAGGCAAGAACCTGCCCGCCGGCAAGAAGAGCTACGCCGTGAACTTCATCCTGCAAGATGAAACAAAAACAATGAACGACAAGCAGGTGGAAGCCATCATGCAAAAAATCATCAATCAATTAACAAATAAGCTTGGAGCACAATTGAGATAATAACCGTTAACCAATAACCGTTAACCAATAACCGTTAACCAATAACCGTTAACCAATAACCGTTAACCAATAACCGTTAACCAATAACCGTTAACCA
>ONWB01000141.1 GCA_900321445.1 uncultured Prevotellaceae bacterium | reverse complement strand
TGCCGGCAAGCTTCTTGCGGATGTGGTCGGTGACGGCGACGATATTCCCCATGAGCATGTCAACGTCGGGGAAGATGGCGTTGTTGATGTGCTGCAGTACATAGTCGGGGTCGGTGCCTTCGGTCGTCACCTTGTAGGTTGTGTTGATGAGGCCGTTGCCGAGGGGCTTTACCTCGCAGACGTTGCCCTTGATGTCGAATTGCGCAACAATCTGTTGCAGTTCTTTTTGTTCCATGGCTGTGTTAGGAGTTTATAGTTTAATGTTTATAGTTTATAGAGGGTGTGCTTCGCTCTAAAATTATCAGAAATATATTTCAAAAACCTTAAGCATATTCGTTTGACTCGTTCGATTTGTTCAAAAATATGGCTGTTTTGTGGTTATTGGTTCGCTCGGCATGTCCGTAGGACTGACGCTTTGCTTGCAAAGAGCGGTTATTGTTTTGTTATTTCAGATATTTTTTCCCGTTGCGTATATATATGCCCTTGGGTAATTGTCTATTGACGGTTCTTGAGGTATCAAGCGTCTCGTTGGGGTAAGCGGGCCATTGACCATTGATGCGGCGGCCTTGTAGGTCGTAGGTGCCATTGAACATTGACCGTTGACCATTGGCCGTTGACCCTTGTTCGTCGTCGATTGTGTTTATGCCATCGACTTCGACTTTTACGGGAATGAAGCGTAGCTTGTAGCCGTATGTGCCGCTTGATGGCACCATGTATTGCGATAGTGGGCCGGGGCCGCAGGATGCGTTGCCGAGTCCCTTTTGCATGTAGTCGAAGTGAGCGAATACTTCGCCAGAGTTGCTGAGGTTCCAGCAGTGGTTTGCGCTCTTCAGGGCTTTGTCGTCCCAATGTAGCATGGAGAATGCTACGTTCCCCTCCGTCTCAACGCGTATGCCGTCGCCATCGGCACTGGAGAGCGTCACCCATCGCAGGCCTTCGTGGTTTCCGCAACTCTGCGGGCGTGCGTATGGCTCGAACATGTCGGAGACGGTGGTAGAATATACTCCGAGATATGCGCCTTCGCGACGGTCGATGTAGTTTTCGTGAGGACCGCAAGCGTAGTACGTTATGTTATCCCAGCGTGTGGGGAAACGCATGCCGAGTCCAATGCGGCGCAGGTTGTTGGCGATGGGGCTGAAGGATGCCTCAAGCTCTACAACGCCGTCGCAATAGAGTGTGTACTTTAGCGTGTATGGTACCTTCTTGCCATCGGCTTCGATGGTGCACGTAAACGTCCTGCCATCGTCGGAGAGTTCGTATGTAGTAGTCTTGTCGCCGACGCCAGGTGACGTGTCGTAGTTCTCGGTTCCGCCATAAGGCTCTTCGTTCTCGATATAGCGGTAGTCGGCATATTCTGGCGTCTGTGTGGAGCGCATGCGCAGGACTCCGTCAACCTTGTATGTGTACAGTCCGTTTCGGGTGAATACTACTTCGACGCGGTCGTTGCGGAGTTCGTGACGCGAACTTGAAATAGACTCGTATGTGAAGGGTTGCCCTTCGTGCTCCATTGTTGGCAGCGTGGCGGGGCGAAGTTGTATTGTGTCCTGGAACGTGGCTACGGCATAGCCTGCCTCTGCCCAAGGTGTTGCCTCGCGCAGGCGCAGTTCGTAGGTGGCTGCCCTTCCTGCAGGGCATGATGTCATCTGCTCGCTGCCGCTCTCGACGACTTCGCCGTCCTTGAGTACGCTCCACGTGAGGTCGAACTCGTTGAGGTTAGTGAAGGCATAGTTGTTCTGAATATTCAGGCGCTTGTTGCGGAATGTGCGGCGCACGACGTTC
The DNA here is from genome assembly GCA_900321445.1 of uncultured Prevotellaceae bacterium. Lineage (GTDB taxonomy): Bacteria > Bacteroidota > Bacteroidia > Bacteroidales > Bacteroidaceae > Alloprevotella. The sequence continues at coordinate 5,336 of ONWB01000141.1, read as the reverse complement.
TGATACACTTTCTTCACCGTGTAGAGCTCAGGACTCCATGAGCGGTCGGCATTCACGATGCCGTTGTTGACGAAGTTGCCCTGGTGGGGACCCGGCTTATCGTAGCCAGTGATGTATTTTGGGAATCCGTTTTGCACGAGTTTGCCAGCTTTTATGTCCTCGGCATCGTATATCGACTGGTCCACCCAATCCCAGATGCAGCCGCCGATGCCGTAGGTGGAACCTATGATTGCTCCCCAGTATTCCGCAAGGTTGCCCACGGAATTACCCATTGCGTGGGCATATTCGCACATGAAGTAGGGCTGGCGTCGCCAGTTGCTGCTGCATTTCGAAGCCACGTCGCCGACGTTGGGATACATCACGCTCCATACGTCTGTGCCCTCGGCATTTCCGCGTGTGGCACCTTCGTAGTGGATGGGACGGTCGTCGAGTTCGCTCACGGCATCGTAGGCTGCTATGACGTTGTAGCCCGATCCGCTCTCGTTGCCGAGGCTCCACATGACGACGCTGGGGTGGTTGCGGTCGCGAAGGACGTTGCGCACGTTGCGGTCCACGATGGCTGCCGTCCAGTCTGAACTATTAATTATGCTTGAGCCGTCTTCCCAGTTTTTGTGACATTCCATGTCGGCCTCATCGACGCAATAGAGTCCAAAGTAGTCGAACATGGCCATCATCTTGGCTTGGCGGGGATAGTGGCTGGTGCGTACGCAGTTGATGTTTGCCTGCTTCATAAGCGTGACGTCCTGAAGCATTGTCGATACGGGCATGGTGCGGCCGTGCATAGGATGCGTGTCCTGTGTGTTCACGCCCTTCAGATATACTCGTTGTCCGTTGACGCGCAGGTAGCCCATGTTGAGGTCGATGCTGCGGAATCCGTATCGCGTAGAGAATGCCTGCTCCTCGCGCCCAGTCTGGGCATCGGTTTGTGAGAATTCGAAGGTGTAGAGAATGGGTTTCTCGCTACTCCACAGCTTGACGTCCTGATGGCAGCCCATGCGGAGCTCTACTTTCTGGATGCTGTCGGATGCTGTCATCTCTATCTCCGTGCTCTGCGACGTCATCTCGTTTCCTTCGGGGTCGCGGAGTGTAACGCGTACAATCTTTTTCGCTGCTGTGCGGTCGCGGTTGCACATGGTGAAGCGCACCACGGGGCATGCTTGTCCTCCGCTGGGGGTTACGTCGGCTGTAATGCGATGGTCGGCGATGAATGTGCGAGGTGTGGCAAAAAGGTACACGTCGCGGTGGATGCCGCTCATATGCCACATGTCCTGACCTTCGAGATAGGAGCCGTCGGTCCAGCGGATGACTCTCACGCTCACGTTGTTCTCGCCTGTGCGAACGACGTTGCTGACGTCGAATTCGGATACGTTGTTGGCTCCCTGCGTGTATCCAACGTAATGGCCGTTTACCCATACATAGGCAGCAGAGTATATTCCGTCGAAATGGAGGAACACGCGCTCCTTCTCCCATCCCATCGGCAGGGTGAAGGTGCGGCGGTAGGATGCTACGCTATTCTGCAAGCCGCTGCTCATCTTAATGGTTGGGGGATTGTCGGCGAAGGGGTAGTTGACGTTTATGTACAAGGGGTCGCCATATCCTTTCATCTCTAGACATGACGGCACGCTTATCGTGTCCCATGCGGAGACGTCTGCCGCATCGCCGTAGAAGTCGGCTTCGGCGGGGAGATTGCTGAGGTCTGTTGTCCAGTTGAGCTGCCATACTCCGTTCAGAGAAAGCCACTTTGCGCCTACGGGGTCGAGCCAGGGTTTCTCGTAGCGTTCGGCATCGGCTCGCATGGCACTGGTGGTGGGGTAGGGCATATAGGTGGCGTGGCCGGCTTCCTTGTTCTCCTCGAAAATGGAGGAGTCTTCCCAATATTTTGTTTGTACGTTGGGTTTTTCAGCTTCTGTAAGTGTAAAGGCGCAAAAAGCCGATGACATGTTTTCGGTCAGGGAAAGGATTGCTGATGCTGAGGCGCAGATGGCACGTTCGCCGTCATAGCTGCGAAGGAGGTATGTCCCAGCCTCCGCGTTGAGGGTTACGAATTCAATAATCTGATTGTTGAAAGTCTGTCCCACGCCCTGATTGTTGACCGTCCAAAGGAGCGGGCCGCGGTTGGTGTTTAGTGAGAGGTCGATGGCAAGTCCGCAGTCGGCATTCACAAGCTGGAATAGCATCGTGTCCTCGAGATAGTCATGTTGCACAAACTTCCATATCTGGGTGGCATTTCCTTCCACGAACGGCTCGACGTATAGTTTTGCATCGGTAGAGGCATTCCCTTTGTTGGAAACGACATTCCCCGTTTGCACGTTCGTGATAATGTAGTAGTGCCCCTCTATAGGCTTGTCTGCCCAAATGATGCCCACAATTGCGGACAGCAGAGCAAATATAAATACCCTTAGTGATGCCATATTCAGTGTATGTTTGTGCAAATAGATACGTTAGATGATATAAAATCGCAATATAAGCAGCGCAAAGTTACACTAATTCTGAGTTTTTACCAAACCTCGCGGCATCAAAGTGCATTTTTCGCCGAATTTATGCAAAAAAGCAGCCCCGCCAAAATGGCAGAGCTGCAAAATTTGTGGGGCAGTAGGCTTAGTCTGCCAATTTTGCCTTGATTTGTTTTCCACTACTCATCATTATTTGTATATACATATTTGTTACGCATGTCATCAATGGCATCGCCAATGCGTGACATAAACAAAAGAAAAAACGTATTCGTAAAAGAAGCGACAATTCCGCCGATGATTATCTCCCACTCAAAAATAATGTCGTTACTTTCTTTATGGATTCCGCAATACAATGAAGCTACAATGCCAAGGAACAATGTTATTATAGCAGTCCATTCCATTATTCGACATATAGAATCCAATGTGATATTAGTCAGTCTCATAATCAATTCATTTGTTATAGCAGCACATCAAGGCTATACCCCCTGATGTGCTGCACGAGTATGTTATGATGTTAATTTAGTCTGCCAATTTTGCCTTGATAAACTCGCGGTTGAGTCGAGCTATGTTGGCGATGGTCTCGCTCTTTGGACATACAGCCTCGCAAGCACGTGTATTTGTGCAGTTACCGAAGCCCAGCTCGTCCATCTTGGCAACCATGGCCTTAGCACGCTTGGCAGCTTCTACGCGACCCTGTGGCAGCAGGGCGAACTGTGAAACCTTCGAGCTGACAAAGAGCATTGCAGAGCCGTTCTTACATGCAGCCACGCAGGCGCCGCATCCGATACATGTTGCGCAGTCCATAGCCTCGTCGGCATCCTCCTTGGGGATGAGGATGGCGTTGGCGTCCTGAGCCTGCCCTGTGCGGATTGTGGTGTAGCCGCCGGCAGCCTGAATCTTGTCGAATGCGGAGCGGTCAACCATGCAGTCCTTGATTACGGGGAATGCTGCTGAACGCCAAGGTTCTACGGTGATGGTGTCGCCATCGTTGAAACGACGCATGTAGAGCTGGCACGTTGTTGCGCCGCGCTCGGTCTTGCCGTGAGGCGTTCCGTTGATGTAGAGAGAGCACATACCGCAAATACCCTCGCGGCAGTCGTGGTCGAATACGAAGGGTTCCTTGCCGTCGTTGATGAGCTCCTCGTTGAGGATGTCAAGCATCTCGAGGAAACTGGTATCGTCGGGGATGTTGTGCATCTGACGCTCCTCAAAGTGACCCGCATCTTTTGGGCCATTCTGCTTCCAGTATCTAATGGTGAATGAAATGTTCTTAGCCATGGCTTAACTCTTATAGTTACGGGTTTGTACTTTGATGATTTCGTAGTTGAGTGGTTCTTTGTAGAGTACGGGCTTCTTGTTGTCGTCGCCCTGGTATTCCCAGCATCCTACGTAGAAGAAGTTCTCGTCGTCGCGCTTAGCTTCGCCTTCTTCCGTCTGATGCTCTTCGCGGAAGTGGCCGCCGCAGCTTTCCTCGCGGTGGAGGGCGTCGTTAGCGATGAGCTGTCCCATGAGGAGGAAGTCCTCGAGTCGGAGAGCCTTCTCAAGTTCTACGTTCACGCCCTCCTGCGACCCTGGCACGAAGAGGTTTGCGTAGAATTCCTTGCGGAGTTCGCCAATGAGCTTGATGCCTTCTTCGAGACCAGCCTTTGTGCGTCCCATACCGACGTGCTCCCACATGATGTGTCCGAGTTCCTTGTGGATGCTGTCAACGCTGCGCTTTCCGCCGATTGCGAAGAGGCGGTCGATACGTGCCTGCACGCCCTTCTCGGCTTCGTCGAATTCGGGGAGGTCGGTGCTGAAGCGTGGAACGGTAATCTGGTCGCTCAGGTAGTTCTGGATTGTGTAGGGGAGGACGAAGTATCCGTCTGCCAGACCCTGCATAAGGGCGGATGCGCCGAGGCGGTTAGCTCCGTGGTCGGAGAAGTTGCACTCGCCGATTGCAAAGAGTCCGTTGATGGTCGTCATAAGCTCGTAGTCCACCCAGATGCCACCCATCGTGTAGTGTACGGCGGGGAATATCTGCATTGGGGTTTCGTAGGGGCTTTCGTCGGTGATTTCCTCGTACATGTCGAAGAGGTTGCCATAGCGCGCTTCAATTTCCTTGCGTCCGAAGTCCTTGATAGCCTGCGAGAAGTCGAGGAACACGGCCAGTCCTGTGTTGTTCACGCCGTAGCCCTTGTCGCAACGCTCCTTAGCGGCACGGCTTGCCACGTCACGCGGCACGAGATTGCCGAATGCGGGATAGCGGCGCTCGAGGTAGTAGTCGCGGTCCTCTTCGGGGATGTCCTTACCCTGGATCTCGCCAGCCTGCAGCTTCTTGGCATCTTCGAGCTTCTTGGGAACCCAGATGCGTCCGTCGTTACGTAGGGACTCGGACATAAGTGTCAGTTTAGACTGCTTGTCACCGTGAACGGGGATACATGTGGGGTGAATCTGTACGTATGAGGGGTTTGCAAACACGGCGCCCTTGCGGTAGGTTGCGATAGCTGCGGAGCAGTTGCAGCCCATGGCGTTAGTGGAGAGGAAGTATGTGTTTCCATAACCACCCGTTGCGATGACAACAGCGTGAGCTGCAAAACGTTCGAGCTTGCCCGTGACGAGGTTGCGGGCAATGATGCCGCGTGCGCGTCCGTCGATGATGACGACGTCGAGCATCTCGTAACGGGTGTAGAGTTCCACCGTACCCTTGTTCACCTGACACATCAGACTGCTGTAGGCACCGAGGAGGAGCTGCTGGCCAGTCTGACCTTTCGCGTAGAACGTACGGCTGACCTGTGCGCCGCCGAAGGAACGGTTAGCAAGCATGCCGCCATATTCGCGTGCGAAGGGTACGCCCTGGGCAACACATTGGTCGATGATGTTGGCACTGACTTCAGCCAAGCG
>ONWB01000113.1:4460-11487 GCA_900321445.1 uncultured Prevotellaceae bacterium | reverse complement strand
GCATCGTCTGCTGTCCAAAGATGTGCATTTCAAGCAGCTTGGCCTGCTGGTGGTGGATGAGGAACAGCGCTTTGGCGTGGAGCATAAAGAAAAGATCAAAGAGATGAAGAATGGCATCGATGTGCTGACATTGAGTGCCACACCGATTCCAAGAACCCTGCAGATGTCTTTGATCGGCATCCGTTCTTTGTCACAGCTGGAGACACCGCCCCGCAATCGTTACAGTGTGCAGACATATGTGGCAGAGAAGAATCAGGGATTGATTGTGGAGGCCATTGAGAAGGAGCTGGCAAGACATGGCCAGGTGTACTATCTCTATAACAACATCCAGCAGATTTACAATGTGGCAAGAACGCTGCGGCATCTTTTGCCGGAAGCACGGATTGGCATTGTGCATGGACAGATGGACCGTGAGGACATTGAGGATGCGATGATGCGGTTTACCAATCATGAAGTGGATGTGATGGTATGTACGACGATTGTGGAAAATGGCATCGACATACCAAATGCCAACACCATCATCATCGACGCTGCGCACCACTTCGGACTTTCCGACCTGCACCAAATGCGCGGACGCGTAGGACGTAGCGACCGCAAGGCTTTCTGCTACCTTCTCGCCCCCCCACTGTCGCTACTGCCCGACGACGCACGCCGACGCCTGCAAGCGCTGGAACAGTTCAGCGACCTCGGCTCGGGCATACATATCGCCATGCAGGACCTCGACATTCGCGGGGCTGGCAACCTACTGGGCGCAGAGCAGAGCGGATTCATCGCCGACCTCGGCTACGAGACATACGTGAAGATTCTGAATGAGGCGATGAAGGAACTGCAGGCGACAAACGTCGCGCCAACGACATCGGAGGAGGAACAGTCAAGCGCCACGCATCATTCGCCCTCACAACACCTTGGGGCGGAGACGGCCTTCTTCTCTTCCGACATCGACTGCGACCTTCACGCATTCTTCCCCGAGACATACGTACCTGGCGCCAGCGAGCGCATGATGCTATACCGCGAGCTCGACGGCCTTAAGACAGACGAGCAGCTCAGCCGCTTCCGCACTCGCATGGAGGACCGCTTCGGCACGTTGCCAGAGGAAGGCGAAGAACTTCTGCGCATTGTACCCCTGCGACGCATCGGGGGACTTCTCGGCTGCGAGCGCATCGTGCTGAAAAATGGGCGAATGACTCTGTACTTCTTTGCCGACCGCACACACCCGTTCTACCATTCACCCGCATTCGACAGCATTATAAACTACGCCATGAGCCACGTACGCGACTGCCGCCTCAGCGAGGACTCCGGACGCCGACGCATGACCATAAAGGGCGTTGCCTCCGTAGCGCAAGCCCTCGACGTTCTCCAAAAGATTAAACAAACATAAGCATAACACAATGAAACGACTATCTACACTCATCATGGCGCTCTTTGCGTTGAACCTCTCCGCACAGACCACAGCCCCGCTGGCCGCAGACGATGGAAAAACATGGTGGAGCTATGCTGGCGACGCTCCGCTAAAAGTGTTCCGCACCATGCCGCCAGAGACTTGCGACTTCGCAATTCTGCTGCCAGCAAAGAAATACAACCTCAGCGGCCACACGCTTTGCGGCATCAGATTCTACGTACCCGAATCCTCGGCCGTCAAGGACTTCTCCGTATGGATTAGCACTTCGCGGCCCACGGATGTCAGCAAGGCAAACATCGCATACAAGGCGCTCGACGCCTCCACGCTCGTCCCTGGGCAACTTAACGACGTAGTCTTCGACACGCCCTACACCATCACGCGCGACGTATATCTGGGCTACTCTTTCACGGCAACGGATGCCAGCGTGCGCAATGTCGGAGGCGTAGAACCTACGGGTATGAAGGACGCCTGCTGGACACGTTTCAGCGTATTCTCAGGAGGCTCATGGGGCACTACGTTTGCACAGGAGTTCTCGCTCGCCCTCTATGCACTGTTCGGCGAGCCCTTCCCCGCAAGTGCAAAGATTACGAATACGGGATACGTCACCACACTTGCAGGCGCAGCACACAGCGTGGACGTGACGCTTGAAAATGGTTCTCCCGAAGGCATACGCAGCATCAGCTACGTAGTATCCGACGAAGAATCGGGCAACAGCGCTGAGCAGAGCGTAGAGTTCTCGACATACTCCACTGCTATGGGCACGCGCGACGTCAGCATCGCCCTGCCTGCCACAAGCGCTCTTGGCTTCCGCACGCCTACACTGACGATTACGAAGGTTAACGGCAAGGAAAACGCAGCCGCCAGCGTCACAGGCACCATCGACCAGCTCGTTGTAGCGCAAAGCGCAGAGACAAAGCGCGTCGTCGAAGAGGAGTTCACAGGACTCTGGTGCGGATGGTGCCCGCAGGGCATGGTGGGCATGCAGCTTGCCGAGAAGAATTTTGGCGACAAATACATCGGCATTGCCGTACACAAGGACGACGCCATGTCGGGTACCAACAGTGGTGGCTACAGCACCATTCTCAGCAAAGTTCCGAGCCTCCCGGCATGCTACATCAGCCGCAACGGCCTCACACCTGGCACATACTACGGCCTCACCGAGGACAAGCCCTTTGGCCTCGCCGACGTCATCAGCGACGAGCTCGCACGTATCGCCGAAGCCGACATCAGCCTTGCAGCACAATGGACAGACGAGCAGATGACAAAGGTAAAGGCAACATCGACCACACGCTTCTACCTCGATGACGAATCTGCACCCTATGCCCTCGCCTACGTTTTGCTGTCCGATAGTCTGAAGAACAACTCCTGGGTACAGACAAACTACTTCTCGGGCTATAATTATGCGGCCTCCGACCCCAACCTCAAGCCTTACGTCGATGCACCCGAAAAACTCGTCGGACTCACATTCAACCACGTGGCAGTAGCCTCGTCAGGCGTCACCAATGGCATCACAAACAGCATAACCGCACCGCTGGTGGCTGGCGAAGACCGCACCCACGAAGCCACACTCAGCGTCCCAAGCTCCAGCCTCCTTGTACAGAACAAGGCGAACCTGCGCGTCGTAGCCCTGCTCATCAACCGCAAGCGCGGCAACATCGTCAATGCTGCCGTAACACACATCGACGAGCCTACGGGAATCAGGGACATCAATACAATGGACAATGGTAAACAGCCAATGGTATTCGACCTCCAGGGGCGACGCCTCCAGAGTATTCCACGCGGAGTATCAATCGTCGGAGGGCGCAAAGTCCTGAGCAGATAAAAACGCTGCCCCCCCACGCAGCAAGCAATTTACAGCAACACGCTTTAGCAATGAAAGCCGGGACGCTCGCGCGTGCCGGCTTTCCAACCTTAATAACACAAGCACGATACCGTGTTTGTGCGGGGTTGGGGAGTTTTCTTATCTTGTTTGTTAGTGCTTATTTACTCCCCATTATATCTCTAATTTCATCCAGCGTCATCGTTCCCATGATATCTATGACGTTCAGCCCCGAGTCGCTGTGGTGTAGCAGTACGCACTCCGAGCGCCCCCCCCTCAGCTGCTTGCGGTAGATTGTCGTATGCTCGCCGCTTTCATTGACTTTGATAACTACCTCAAAGCCCTCCTTCCTTATCATCTCCTCCGCCTGATTGCGTATAGTGGAAGCCAGGCTCTGGCGCTCGCAGTTAAGAATCCTGATGCCATCAAGCTTGCGGCTTACGGAACTGAAGTCATGCCCCGCTGCACCCATATTGGGAACCATGCGCAACATCGACTGCGAGATGTACACCGTCGTTACGCCATTCGTGTTCTCATACTTTTCGAACAACGCCTTTTGAGCAAAGCCTCCCATAGGGATTAGTAACAGGAGAAGCGGTAGAAGTACGGAAAAATGTTTTTTCATAAAGCAGAATGTCTAATTTGAAAGCAATGATAATCCTTTGTTCATAGTCTCAGAAAACTTCTCGAGCGCATGCTGCGTCTCGGCTGCCGCCTCTTCTGGTGTCAGCATACGCTGCGAAGAGCCGTTGCACACCTTTGCGGAAACCTCTACGAAATCCTGGCGGTCCTCGTACTGAGTAAAGGCAAAAGGCAACAACAAGGCTAAAGCGAAAGTGGCAGCAATGCCTGAGAACCACTGCAATGAACGGCGCATAGCCCTACGCTGCGCACTCGTCTCTAAGCGCTCCCACTGGTCAATCTGTCGCGACATTCGCATTAGGAAAGCCGCATCAGCCTCTGCAGCATTTTCGCCATGGACTTTTCCCGCGTTTCTCACGTCGGCAACGAACATACACTCCTGCAGGACATCTGCCGAAAGAGCATTATGATGAGCCGCACTATTCGCAAAAGAAGCCAGCTCGCGCTCCTCGTCCAAGGTTGCAAGACCTTCGTAGTAGCGGTCGAGGAGTATGCGTATCCTTTTTTCTATACTATTCATTTCTATCATATTTCCCGTTGCCAAAGTTTCCGCAGCATGCGCCGTGTGCGGCAGAGGTGCACACGGACGTTGCCCTCCGACATGCCGACAAGTCGTGCAATCTCATCGTAAGGAAGCTCCTCGAGGTCGCGCAAGCGCAGTATCGTGCGCCCTGGTTCTGGAAGTTGCGAAATAAGAAGCTGTATGTCCGACTCGTCGCCTTCGGACGGAGCCGCGGCATAGCGTGCCTCGCTGAGGTCGGTGGTCTCAAAGCCTCCACGCCGTAGCGACGAACAGAACACATTGTGCAACGCGCCGAGGGCATAGCTTGCAGCATTGGAGACGCTTCCAAGCCTGTTGCGCTTTGTCCACAACAACAGTAGCGTTTCCTGCACCAAGTCCTCCGCAGCCTCATGCTGACCTGTGAGGCGCAGCGCCGCACCATGCAGGGCTGGCGCATGCGGCAGGAACATACTTTTGAATTCCTCGGCTGTCACTAAGCGAGCTTTTTACGTCATTCCCAGTCCAGTCCCATTCCTTCCAACTTGCCCAAATCCTCAAACTCCATTCGTCCACAGATCTGAACAAGTGAGCACACCTCTTTTTCCTGATGTAAGATTACGAACTCGGCTATCTTGCCGTTTTCCATGCGGTTCAGCACCAATGTCCGTCCTCTATCCTCATCGTTGTGACGAATAACGACGTTGTAGCCCTTACGCTCAAGTGCCTGCACAGATTTCGAAACCTTTTTTGCAACCGACTCGCTTTTAGTCTGCATCGCGCGGAGCATGCTTATTTCGCCTTCGGATTTGCGCTCTGGCGAAGCCTCTGTGCTGTCGGCGCTGGCAGTTTCACTCTGCGACATTGCAGCCTGCAGCACCTCCCGCGGCAGTTCTACCAGCACAGCATCCTTTTCCTTCCCATACTTTTCGAAGATTTTCTCTGCGGCGCTCTGCGCCATTCCCTGCATTGCGATGAGCATCGCCGCACTCATCATCAAGAATCTTTTCATAACTTTTATTTGTTAACGGTTATTGGTTATTGGTTAACGGTTATTGGTTATTGGTTCTACATATATAGACGCGGAAGAAGCGCTGTTTGTTACACGACAATCATCTTTTTTTGCAGTTTTTTTGAAAAAGGCTTGGGCATTTGAAAATTCTTTCCTACTTTTGCAGCCGCAAAACGGCTCCAGGTAGTGTCCTGAAGCAATAAAGCAAGACATTCTGAACACGGGTAAGTGCTGTACGGCCAGCTCCCTTCGAATCCTCCAGGGCTTGACCGCAGCAAAGGTAGTTGGTTGTAGCGGCGCGATACAGTTAGCTTGCCCACCCGCCTCTTTAGCTCAGTTGGCCAGAGCACGTGATTTGTAATCTCGGGGTCGTTGGTTCGAATCCGACAAGAGGCTCTTCTCTCTCCCTATGACGGACGTCTCCATACAATTTTCAGGAGATGTCCGTCTTTTTTGTTTGCCGCCGATGTTGAGTTACATGCGGACTCAAGGCGGTTACGATGAATCCTGAGGGCATTTCGCCGCGACGAAAGGGCATTTCGCGCGATTCTAAGGCGGTTTTGATTGTGTGAAAGTAAGAAAGTAACTTATGGACAGGAAGCGAAAATGGGGGCAGATTCGCGGGATTCTAAGGCGGTTTCGATTGCGAGAAAGTAAGAAAGTAACTTATGGACAGGAAGCGAAAATGAGGGGCAGATTTGCGGGTTCCGGCGCGCGGGGGGATTGTTTTTTCCGTTGGTGGGGCGGCACCCAGAGATTATAGACGGGATTTAAAGATTATTTATATGGACTTTAATATAAGATTCTTTATATAGACTTTATTATAAGATTCTTATATGGATTTTATTATAAGATTATATAATATGTACCATTAATTTTTACAATATAAACAATATAACGTTATATATAAATTTATATACTTCGTCAGGCGTTTTCTCGCCAAGGCATAGCTGAAGCGAGCTTCGCTCTGCTCTTTTGGCTTAGCGAAAACATTCCTGTCCATGAGTTACTTTCTTACTTTCTCATCGAATACACGAGTTAAGTGACTGTACTACTGTTTGTTACGCGCAAAAATGGCTAATTGCGAAAAGTTACTTTCTCGGTTACTAACTATCTTTTTCTGGCAAATGTGTTTGTGTGTAGCAGGAGCTATAGTATTTTTTTAGTATTTTTTTGACATATTCAGGACAAATTTTCCAGTATTTTGCTTCCGCATAAAGGATGGAAAGTTGTATCTTTGCGGGCAAATTTTTAAGTATTATGAGTAATAATATCGACTATAGCAAGCTCCCGCGCCCTTTAATCTACCGCACACGGCGCAATCCAGACGAATTTGGCATTGACGAGGAAGGCACGCTAAACTGCCTTATACATGATGTCCTGTACGCTAAATACGGATGTTTCGACGGATACGATGATATTATATGCCGCATCTTCAACGATGCCTATTATATGTACACGGTGGCCCTTGCCGATAGCCATCCCGACCGGCGTCTCGGCGGGTTCATAAGAATAGCAGATAATTTTAGAACTGGCTACCGCGATTATGCTGGTGATATTCTGAGTATTCTGCTGATACAGATAAATGCGCACGCTTCGGACATGTCGCGAGGAATGAAGCGCCTTGCAAAAGCCATAGAGTCAGAACTGGGGTTT
>ONWB01000113.1:0-4437 GCA_900321445.1 uncultured Prevotellaceae bacterium | reverse complement strand
TACGATAAATTCAGTCAATATATTATTGACAGATGCGACGAAAGCACGGTACTGCCTCCGCTCGAAGAGTTCCAGCGTCCAACCATAACCAAGGAGCTGCTGGACGACACGTCAGAGTTTTTCTCTTGGCACGAATATTTCAGGGACAATCCGGACAGGGTTTCGGATTTCGTGAAATCACTGGGAAGGACGAAAGACGAACATCGGGCATTGCTGGACTTTGTCAAAGAGAAGTCCCGCTCCGCCTACAAGAGCGACGAGCATCAGAGAGAATGCTTAACTAAACTTGCTGCGGAACTCTTGCTGCCCATGATAGAGGAGCCACAACCACTGCAAGAGGAAGTGCCTGCCGTGCCAGCGCCGCAGGATGTTGCCTCGCCCAACGAAGCCGAATCGCTTCGACAACAGCTCGAACAAGCAATGGCACGCATAGCGCAGTTGGAAGAGGAGATTTCAATCCTGAGGAAGACCCCCGAAGAGATGGAACAATCCAGCAATATGGAAATCAAGCGTCTAAACAGGACTATAGAAGACATGTTGGTAGAGTTGATACGAAACAGTTTCTGGGGTAACGAGGCAAAAGCAAGGGAATTCCTCAAGACTATTCATAAGATGACACCAGAACAGATAACACAAACCGTATGCGAATGGCTAAATAAAAGGGATATCTCTGAACAATCATGCAAACGAAGCCTCTGGCTGCCTCTTCACGCGGCAGGGATATATACTTGCGTTGAGCAGAACTGGAGCGCCGCAATACGAAACGGCTACCAAAAAAAGCAGTAAGCAGGAACGATAATTCCTGCTTTTTTATTTTCACAATTTTCACAATTTTCACAAAACCCTCTTATTCCATTTTCATTTATTTTCATTCATTTTCACGGCAGATTTTCTGCCTTTTTTTTGCGTTGAGCTTTGCACGCCCTCCGTACCTTTGCGCCGTGAAGTTTAGACTTCGGGGCGCATTTTGTATTTGTGCCCGTCTGGAAGTAAACCTTCCCACACTAATCCGCGGAACAGTGTGTAACCTATGTTTTACCTAAATTCGTTTACAGAATGGACAATAACGAATTTTCCGCCCAGAAACCTCGAAGAGTAAGAGGTACGGGCATATACGCGGGCGATGAATTCACGTTCATGCCCACCGTCGAGGGGCAACCCTCACAACGGGACGTGACAACTTGCAAAAACGGCAAGCTATTCACGACAACCAGCGAGACGAAGCCGCAGCGCGTAGCACACCTCAGCTGCCCCGCCGACGCGGCAGACCTCTGGGCTGAGTACACGGAACGACTGGAACAGCTCGGCATTAAGCCGCAGAAGGGAACCACCATGCAGGCAAAGCAGCGCATCGTCAACGAGGCTGGCATGCAGGTGTTCCTCAACCAGACAAAGCGCCAGATTGTCTTCCAAGGTACAATAGACCTGACGTCCACGTCAAACTGGCAGAGCGAGGTTGTGCGACAACTACAAGTAATCGTGCGCACGCTACCCGTAAACGAACGTTTCAAACGAGTAATTAACAACTTAAAGAAAAGAGGCAAAAAATGATTTGTTATCAAAAGAAAATCAACTTGCCAACAGAGCCGCTGACAGCGAAGACTCTGTTGGAACTTACGAAAGACGCTGCCAACTGCAGCGCAATCAACAGCTTCCGCCGCGCAAGCCAGACCATGGCAGAAGCCGAGGCACAGGGAAGGACGCAGCAGTTCGTGGCAGCTGCCGTACAGTCCGACAAGTACCTGACGTGGCTCGCCGCAGAGCTGAAGAAGGACGAGCGCCGCAAGGCGAAGCTCCCCGCCGACGACCTGCACCGCATAAAGCTCTTCATCAAGCAGATGAAGGGCGACCTGCCCGCCTTCATACCCAAGGCGAACTTCGTCGAAAGCACCGACCGCTGGGGGCGCACGGCACAGTGGCGCGTACAGGCCTACGGCTACCTGACAGGCCTGGCAGAGCTGGACGGCGACCACGTGCCCGACGTCGAGGCAAGGGTGCAGGCGTGGCTGCAACGCCCTGACTTCGACACGCTGGGAATCCTCTGGATTTTCATTACGCCCTCGGGAGAGGGAGTGAAGGTCGTGTTCAAGGCACGCGAGGAATGGGGAAACCTCATCGACAACACTTACCAGATGGGCGAAATCCTCGGCATTCTCGACTATGCCGACTCGCAGTGCAAGAACTCCGACCACGCGCACTTCATCCCCAGGTACGAGGACATAAAGTACATCGACTGGGAGGAACTCTTCAGCTACGAGAACCCTGACTACGAGGCACGCTACGGCGCAGCATACCGGCGTGGCGAGTCGGAGCCCACGCAAGCCCGATGGCAGGAGCTCGAGCGAGAGCGCAAGGCACAACGCCGCAAAGCCGAGACCGACACGTCAGAGACCGAAGCCACCGCGGCAAAGCCCGCTGCCGACACGCCGAAGCAGCCCATACAGTTCACCGAGCGCGACGAGGCCATCATAAAAGTGCTCAACGACTACTACGGCGAAAGCCTGCCGTCGGGACAGCGCCACCCGCGCTTTACCGAGGAGACATCCCACTGGACATGCTGGCTCTGCGACAACGACCCCGAAAAGGCCATTGCCATGAGCTACCGCCTCGACTACGTGAAGGACTGGAAGCCAAACCCCGGCGAAGTCGAGGACCTCTGCCGCACTGCCGCGAAGAAGAAGCTCCTGACGCGATGCCCCAAGCAGCTCAGCGAACTGGTGAGGAAGGCGGACGCCAGCATCGACGGCGCAAAGCCCGACGCCACCCTACCCACCGCGGAATGGGTGGAGAAGATACGCAGCTTCTTCGGCATATATCCGTGCATGCGGGAGGTTTGCGAGTGGGCGCAGAAGCGGCTCTGGCCTTTCCTAATCTTCGCGACGGCAGGGCTCGCAGGAACGCTGATGACACTCTGCTGGTGGTTCTCCTACGACAACCCGCTCAAGAAGCGGCGCCTGAACTACAACGTGCTCGGCATAGGTGACCCCGCCGTGGGCAAGGGACCTCTCGAGGACTTGTGCGAACTATGGACAGAACCCATAGCACAGTCCGACAAACTCGTCAACGACACCATGAACGAGTGGAAGGAGGAAATGCGCACCAAGAGCTCGAACGCCGACAAAACGCCAAAGCCCAAGGGCGTCGTGCGCATACACGGAGCGAGAACCTCCAACAACGTATTCATCAACGACATGATGAACGCGTGGGGAGAGGTCGAGGGCGAGCGCATGCAGCTGCACATGCTCACCGTGGACAGCGAAGCACTCAACTCCATAAAGATGGCAAAGGGAGGCTCGTGGATAGACCGTTCGGTGATGGAGATAAAGTCATGGTCCAACGAGCGCGACTCGCAGCAGTACGCAAACCTCGACTCCATGACGGGCGCATTCAACGTGTTCTGGAACCAGGTGCGCACATGCACGCCGCCGGCACTGAAAGTCCTCGCCAACGAACGCAACTTCGGCTCAGGATGGCCGCTGAGGGTGAGTGCGATACCAGTACCGGACAACGACTTCGACATGATTCCCCTGCGCACAAGAGACGAGAAGTCGGCATGCCTCGACAATGCCACAATCCGCGAATGGGCATACCGCCTCGACAAAAGGCAGGGAGAACTCCCGCTGTGGCCACTCGTAGAACACTGCTGGCACTGGACAAACGACCACATGGAGATTGCCAAGTTCAACGAGGACAAAGCCGACAGGATGCTGCTCAAGCGCATAGCGCAGACAACGCTATGCATAGCAGCGCCGTGGGTGGACATGCGCCACTGGGAAGAACGCGAAAAGACGGGTACATACGAGGTAGACGATACCGACATCGAACTCCTCGACCTCCTGCTCGACATTCAGTACAAGACGCAGCGCCACTTCTTCTACGAGCTCGCAGACAAGTACTACGATGACCAGCGCAACGATGCCGCGACATTCCGACGCCGCACCACGCGCTTCGAAATGTGCTACCAGCGACTGCCCGAGGAATTCACAACGGCACAGTTCGTAAGCGTCTTCGGATATGCAAACGCGCAATCTGCATCGAAAACCATCGACCGCCTACTCAAGGACAAGATGATAGAGCGCAAAAAACGCGGCGCATACCGCAAGCGCGTGCAGAACCTCTCCTGAACGCCGCAACGTCCATAATTAGAAAGTTAGAAAGTAACCAAGTAACTTATGGACAGGAAGCGTTTTTCAAGCCTCGCGGGGAACTCCCTCGCGGGGCTTTTTCGTGCATCCCAAAGCACGGCGGGAAGGGATTTTTACACTTTAATAAATAATCGAACAAAATATGATATTTTCCTGAAAATAATCGTAATTATATTTGGCGGTATTGCGGGAATTTCGTACCTTTGTACTTGAATTCAGGATGGGACAAAGAGCCAGCCCGTCCACAGCGCGCAAAGGTACAAAGAGGCTCGAAAGGTACAACAAAGAAAGG
>ONWB01000135.1 GCA_900321445.1 uncultured Prevotellaceae bacterium | reverse complement strand
TGATAAAGCGAATTGACCCCAACCACCTCGTAACAACGGGGAGCGAGGGGACAATAGGATGCCTCTACAGCGAGGAGGTGTGCGAGAAGATGCATGCCGACAGGAACATCGACTACATGACGCTGCACATCTGGCCCATCAACTGGGGATGGGCTTCGCGCGACAGGCTTAGGGAGGCGCTGCCTAACGTGTACCTAAAAGCTGGCGAGTATCTGGAAACGAACCTGCGCATTGCCGAGAACATCGGAAAGCCTCTTGTAATCGAGGAATTTGGGTATTCCCGCGACAACAACCTATACTCGCCAGAAGCACGCACAACGAGCCGCGACGCGTTCTACAACTTCATATTCCAACACGTTAGCGAGAGCTTCGACGAAGGCGGCTACATTGCAGGCTGCAACTTCTGGGCGTGGGCAGGCGAAGGGCGCGCAAGGGCTACCGTATGGGAGCCTGGCGACGACCTGCTGGGCGACCCACCACACGAGCCGCAAGGGTGGTACTCGGTGTTCGACTCCGACTCTACAACCCTACAGCTCATACAACAGACAAACGCACACCTTCGATAAAGCTGCGAGAGTGAAAATGTAAAGCATTCTGTGGAATAATATTTTAGGATGAAAGCATTTTGGATGATTTGCGCACTATGCCTCTGCACCACCATCGCAACGGCACAGAGTTATAGGGCGTTACGAACAACGACGGACGTGGCATGCGTGCTACCTGCGGCGGCAGGCGTGACGATGGGTATCATTGCAAAAGACCACCGCGGACTGCTGCAACTCGGACTGAGCGAGGCGAGCACACTGGCCGTGAACTATGCCCTCGAACTGAGCATACGCAAGCAACGCCCCGCTGGCAATGGCGAACACGCCTTCCCATCCACGCACACGGCCTTTGCCTTCGCAGGTGCCACCCACCTGCAGAAACGCTATGGATGGAAGTTGGGAGTACCCGCGCTGGCGGTGGCTACAGGAGTCGCCGTAGGTCGTGTGTGCGCCAAACGCCACGACGTGTGGGACGTGCTCGCGGGAGCCGCCATAGGCACATGCTCGTCGCTATTGCTAACAAAAAGATACTCCAACGGCACCGTGATGACAGCCGCTCCAATGCTTACGCCAGAAGGTGGGCAGGGAATAAGCGTGAACGTGACATTTTAGAAGTAAAAATTTAAAAGTAAAAGGTAAAAAGTAAAAATTGATATACCTGAGCGACGGCGAGAAAATCGTAAAATAGTAAATCGTCAAATTGTCAGATAAAACGGATCGTCAAATTAAATGGTTGAAGACGACATAAAATACATGAAAGCGGCCCTCGCAGAAGCCCAATGCGCTGCAGACGAGGACGAAGTACCCGTGGGTGCAGTAGTAGTGTGCCAGGGGCGCATCATAGCACGCGCCCACAACCTGACGGAAACGCTCAACGACGTGACTGCGCACGCTGAGATGCAGGCCGTGACGGCAGCGGCAGACCACCTGGGAGGAAAGTATCTCGACGTATGCACGCTCTACGTCACTGTGGAACCCTGCACGATGTGTGCGGGAGCGCTCGGATGGGCGCAGTTGGGGCGACTCGTCTTCGGAGCCTACGACCCCAAGCGCGGATACACCATATACGCCCCCAATGCACTGCACCCCAAGACGGAGGTGACGGGAGGCATCATGGAAGAAGAATGTGCAGAACTGATGAAGAAATTCTTTAGCAAAAGAAGATAAAGAATAGATGTATCAAATCATCATAACACTATAATAATTAACAACTAAACAATGAAAATCCTTGTTATCAACTGTGGATCGTCAAGCATCAAGTACAAACTCTACGAGATGCAGACGGAAACCGTCCTCGCAGCAGGCGGCATTGAGAAAATCGGCCTCACAGGTTCCTTCCTCAAAGCCACGCTGACGGATGGTACGAAGAAAGTAATCAACCGCGAATGTCCCACACATACGGAGGGCATACGCCTCATGTTCGACACCCTGCTCGACCCCGAAATCGGCGCCATCAAGAGCCTCGACGAGATTTCCGCCGCAGGCCACCGCATTGTGGCTGGTGGCACATACACTGAGAGCCAAATTGTCACAGACGAAATGCTCGAAGGATGGAAGCCCTTCATGGAACTCGCACCCCTGCACAGCCACGCTCACCTGAAGGGCTACATGGCCGTACGCGAAATGCTCCCACAGCTCCCGCAGGTGTTCGTATTCGACACGGCATTCCACCAGACAATGCCTGAGAAAGCATACATGTACGCCCTACCCTACCGCTACTATACAGACTACCACTTCCGCCGCTATGGCGCCCATGGCACGAGCCATCGCTTCGTAACACAGCGCGTGGGAGAGTTCCTCGGCTTCGACCCCAAAGACAAGCGCATCATCACATGCCACATCGGCAATGGTGCCAGCATCTCTGCCGTTGACCACGGCCGCTGCGTAGATACGTCCATGGGCCTCACACCTCTGGAGGGCGTCATGATGGGCAGCCGCACAGGCGACATCGACTCATCTGCCATTCTCTACATCATGGAGAAAGAAGGTCAGACGCCTGAAGAGGCCATCGACCTGCTGAACAAGAAGAGCGGAGTGCTGGGTGTAAGCGGCGTGAGCAGCGACATGCGCGAGGTGCTTGGCGCAGCAGCAGAAGGCAACAAACGTGCACAGCTCGCCCTCGACATGTATAACTATCGCATCAAGAAGTACATTGGCGCATACGCAGCAGCCATGGGAGGCGTTGACGTTGTCGTATTCACAGCAGGCGTTGGCGAACACCAGTACGAAATGCGCGAAGGCGCCCTTGAAGGCCTGGAATTCCTCGGCATCAACCTCGACAAGGAAGCCAACAAGGCATGCTTTGGCGAAGAGGCCGTCATCTCAACAGCCGACAGCCCCGTTACCGTTGCCGTTGTGCCCACAGACGAGGAGCTCCTCATCGCTCGCGACACGCTGAGTCTCATCTAATAAACATACACCACGTCAGCCGAAGTCCAAATGGGGGTTTCGGCTGACGTTTTTTACGAATGAACAAGGTTCGAATACGCGCCGTGCGACAAACTGTCTATCACGACTTGATGGAAATGTACGAAAATCCCATCGAGCACGCCTGCGACGTTCACCAGGGCGACGAGTGGATTTCCATAAACGGCGAGCGCCCAGAGGGTTTGTGCCCTGCCGCATGGGGAGCTATGCGTAAATTTGTCGAAGCCTTGGCACGAGGTGAGGGAAACTTCTACGACGGATGGATGCAGAACCCCATGAGTGCAATGATAAGCTGCAACGACGGCTTCCGACCTTTTAGCTTCTACATTGAAGCAATCCCGCCTCATTGAGACTCGCGCGCTAAGTCAGCTACGAATAGGCACAAGCCGTTTCAACAAACGTTCTACGATGGGGTCTGTAATCTTCATGCACAGTCCTGTGAGGACGGCGAGGAGTAGTGTGCCCTCGCGGATAATGTTGCTTTCGCCATCGCCAAAGAGCGAGCCAAAGACAAACCACGCGAAAGCCATAGATATTGCCACGAAGAAGATATCAGACCATATCTTCACCGTGCTGAAGGACACCCCCGAGATGTCTGAAATCACGTTCACCGTCTTGTCGCCAGAAAGCATCCAGGCATTGCCGTAAATCTCCACGCGAAGCCCTACGGCTGTTATCAGAATGGCCACGAGACACCACAGCATCTGTAACCAGTAGCCATCAGTGGGCAGCGACTGGCACAGCCATACGCAGACATCGCAAAGCAAGCCAAAAAGTATGACGGCAGGAATCTGCATCAGGTCAGACCAGCGGAAGTGCGAACGCAGCAATGCTATCTGCACAAGGATAAGGCTGAAATTCACATACCATGTAAACTGCCCTATGGAGACACTCGTCCATTTCAGCGTCATAATGCCAGGCGGACAGGATATGGGAGACGTCCCAAGGTTAGACTTCAGTGAAACAGCTACGCCCAACGCAATCAGGAAAAGCCCAACTGTGGCAATAGCATAGCGGCGGAGTAGGTTTGTTAGAGAGTTCAAGAGAGTTGAAAAAATTTAATAGTTAAGCGAACCACGCGTCCTTGCCGACACCGTCTAGGACCATGAAGCCGTAGAGACCTTGTGCTGGCAATATCTGCGCACCTATCATCTCAATGAAGTTTTCATATATATTGGCATCTCTTTCGATATTTCACGACATCCTGCCCTTGAACGTATATCCAGCGCCTTCTACAGCTGCGCGGATATCGTCCTCTGTTGCGGAGCCCTTTATTGTTAGCGTGTTGGCGGAGGCGTTGGCTTTTGCCGACTTCAAACCTGCCACGTTCTCGACGGCGCGCACAACGGCGGCCTCGCAATGGCTGCAGTGCATATCCTCGACCCTGTAAACAACTGCGTCAGGGTCTTGGGACGCTTTGGTAAAACGACTAAAGAATTTCATCATTAGAGCATATATAATAAGTAGGGTTAATACTGTTGCACAAACAAGTTTGAAGGGCGCGGGCATAGCGTCTGCTACGGCACAGCACACATCGCGACTGCCAGCTGAATAGAACTCGATGCCGCTAGCATTGAGGATTAGGCCGAAAAATATGGAAAAGCTCACGATGGTAAGTAGATAGATGGAGGTGAAGCGTCGCCCCATAGACTTTTGTACCACCAGAATTGATGCCAGATTGACGGCCGGACCCGCAATCAGCATGACCAGCGCAGCGCCAGGCGACAGTCCCTTCATCATCAGCGCAGCAGCCACAGGGATGCTGCCTGTGGAACAAATATACATCGGCACAGCTACGACAAGAATGACCAACATCTGCAACAAGGGCTGACTGCCAAAGCCGAGGAAGAATTCGTCAGGCACCACAACCTGTATCAGCGCAGCCACTACAAGACCTATGACAAGCCTCAGACCTATGTCGCGTATCATGTCGTAATAGGCATACTTCAAAACCTGCCCAAACCTGCCTGATATCGTCCTACACACCTCATCTGTTGCAATCTGACAACTATCCACATCGTCTTTCCCATTGATGAATCGATTTACGAGCAGGCCGCCACACACACCAGTGATGAGTGCCGCAACAGGCCGCACGATAGCGAAGCCGAGCCCCATCAGCGAGAATGTGGCCAAGATGGAATCGACGCCCGTCTGCGGTGTGGCGATTAGGAATGACGCTATAGCTCCTTTCGACGCCCCCCCATTCTTCAAGCCTATTGCAGTAGGTATAACTCCACACGAGCACAGCGGAAGCGGCACGCCCATAAGAGCCGCCCACAGGACGGACAGTTTATTGTCGCGCGAAAGGTACTTGGAATAGAAATTCCGAGGAACGAATACATGCAGGACACCAGCAATGAAGAAACCCAGCAATAGGTAGGGCGACATCTCGCAAACGACGTTCAGCAACGACACGAAGAAACTCTGCATATCCATATCCTATGACACAATCTTTTACCTGCCACCCATCCCTTTCTCCGTCTGCGTATGTCCATTCGTATATACATCACGGCGCACATAGGCTCCGCGCTGACGCGGATTTGTACGTTGCCCTTGCATATTATAGTAGTCGGAGCGGACAGGCGCGTTGGTTGCATTGTTCCTAAGCGGCTGCACAGCCGTATTGTTGGCTTCAGGTGTAGAGGTAAGATACATCTCCGTCAAAGCGGGATAGTTCTTTGCTGCCATCAGCGAGTCCCATGCAGCAGGCAGTTCTATGCTGACTGTTGAAAATCCCCCGCCTGGCATGGTTTGCACCTTATTG
>ONWB01000056.1:9023-20057 GCA_900321445.1 uncultured Prevotellaceae bacterium | reverse complement strand
TTTCTGTGCCTGTGTCGGCATCGATAGCTCCCACAAGTCCGTCGCGATGTTGTGCGAAGAAATATAGGAACGAGCTGTCCTGACGGAATTTATACGTATTCGCAGGATAGTTCATCGGAGCTTCGTTATTGCCGAAAATGAGTATTAGCCCGTTGCCGACCATTTCGCGTAGGCGTCGTCGGCGTTCCACGTATGTCTCTTTAGAGAAAAGCATGTTTGTAAGTGTTTTGTGTAGTCTTAGCTTTACTTGTGGCGGCAAATATATGCAAAAAAACAGGAACCGCAAAGGCTCCTGCTTTTTAGGTGAAAAAAGTTTAAGTGTATTACATCATTCCGCCCATGCCTGGGTTGCCCATAGGCATTTCGGGCTTCTCTTCGGGCTTGTCGCAGATGACACATTCCGTGGTGAGGAACATGCCGGCAACGCTGGCAGCGTTTTCGAGTGCAACGCGAGCCACCTTGGCGGGATCTACCACACCTGCTGCGCGGAGGTCTTCGTATTTCTCCGTCTTTGCGTTATAGCCGTAGTTGCCCTTGCCTTCACGCACGTTGTTCACGACAACGGCACCTTCTACGCCTGCATTTGTGCAGATTTGGCGCAGCGGCTCTTCGATGGCGCGGCGGATGATCTGGATGCCAGTCGTCTCGTCGGCGTTGTCGCCCTTGAGGTTTGCAAGCTTCTCCTGAGCGCGGATGTAGCTTACGCCACCTCCCGTCACGATACCTTCCTCGATGGCGGCACGTGTTGCGCAGAGTGCGTCGTCGCAGCGGTCTTTCTTTTCCTTCTGTTCCGTTTCGCTGGCAGCACCTACCTCCAGCACGCAAACGCCTCCGCTGAGCTTTGCGAGGCGCTCTTGGAGTTTCTCCTTGTCGTACGAGCTTGTGGTGTTAGCGATTTCGTTCTTTATCTGTGCGATGCGGTCGGCAATAAGCTGCTTGTCGCCAGCACCATCCACGATGGTCGTGTTCTCCTTCGTCACAGTTACCTTGTCGGCAGTGCCGAGCATTTCAAGCGTAGCCTGTTCGAGTTTCAAACCTTTCTCCTCGCTGATGACGACACCACCAGTCAGCACAGCGATGTCCTCGAGCATAGCCTTGCGGCGGTCGCCGAAGCCAGGAGCCTTCACGGCACAAATCTTCAGCTGTGCGCGCAGGCGGTTTACAACGAGCGTTGTCAGAGCTTCGCTCTCTACGTCTTCAGCGATGACAAGCAGCGGACGTCCGCTCTGTACGGCGGGTTCCAAGATGGGGAGGAAGTCCTTCAGGTTGGAGATTTTCTTGTCGTAGATGAGGATGTACGGCTTCTCCATTTCGCACTGCATCTTCTCGGCGTCTGTTACGAAGTAGGGGCTGAGGTATCCGCGGTCAAACTGCATACCTTCGACGGTCTTCAGTACCGTGTCGCGGCCCTTTGCGTCCTCGATGGTGATGACGCCATTTACGCTTACAGCGCGCATTCCGTCAGCAATGAGCTTACCGATTTCTGCGTCGTTGTTGGCAGAGATGCTTGCCACCTGCTCAATCTTCTCATAGCTTTCGCCTACCTGCTCGGCCTGCTCCTTGATGCCGTCAACGACAGCCTTCACAGCCTTGTCGATACCGCGCTTCAGATCCAGCGGATTAGCACCAGCTGCCACGTTCTTCATACCTTCCGTGAGGATGGCCTGTGCCAGAACGGTTGCTGTAGTCGTGCCGTCGCCAGCATCGTCGCCAGTCTTCGATGCCACGCTCTTTACGAGCTGTGCGCCAGCGTTTGCAAAGGGCTCGTCAAGCTCAATTTCCTTTGCCACCGTCACACCGTCCTTGGTGATGCGGGGAGCGCCGAACTTCTTGTCGATAACTACGTTGCGACCCTTTGGGCCGAGGGTAACCTTTACGGCGTCGGCCAACTGGTCGGCACCAGCGCGGAGAGCCTCACGAGCCTCCACGTTATATTTCAATTCTTTTGCCATGATGCTTTAGATGTTTTTAGATGATTGCAAGAACGTCACTCTGACGCATGATGAGATACTTTTCGCCGTCCAGTTCTACTTCCGTGCCGCTGTACTTGCCGTACAATACGCGGTCGCCAGCTTTCAGGACCATTTCCTCGTCTTTCGTACCACCACCAACGGCGAGCACTTCGCCCTGGAGCGGTTTTTCTTTTGCCGTGTCGGGGATGATGATGCCGCCGACAGTCTTTTCTTCTGCGGGTGCGGGCTTGATAAGCACGCGGTCTGCAAGGGGTTTGATGTTCATAGTGTTATTGTGTTTAGTGTTATTTTGAATGTCGATGTTATAACGTACAGGCGACGCAGTATGTTGTTGTATGTATGCAGAGACCTGTTTGTCGCTTTTCCTGCTTTGCCAAAAGTGTGCCAAAAGTGGTTTTGACACAATAAATAGGCAAAACATGCTACTCCGATGAAAATGTTTTGTACTTTTGCAACAAATTTTGAAACACTCATAACATGAACAACTTTGAATTCTACAGTCCTACGGACTTTGTCTTTGGCAGAAACGCAGAAATACAGGTGGGCAAGCTGGCGAAGCGCTTCGGCGGCAGCAAGCTTCTGGTAACGTATGGTGGCGGACATGTTCTGCGCAGTGGGCTGTTGGCGCACATTGAGGATGTCTTGCGTTCTTCGGGCCTCGACTACGTCCTCTATGGCGGCATACAGCCAAACCCTACCGACGAAAGTGTTTACGAAGGCATACATGTTGCGCGCGCGAACAATATTGATATGGTTTTGGCTGTGGGCGGCGGCAGCGTAATCGATGCTTCCAAGGCCATCGCCGCAGGTGCTCCCTATGATGGCGACTTCTGGGATTTCTACTCAGGAAAGAAGGTCGTCGATTTCGCGCTCCCCATAGGCGTTGTGCTGACGATACCCGCAGCGGGCAGCGAGGGTAGTGGCAATACGGTTGTTACGCAGGTTAGTACGAAGAAGAAGGTGAGCATACGCACTCCCTACTGGCTGCGACCTAAGTTTGCGGTGATGAACCCCGAACTTACGTTCTCACTGCCAGCGTACCAGACGGCGGCAGGGGCTACGGACATGATGGCGCACATCATGGAGCGCTATTTCACAAACACGCCGCATACAGAGGTGGCAGATGCCGTCGGCGAAGGCGTCATGCGCACGATTATCGAGGTGACGCCGCGTGTATTGGAGGCTCCAGAGGACTATGATGCCCGCGCAGCTCTTATGTGGTGCGGAACGCTGGCACACAACGGCATCTGCGGCACAGGCAACGAGGAGGATTGGGCATCGCACGGCATGGAGCACGAGCTGAGTGCCTTCTATGGTGTCACGCATGGCGCAGGTCTTGCGGTTGTGTTCCCTGCGTGGCTTACGTATATGGCAGAACACAATCCGCATAAGCTTGTGAAATGGGCGAAGAACGTATGGGGCGCAGAGACGCCAGCCGAGGGCATCAGCCGCTTCAAGGCGTGGCTCCACAGCATAGGCATGCCGACAAGCATCCGCGAGCTGGGCATCAAGGACTTCGACCTCGAAACCATCAACGAGCACGTACACGTGACGAAAGGCGAAATATTCGGTGCCTACCTCCCCCTCGACCGCGAACGAACGAGGGAGATATACAAAATCGCACTTGAAAGTTGAGAATTTCGGCTTTCTATTCATACCTTTGCAGCCGCAAAAAAAGAAAACGTAAGACATAATGAGTTTACAATGTGGTATAGTAGGACTGCCAAACGTAGGCAAGTCCACCCTCTTTAACTGCCTGAGCAACGCAAAAGCTCAGAGCGCAAACTTTCCCTTTTGCACTATCGAGCCCAACGTGGGCGTCATCACCGTTCCTGACGAGCGCCTGAACGTGCTGGCGGAGCTGGTACACCCTGGACGCATCGTGCCTACGACAGTGGAGATTGTCGATATCGCAGGCCTCGTGAAGGGAGCCTCGAAGGGCGAGGGGCTTGGCAACCAGTTTCTTGGCAACATACGCGAGACGGATGCCATCATCCATGTCCTCCGCTGCTTCGACGACGACAACGTGGTACACGTAGATGGCAGCGTCAATCCTGTGCGCGACAAGGAAATCATCGACACCGAGCTACAGCTTAAGGACCTCGAAACCGTGGAAGGCAGACTGCCGCGTGTAGAAAAGCTTGCGCAGGTGGGCAACAACAAGGACGCGAAGGTCGAATACGAAGTCCTGAAGGCCTATAAGGAAGCCCTCGAGCAGGGCAAGAGCGCACGCACCGTGCAGTTCGAATCCAAGGAGGCGCAGCAGGCGGCACGCAACCTATTCCTGCTGACATCTAAGCCCGTGCTTTATGTCTGCAACGTCGATGAGGCCAGCGCCGCAACGGGCAATGCCTATGTCGAGCAGGTGCGCGAGGCTGTGAAGGACGAGGATGCGGAAATCCTTGTCGTTGCTGCGCAGACGGAGGCCGACATTGCTGAGTTGGAGACATACGAGGAACGCCAAGAGTTCCTGAAAGATGTAGGTCTGGAGGAGAGTGGCGTGAACCGCCTCATCAAGGCTGCCTACAAGATGCTGCAGCTTGAGACGTTCATCACAGCTGGCGAGATGGAGGTGAAGGCGTGGACATACCGCAAGGGGTGGAAGGCACCACAGTGTGCAGGCGTCATACATACCGACTTCGAGCGCGGCTTCATACGTGCCGAGGTCATCAAGTACGACGACTACGTGCGCCTCGGCAGCGAGGCTGCTGTGCGCGAAGCAGGACTCCTCCACGTCGAAGGAAAGGAATACGTCGTGCAGGATGGCGACATCATGCACTTTAGGTTTAACGTCTGACGAGTGACAAACTTATAGGACACCGAGCCCTCTGGGTTCTCGGAGCCTTACGAATAATTCAAAGAAAATGATGCAAAGCATAGTTTGGGACCCTGATAAGGTGGCGTTTACCCTCTTCGGCCACGACGTCGTATGGTACGGCGTATGCTGGGTGATAGGCCTTGCACTGTCGTACCTCGTCGTGCAGTGGCTCTACAAGGACCAGAAACTGCCGCAGGAGAAGTTCGAGCCGCTGTTCATATATTGTTTCTGCGGAATACTCATAGGTGCACGTCTCGGCCACTGCCTGCTCTATGAGCCTGGCTATTTCCTGTCGCACCCCATAGAAATGTTCCTGCCCATCCACCACACAGCGGACGGGGGCTGGCGCTGCACGGGCTATGCTGGTTTGGCAAGCCACGGAGGTACGGCGGGCATCATCATCGCCCTTTGGCTGTACGTGCGAAAGTATAAGCTGAACATCATGCGCGTGATGGACAACATCGCAATCGCCGTTCCGCTTACTGCATGCGCCATACGCATGGGAAACCTCATGAATTCCGAGATTGTCGGCAAGCCCACCGACTCGGCACTGGGCTTCGTGTTCCTCCAGAATGGCGAGGACTTTGCACGCTGGCCGGCACAGCTCTTTGAGGCGTGCTTCTATCTGCTTCTATTCCCCGTAGGGCTCATCCTCTATCGCTATTTCAAGTCAAAGGTCGGCACGGGCTGGTTCTTCGGATGGCTGCTGACGAGCATCTTCGGCTTCCGCTTCCTTGTCGAATTTCTCAAGGATGTGCAAGAGCCCTGGGAACTCGACATGGTGAGCTTTATAGGCCTCAACCAGGGGCAAATGCTTTCCATTCCCTTCATAGTCGTCGGCCTATACTGCTGGCTCGGAGGAAAATGGAGCCGAAAACTTGGCGAATAACATCCTTAGGCGCGTGTTCTGCTGATTGCGCCTGTGCCGTACAAATGTTCGCTCGAACTTATACACAAGCAGGAGGTGGTTGCGTGAAAGCAGCCACCTCCTGTCGTATTTATTAAGATTCAGTGTCCTCAGACTATTTCACAAGAATCTTTTTGCTCGTGCCGTCTGAGTAGCGGATGATGTTCACGCCGTGCTGAGGCACGCTGATGCGCTGACCTTGCAGATTGAACGATTCGCTTACATTCTTTTCGGCGTTATGTTCCAGCTGGTTGATTGCAGTTGGATCAAACTCCACGATGTTTTCAAATGCACTCCATGGAGCAAGGCTTGCGTAAGCCTCCGAAGTTCCAGTGGGAACGTGCAGGGTGCAGGTGGAGGTGGGAACCCCATAGAAGCAGCTTTCATCTGCGCCATATTCGGCTGGGGAGGTACGCAGCGCATATACGTCTTTCAGGCCTGTGCAAAATTGGAACGCACCCACTCCGATGCTCGTCACGGACTCTGGGATGGTAATGCTCGTCAGACCTGTGCAGCGATTGAATGCAACCTCTCCGATGCTCGTCACGGAGCCAGGGATAACAGTATTCATACAACCAGCCACCAACGTATTGCTTGCTGTCTCAATAATTGCATTGCAGTCCTCGCGGCTGTCATACACAGTATTGTCTTTATCAACTTGTATGCTTGTCAGGCTCCTGCAACCAGAGAACGCATCCTTTCCGATGCTCGTCACGGAGTTGGGGATGGTGACGTTCGTCAGACCTATGCAGTCATAGAACGCTATCGCTCCGATACTTGTCACGGAATTGCCGATGCTGAGGCTCGTCAGGCTGTAGCAGCCCCCGAACGCATAATCTCCGATGCTCGTTACAGAATTGGGAATGGTAATGCTCGTCAAGCCGCTGCAACCATTGAATGCCTGCACTCCGATGCTCGTCACGGACTCTGAGATGGTAATGCTCGTCAGCCCTTCGCACGCCCAGAACGCACGATCTCCAATGCTCGTCACGGAATTGGGGATTGTTATGCTCGTCAGTCCTGTGCAGCCTGTGAACGCTTCCTCTCCGATGCTCGTTACGCTCTCTGGAATGTGTACAGACGTTAAGCCTGTGCACCAGGAGAAAGCATCTTCCCCAATAGAAGTCACGGACTCTGGGATTGTGATGCTCGTTAGACCCGTGCACTCAGAGAATGCATAATCTTCGATACTTGTTACAGTATAGGTAATTCCATCAAGCGTGACGGAAGCGGGTATGACGATGTCGCCAACATACTCGTAGTGTTCGACGCAGGCCGTTTGGGTGTCCCTGTCATAAGAATAGTAGATGCCATTGACTGCAGGCTCCACGATATTACTGAACCTGCTCCATGGTGCTGTGCTGGCGTAAGCGTCCTTGCATCCTGTGGGGACGTGGAGAGTGTGGAGGTTGCGTATGGAGATGGGAACCCCATCGAAACAGTTTTCTGCTGCGCCATATTCGGCTGGGGAGGTACGTAGCGCATATACGTCTTTCAGGCCATTGCAGTCATAGAATGCCTGCTCTCCAATGCTCGTCACGGAATTTGGTATGATGACGCTCGTCAGGTTGGAGCACCATCCGAACGCAACAGCTCCGATGCTCGTTACGGAATTGGGGATGGTGACGCTCGTTAAGCCCGTGCAAGACGCGAACGCTCTCTCCCCGATGCTCGTAACAGAATAAGTTTCGCCGTTTAAATCTACACTTTCGGGGATGTCAACGGTTGTTCTTTCTGTGTCTTTCAGTTTGGCAACAGACACCTCGCGACGGTCGGCATCTGTAATGGAATAGTACAATATGCCATCATTAGGATCCTCTGTGTAGGTAACAAGGCCTGCAGGTATCTCAAAGGTTTCATTAAAAACGCCAAAGCTTCCTAAGTCGTTAATAAAATAGACGAGGTTCAGCCTGAAAGTAGTGCCGTCGAAGTTGGACGGCTCATTTTCTTTTTTATAATCAATGGCATCAATTACCCAAACCATATCATTATAGCTGGGGTGTTCGTATCCTGTGGCGGCAGGTGTCACCTTTAGGATGTAAGCCCCTGCATCGTTCTTGTTGTTAGTAATCTCTACAATCAAGCCTTCATCGTTATCAATAAACGGCGTGATGAGGAAGCGGTTTGGGTTCTTGCCGCTTTGACGGAGCTCGGCTGTATAACTATATGATGTACCACTGTTATTTTTGGAAAAAGAACTTGTAAACGTACCCGTAGTTACCAAATTGAAGTTCTCGCCGTCGGTGTTTTGCCGCACAATTTTCGAGGGTGCCGCTTTTCTGGAAGGCACACGCCCCTCCGACGGATTAACCAAAGTGGCATCAGTCCTGCTATCAATGATAAGCGGGTGGCGGATGCTGTCAATCTCAATTCCGCCTGCCTTGACTGCCAGCGCTGCCAAGAAAGCGAAGAATAGTGGAATGAGTTTTTGTTTCATTTGTGTATAGAGTTTAATTAAACAAAGTTTCGCGTCTCTATACAAAAAAGCGTGGAACCTGTCGTTACCCGTACCCAGGCCTTAGCATTGCCCATCACTGTTAAACGAGCAACGCAGAAGCCCACGCAGATATGATTGTCCTAATAAATAGGAATTTAATCATACCCAACAGGGACATCTACCGTTGCCTTGTCCTGACAGTGATTGAAGATGCTAAGTTCGGTACGTCAAGAACAAAGCGTCAAGTAAACGCCTTTATGTATATATGTGTCGCGCGCCGCAGCAAGGCGGTTTGCACCACAAAAGTAGAAAGTATTATTGAGACGGACAAGGAAAAAAGGGAAAAAGACGGCTGTGCACAGCCCTTAATAAGTTGTTGGGTGGTGCTATCTCGCGCGCACGCGCGTACTTAATGTTTTCAAAAATACCTACACTACCTACACTACTGCAAGACTGATTGATTTTTAGAGTATTAGAAGTGTAGGTATAGTGTATATAGTGTAGGTTCTTCGCCTTTTTTACTCTTTTCGGGGCGGTTTTTGCTCTCAAAACATGAAAAAAAGAGGGCGAAACGCTGCAAAACTATCCTTCTCGCATCTCGACGGAAAATACTCGCATCTCGACGGAAAATACTCGCATCTCGATGAAAGATTCTCGTATCTTGATGAAAGATTCTCGGACTTTGTCACACGAATAGGGCATGTTTTTATGTCACACAGATATCACTGATGACACAGATATTTTTTCGAACACGAATTAAATGAAAAAGCTCGAGTCTCGCTTTTGCGGAATTAAAAATTTTCAAACAGATTTTCGAGAAATTTTGAGCGAAGCGACCAATAATTTCACATAGATAGCACGGATGCAGATACTATAATACAAAAGAAAGCTTAAAGTGCAAAAAGATGGGGGAAGCTGAAATCTCTCGCTTCCCCCGCCTTTTTGTTATTATAGAGATGTGTATAAGTGCGTACTTATACTACGCCTTTTCCGTGGCAATTCTTGAATTTCTTGCCGCTACCGCATGGGCATGGGTCGTTGCGCCCAGGCAGTTTGTCCTTGACGATGGGTTGGCGTGCCTGCTGCTGGCGCGTGTCCTGCGAGGCTGCTGCCTGCTGGCTGGGGTCGGAGAGGTCCTCACCGCGGTTCGTCTGGTATTGCTGTTGCTGGCGCTGTTCGGGTGCTGCCTCCTGTACGTCGCTGGGGTTCTGCATGGGAATCTGGCAGCGCATGAGTGTGGCGGTAGTGGAGTTGTTGATGGTGTCCACCATGTCGTCGAAGAGTTTCACGCTCTCGAGCTTGAAGATGAGCAGCGGGTCTTTCTGCTCGTAGCTTGCGTTCTGCACGCTCTTCTTCAGTTCGTCGAGTCCGCGGAGGTTCTCCTTCCATGCGTCGTCGATGTTGTGGAGGAGGATGGCCTTCTCGAAGTCGCGCACGGCGGAGCGGCATTGTGTGTCGTAGGCTTCCTTCAGGTTCGTGCGTATGTTATAGAAGAGGCGTCCGTCCGTGACAGGAACGATGACATTGTCGTAGCGGTCGCCCTGTTCCTCGAATACGCGGCCAATGACGGGCGTGGCCACTTCTGCCATGCGGTCGGTACGGCGCTTGAAGTTCTCCATAGCTTTCTGGAAGGACTTCTCGAAGAGGTCCTCGCGGCGGCTGGCATCGAACTCCTCTTCCGTGAAGGGCACTTCCATAGCGAATACGTCGAGGAAGCGTTCCTTGCAGCCTTGGTAGTCCTCCTTCGAGATGATGCTTACGACGCGGTCCCAAATCATGTTTGAGATGTCCATGCCGATGCGTTCGCCGAGTAGGGCGTGGCGGCGCTTCTCGTAGATGACGGTGCGCTGCTTGTTCATGACGTCGTCGTACTCGAGCAGTCGCTTACGTATGCCGAAGTTGTTTTCCTCGACCTTCTTTTGGGCGCGTTCGATGGAGTTGTTGATCATTTTGTGCTCGATCATCTCGCCGTTCTTGAATCCGAGGCGGTCCATGACGCGTGCGAGGCGTTCGGGCGCGAAGAGTCGCATGAGTTTGTCTTCAAGGGAAACGAAGAACACGCTGCTTCCCGGGTCGCCCTGACGTCCGGCACGTCCGCGCAGCTGGCGGTCAACGCGTCGGCTCTCGTGGCGCTCGGTACCGATGATGGCGAGTCCGCCAGCGGCTTTCACCTCGTCGGTAAGCTTGATATCGGTACCACGACCAGCCATGTTCGTCGCTATGGTTACGGCACCGAGCAGGCGTTCCTCCTCGTGCACCTCGCCGTCTTCGAGTTGGCGTCCTTTCTTCTCGGCTTGGGCTTCGAGCTGCTCCCAGTAGCGCTGTGCTGCCGTCTTGTCGGAGAAGGCTTCGCCATTGGGGCATACGTAAGCCTTGCCGAGTGTGCTCTTACCTGCTTCTGCCACGACGAGGGCTTCCTGCTGGTGGAGCTTGGCGTTGAGGACGTTATGCGGAATCTTGCGCATGGAGAGCATGCGGCTGAGGAGTTCCGAAATCTCCACGCTTGTGGTACCAACGAGGGTTGGGCGCCCGCTGTTGCGCATGCGTTCTATCTCGTCGATTACGGCTGCGTACTTCTCGCGCTGTGTGCGATATACGCGGTCGTTCATGTCGTTACGCTGGATGGGGCGGTTTGTAGGAATCTCTACAACGTCGAGCTTGTAGATGTTCCAGAATTCTCCCGCTTCCGTGATGGCGGTACCCGTCATGCCGGCGAGCTTATGGTACATGCGGAAGTAGTTCTGCAGTGTGATGGTGGCGAAGGTCTGCGTGGCGGCTTCCACCTTTACGTGCTCCTTAGCCTCAACAGCCTGATGGAGTCCGTCGCTCCAGCGGCGGCCTTCCATGATACGTCCTGTCTGCTCATCGACAATCTTTACCTGTCCGTCGATGACAACAT
>ONWB01000056.1:0-8977 GCA_900321445.1 uncultured Prevotellaceae bacterium | reverse complement strand
TCCGTCGATAACAACATACTCCTCGTTGATGTTGAACATGGCGTATGCCTTCAGCAACTGGATGAGCGTGTGTACGCGGTCGCTCTGTACGGCGTACTCTGCCAGCATCTGGTCTTTTTTTGCGAGGCGCTCCTCGTCGGAGAGGCTCTTGTCGGCCTCGAGCTCGGACATTTCGGATGTTATGTCGGGAAGCACGAAGAGCGTGTCGTTGTTCACCTGCTTTGCAAGCCATGCGGTCCCCTTGTCAGTGAGGTCCACGGAGTTCTGCTTTTCGTCCACGACGAAGTATAGCGGATCCGTAGCCTCGGGCATGCGCTTGTTGTTGTTCTCCATGTATATTTCCTCCGTCTTGAGCATGCCAGCCTTGATGCCTGGTTCGGAGAGGAACTTGATGAGCGGCTTGTTCTTGGGAAGGGCCTTGTGGCTGCGGAAGAGTGAAAGGAAACCTTCCTCCGTCTTTCCTTCGGCGATGAGCGTCTTGGCTTCTGCGAGGTACTTCGTGGCGAGTTGCTTCTGCACGGCTACGAGACGCTCTACGAGCGGCTGGTACTCTTCGTACATCTGGTCGTCGCCCTTTGGCACGGGGCCAGAGATGATGAGCGGCGTGCGCGCATCGTCAATCAAAACTGAGTCCACCTCATCGACGATGGCGTAGTTGTGGCCGCGTTGTACGAGGTCGTTGGGGCTCATTGCCATGTTGTCGCGCAGGTAGTCGAAGCCGAACTCGTTGTTCGTGCCGAAGGTGATGTCTGCAGCGTATGCGCGACGGCGGGCGTCGCTGTTGGGCTCGTGCTTGTCGATACAATCGACGCTGAAGCCGTGGAACATGTATATCGGACCATTCCACTCGGCGTCGCGCTTTGCAAGGTAGTCGTTCACGGTGACGACGTGCACGCCGTTGCCTGTCAGGGCGTTAAGGAATACGGGCAGCGTAGCGACGAGCGTCTTACCTTCACCCGTAGCCATTTCGGCAATCTTTCCCTGATGCAGGACAACGCCGCCGAAGAGCTGAACGTCGTAGTGAACCATGTTCCACGTCACCTCGTTGCCGCCTGCCATCCAGTGGTTGTGGTAGATGGCCTTGTCGCCTTCTATCGTGACGAAGTCCTTCGTGGCTGCCAAGTCGCGGTCGAAGTCAGTAGCCGTGACGCAGAGGGTTTCGTTCTCGGTGAAGCGCCGCGCCGTCTCCTTCACGATGGCGTACGTCGTCGGCATCACTTCGTCGAGGGCTTCTTCCATCTTTTCGAGCACGTCCTTCTCGAGTTTGTCAATATGCGAGAAGATGGGCTCGCGCTCCTCGATGGGAGTGGTTTCGATGCGCGCCTTCTGCTCGTCGATTTTTTTGCGTATGTCGTCGGCGGAATGTTGTACCTTTTCGCGCAACTCCTGCGTCTTTGCGCGCAGGGCGTCGTTGTCAAGGCCGGAAACCTCGGCTTCGGCGGCTTTCACCTTTTCTACAAGGGGTTGGATCAGCTTCATGTCGCGCGTGGACTTGTCGCCGAACATTTTTTGCAAGAATTTTATTACGTCCATTGTTTCTTTGTCGTAAGCGGGACGATGCCCGCACTTTTATATTGTTTTATTTGATTTTCTACGATGATGAATTTCAACGGCGCTCCGAATAAGCAAAGAGAGTGCCACAATGAGAGCGGCCGTGGGTACATCCTGTCCAAAGACTATCCAAGCTATGGCGAACAGCACCAGCATCACGGGCTGAAGCAAGGCTACAAAAGACGAGCGGCTGCCCCACGAGCGGCGAACGAAACGCATTGGGAACCATAGGAGTGCAAGGGGGTGGAAGAGGAGTGTCAGAACATTGCTGCCCACGGCGGGAAGGCTTGAGAATATGAACTCGAACCACAGCAGCAGTCCTACGAGTGTGGTAACGATGATGGCGAGGCTGTCGAAAACCTGTGCCGCCTTTTCGTGTCCGCGAGACTGCCTTGTGCTGACGAATATTGAAAACAGAAGAATCAGGATGCCTGCCGCTATGGGCGACGTGGCATAGTCGAGGACATCGGCATGCTCTGCATCTGTTGCGTTGGGATTCTCAAGGGTGTTGAGGGTGTCGGTTGCCGTAACGAGCGGACGACGGCTGCCATCCGCGCCCACAATCTCTGCCGAGGACATCATGTTGAAAAGCTCCATGGGGAATCCTGTGTGTGCTTCCTGTGTGACGATGGTGTCAATGTCTGCACCCATCAGCATGTCCTGCCCAAAACTGCTCCAAGCATGGCGCGGAAGAAGATGGCTGTTGATGAGTTTACGATATGTCGTAGGTTCAGACTTCTGCGTCCATGTCAGCATTCCGTCGAGCGACTCGCGCAGTAGGGCGAGGGGGCGCGTGGCGCAGTTATCCTCGAGGAACGTGTAGCGGTATGTCCAGCCTGGTGTGGCGGCGTGGCTGCGCATTTTTTCAAACAGGCTGCGCACCTCTGCGGGACTCATGTTGAGCTTTTGCTCCACGACAAGCCGTTGCTCCATCGTGTACCACATAACGACATCCACAATGCGCTCTACGGAAAGCGTGTAGTCCGTCTCTCCAAGCATGAACTTCCAAAGGAAGCCTTCGTCCTCCATCGAGAATGCGCCGTAGTTGAATACGTAGTCCATCATGCCGCGATCGTCGCGAATGCGCACGGCAGTATGGCCATAGAGCGAGTAGCTGTCCTGCCCAGGAGTGATAGTGATGAGGCTTGCGCTTAGGTTCAGGCTGTCGAGCGGCACGGCTTTCTTTTCCGTTGGTGTCGGCACCTGACTATGGCCACTTCCTATTGCGAGGAGGCTGCACAAGAGTATCAATATGTGGCGCAATGTTTTCACGTTATGTCCTGTTTCTTGGTTTTGCTGGCGCTTCAATGCGGGCTTAATGGTTATCTTTGTTTTGTGCTTTCGACTTTTGGGGCGCAAATGTACTACTTTTTTTCTGAAAGTTCCTCATCATGAAGAATCTTCACCTCGCGCTGCGGGAACGGAATTTGGATGTTGTTGTTGCGCAGGGTGGTGTAGATGACTTCGCGGGCTCGGCTCTTGTAAGTTGTCTTCTCGGCAACGAGCACCCATTGTATTACGATGAGGTTTACGCTATCGGGACCGAAGTCGTCGAAGAGCACGTCCACGCCGCGGGCGGGGTCGATGATGTCGCAGTCGTAGCGGTCCTTTGCCTGTAGTTTCATTACTTCCTCCGAAAGGAGTTCGCGCACCTGCTGCACGTCTGTGCCGTAAGCCACGCCGACAGGAATCTTGATGAGTTCGTAGGAGTGGTTGCGCGTAAGGTTCTTGAAGTTCTTGGCGAAAAGCGTGCTGTTGAGGAATGCCATGACGCAGTCGTCGAGCGTGATGATTTGAGTGCTTTGATAGGAGATGCTCTCCACTTTGCCCTGTACGCCGTCGCACTCGATATAGTCGCCGACGCGTAGGCGTCCCGTCATGAGCTGTATGCCGTAGAAGAAGTTGTTCAGGATGTCCTTCATGGCGAAACCGAGACCAGTGGCGAGACCTGCCGTCACGATGCTGATGCCCGAGCTCGGCACCTTTAGCAGGATGATGGAGATGATGGCGTAGAGTCCCCAACACAGGATGTTGATGACGTTATATCCGAGCGTGAGGTTCACTTCGTTCTTCCTGACTGCGCGCTCGCCGCTCTTTTCCATGTATGTTTCCAGGCGGAAGTGGCGGTAGAAGGCACGAAGGGCGTAGCTGATGTAGCGGAAAATAAAGAAAAGTGCAGCTACGACCACGAGTTTGAAGAGCGAAAGCTGGATGACACCCTCGATGTCGAGGAAAGGCGTGATAAATACGTTCACCATTGTCGAGGACAGGTCGAAGACGTCGGCGGCGAGGTATATGCTGAGAAGCACCGAGTAGGCGGCGGCAATGGGCACGAGGGCTTTCTGCACGAAGTCAAAAAGCCATGTCTGCGTGATATAGTGGCCGCGACTCGCACCATGCATCATCTCTTCCTTGGTGATGCCCTCGCGGAGCAGGCGGCGGCGCAGCTTGCTCTTCTCATACATGCCGAGAAGCGTGAAGGCAAGAGTAATGGTTTGTATCGCCGTCAGCTGGAAGAGCCACCATATAAAGGCTTCGACCGCCATGAGCGTATATCCCATCCATGCGCTCACACATGAGATAAACATTACGGCAAAGGATATCCACGTGTAGAACATGTCGCTGCGCGGCACGCCGTTGGAGTGACGGCGAATGGCGCGCCACTGCCAGATGGTGAACACGAGCACAAGTGGCGGGAAGATGATGTTTACCAGCGTGTTCGGTATGAAAACTATGCGGAAAATAATGATTATCAAGCCCATCAGGACGATGGGAGTATAAACGGCGAATCCGTTCTTTGCCTGAGAGCTCTCGAGGCGCACGAGGAGGCTTACATAGATAGCCACGAGCAACCATGCGTACTCCACAAGCAGGTCGGAAGCCATCACGTAGAAGTTGTGCGTCAGGAATAGGCGTACAATCATGATGCTGACGGCGAAGATGAGCACGCCGAGGCAGATGTTGAGGGGTATGCGGCGGCGACGCATCTCCTCAGAGCGCATGCGCTTCACGCGGCGCGTAAGAAGTGCCATGATGCTAATGCTCAGCACGATGGCTATGATGAGGTAGAACACGACGAACATCACGTAACCCCACACAACATTTCCGCGCCACTCGCTATTCACGGTCTGGAACTCCTGCGAAGAGCTGTACTTGTTCGTTACGTCACGCAACATGAAGCGCCAATACATCGGCATCCCCATCAGTATTTTGAAATAGTTCGTGCCAGAATTGCTGAAGATGCTTTGCTGCACGTCGCTATAGCGCTTCTGCGCATATTCGTAGAGGCCAGCAAGACGCTTCTCGAGGAATTTGTAGCTCTCCTGGTCGCTGTCGAGCTGCATTGTGAAGCGCACGAAATTGTTGCGCAACGCCTTGGCGTACAGCAGACACTCCTCCCTGTCCGCCTTCCCCTGCTCGTCGAGCATGAAGCGTTGTAGGCTGTCGGGATTCACGCCCATCGCCGGAGCCTCCAAGCTGTCGAGAACGGCTGGCGACTGCCTGATTGCTGGCGGCAGCAACTCCAGGGCGGTGATGAGGCTGTCGTAGCGCTCCACCTCGGAACGCATGCGCTTGGCAATCCTGTCGTAGGGGACACGGCGCTTGTTGAATTGCAGGTACATCTGCGTCGCCTCGTGGCAGGCATACGTAAGGTCAAATACATAGTCCTCCTTCTGCGAGTATATCATTAGTGCCACCTGGCTCGACTTCTGCATCGTGTTGAGCATCTGGATGTGCTGCGCCTCGTTCATCTGCTGGAAGCGCTGCATCGTCTGCTTTTGCTGCATATAGGCTTGCTTCAGCTCTACGCGCAAGACGGCGAGCGACTGTGCCAAGTTTCTTTCATTCAGGACGGCTCCAGCCTGCATCGTAGTAAGTAGGAGGAGCACAAGTGCGAGTATCTTCTTCATTCCCTTTGGTAGTAAATATCGTGTATAGCGGGCGCAAAAGTAACGAAACGCTACGAAAAATGCAAAAATATGCTTGTCTGGTTAAAATAAAAGCGTACTTTTGTGCGCAAAACGGCTGTTTACAACAAGGGAATTAAACTCAGAAAAGAAATGAAAAACCACGTTCTCCTGCTCACGCTTGCCCTCGGATGGAACCTCGCAAACGCGCAAACCCCTGTTTCGGAAACCGCAGCAGACACGGTGGTAAGTGGGCATAAATGCGCCCAGCACGCGCCGCAGTCTCGATGCAACCGACATAGTCACGAAGCCCAATGTGCGCAGCATAGTCGCGAGGGCGGTTGCGATAGGCGCGAACGCCAATGTTCAATGGTCAATGGTCAATGTTCAATGACCAACGTGCACGAACGCCAATGTTCAATGTTCAATGGTCAATGGTTCGAAGAACCTTCATCGAGTCTTGCAGCGACCGTCAGCCCTGAGGGGCGAAGCTCCGAAGTGGCTGGGAAGCGATTAGCAAGGCGAGATAATGGTCAATGTTCAATGACCAACGTGCGCGAACGCCAAGAGTCTCATTGTCTCCACAATAGTCACAATGCAAAGTGCAGTACGCACGCCGATTCCGCCAGCACAGGCACGCACGATGCAGACAAGTGGCGCCGCGCGCTCACCATGGGCGGCGTGGGCGTCAGCTTCATCGTTGGTACGCCCGGAGCCCCACAGACAAACTCCTACACGCGTTCCTACGAGATATTCTTCGACGTGCTCGGCGTGTCGCTGGAGAAGAAACGCAACGAGTTCTACCTAGGCGCAGGCTTCCGCGTACGCTCGCTGTACCTCAAGGACGACGACCTGCGCTACGAGCGCAACGCCCAGAAAGGTCTCGACTGGGTACTATATCCCAACCCCGCAGCGCGGGACAAGGAGTCGAACTTCTACCAATGGAGCAACTACCTCCACCTGTCATACACCCGCAGGCTGGGCGGCAAATGGAGCGTATCCGCACACACCCTCTTCCACCTGAACTGGCGTGGTCGCGCCGCCTCGGAGTGGACGGTAGGTGCACGCAACTACTCTGAGGAAGTCAAGAACATCCACATCCGCCGCTTCGGCTTCGACATGATGGCGCAGGCAGCATACGGCAACCTTGGTCTCTTCGTCAAGTACTCCCCGACAAAGGTGCTCGAGGACGCCACAGGCGGCGCCAACTTCCGCACCTGGGGCGTAGGCCTGACCTTCGGCTTCTGACGTTCCTCTTGAAAAATACCTTAATAAAACGATGAATACGGAAAAGAAAAAAGACCTTATCGCACTTCGCAACTGGGCACTCTCCATCCTCGGTATCGCCATCATCGTCGGCGTAGGAGTAGTCCTCCTGTCTTCCGACGACAGCGCCGACCCCGTAGAGGTGCGCCCCTACGACCCCGCCGACACGCTGGACGCCGCCGACATGGAGTCCCCCGTCGATTGGCTCGGAGCCTCCAACGGCAAGCCCGCAGGCTCCACAGGCGCCCCAGAGCCCGCAGCAGCGAAACCCGCAGCACCTGGGGCCGACGAACCTCAGGAGGCGCAGTCCGCAGAGCCAGCGGAGGACGTCGTGGTGGAAACCATCACGCCTGCCCCCGCACCCGCGAGCACCACACCCGCACCCACCTCCGAGGGAGGGCAATAGAGCCAAAAGCTTCGATAGTCTTAAACGTCGGGGTCATCAGAACAGCACAAGACTCCGACTGCTAATATATTGTCTGCGAAGATATTGCCGCACCCCGTAGCACAATACTAAAAAGCGCTAAGAAACCAGCGACTATGTGCTATAGGTTGCTTTTTGTCCTATAGCCCACAGCCTTGCCCATTGTTTTATAAGGGGAAGATTCCTTATAGCTCCAAACTTTCCGCTGGAATGAGGCTGCGGTAGAGTCCTCCGGGAAGGGCGCGCACGAGTCCTTTCAATTCCATGCCAACGAGGAGGGCGTTGACGCGGTTGAATGGTAGTGCGGTCTCTGAAACCAGCAGCGATATGGTTTTTTTGTCAGCCTGAACAAGTGATGCGAGAATTTGGCGTTCCATGTCGGAGAGTTCAGGGAACAACGTCCGCTGTATAGCCTGCGAAGAGCCTTCCTGCTGCGTTATCCATCCCTGTGAAAGCAAGAAATCTTCAGCGGAGGTCACAAGACTTGCTACATTCCCACGAATAAGTGCGTTACATCCGCGTGAATATTGGTCTGTGGTGCGTCCCGGGAAGGCATATACGTCTCGATTGTAGTCCTGCGCAAGACGTGCTGTGATGAGGGCGCCTCCCTTTTCTGCGCTTTCAACGACGATAGTGGCATCTGCGAGCCCGGCGACGATGCGGTTGCGACGCACGAAGTTCCCCTTTTCGGGTATCGTAAAGCGTGGGTATTCTGTGAGCAGCCCACCCTGTCGCACCATTTTTGCAGCTGTGTCGCGATGATGGGCGGGGTATATGCGGTCGAGACCATGGGCAAGAACTCCGATAGTCTGCATATTGTTCTGAAGAGCTCCGCGGTGGGCGCAAATATCAACGCCGTAAGCCAGTCCGCTCACAACGACAATGTCAGGAAGCATGGCGGCGAGTTCGCATATTAATTCGCGGCAGATGTCGCGACCGTATTCTGTAATGCGACGTGTGCCGACAATGCTGAGCACATGCTTGGCGTTGAGGTCGGCATTCCCACAATAGAAGAGGGCTATGGGGGCGTCGGCACATTCTTTCAGCCTTTGTGGAAAGGAATGGGAATTGTATGGGATTACTTCGATGTTGCTTTGTTGACAATATTCCATCTCCTCCCCAGCGCGTCGCAGGGCCTCGGCACGATGGGGGAGTAGCTCGCGAAGCTTAGGCTCTGCGGGAGCATCGTCCTCGAAGAAAGCTTTTGCGGAGCCGTAATGCTCGAGGATTTTCAACGCTGTATGGCTGCTGGCGCCTTGAAGGAAATAGAGCGCAAGTGTGTATTGTTGCTCCATAGTGCGGGAATCTATAATAAAACGTCCAATTCATCGCATTTTCCGAGCCTTCCGTCCACAACACAAACCACGGTAGTCAGGGCCTTGACGCAGAGTTCGCGAGTTGGAAGGCGGAGAATCTCCTGCTCGAACAAGTATTTTAGGCCTTCTTTCCTGACATTGAGCGTGCAGACAAACTCGTCGCCAGGGCGAAGCGGTCGCTTAAATTGCATCTCGAGGCGCGCTACTACAGTGTCGATACCGCGAGCGTGGAAGTCGTCGATGCCTCCCAGAC
This sequence comes from uncultured Prevotellaceae bacterium, assembly GCA_900321445.1. Classification (GTDB taxonomy): domain Bacteria; phylum Bacteroidota; class Bacteroidia; order Bacteroidales; family Bacteroidaceae; genus Alloprevotella. The sequence goes on along the minus strand of ONWB01000056.1, from coordinate 259 downwards.
GAGTGCGCAGAAATTCGTTGCGTGTGTGTTCGGTATAGTGTTGGTAGTTTGCGTTGTTGACGATTCCTTGGAGGTCGCATTCGTAGTCGCGAACTTTGAAACGTAGTTCAAACTTGGATTTTGTGGATTGCGTAGTTGGCATTTTTCTTCGGTGAATTCGATGTTTTTTTGCGTTATCTGATAAAAGGAAATTCCTAAGATTTAGCCTTCAGGTATTCTGCTCCAAAGCGGCAACGGAGACAGTCGCGGCGGTCGCAAT
>ONWB01000112.1 GCA_900321445.1 uncultured Prevotellaceae bacterium | reverse complement strand
ACAAAAGTCGGCACTCATTATGTAAGGTGAATGCCGACTTTTTTGCGAAAAAACTACGAAATACAACTTTTAACGCAAATTTTGTGTTAAAATTCTTGTATGTTTAAAAAAGTTTATTCTATCTTTGCAGCGTAAATAAACGGACGAGGCGAAAGCCTCCCCAAAGTCTAACTTAACAAAAACACAAAAGAAATGAAAAAGTTATTTCTAACCTTTGCCTTCGCTGTATGTGCAATGGCAATGAACGCTCAGCTCTATGTAGGTGGTGAAGTTGGCGCATGGCGCGACTGGGATGCTAACCAAACGACGTTCTTCGTACAGCCCGAAGTTGGTTACAACCTGAACGACCAGTGGGCAGTAGGCCTCGAACTTGGCTACAAGAACAACTACAACAATGGCGCGAAAGAGAACGTCTTCGGACTTGCTCCCTATGCACGTTACACGTTTGCAAAGTTTGGTTCTGTTAACCTCTTCGTTGACGGCGGTCTTGCATACTATGCCTCCGACGCTGCTGGCGACCCCAAGAGCTTCCAAGTCGGCGTTAAGCCTGGTGTAGCTGTGAACCTGACAGAGAAGTTGTCCTTCGTTTCACACGTAGGTTTCCTCGGATATCGCGACAGCGACTTCGTTTGGGAGAATTCTGGTCTCGGCTTCAACCTCGATGGTCAGGAACTGAGCTTTGGTCTCTACCTGAACTTCTAATCGAAACAACTATTACAGAATACCTAAGCCTGGGGCATGTGAGCCTCAGGCTTTTTTGTCGCATAAGCATAACGCATCAACATATCCAGGACGAAACACTCCTCTCGCGCGCAAGTATTTTTCAAAATAATCCGCCACAACCACCACACTACCACTCACTTTTGATTATCAGATGGTTACGCGTGGTAGTTATGTGGTAGTTGTGGTAGTTTGAGGGCGATTTCAGGTCTTTTTTGCGTTATTTTGATATATATTTTCATCGAAACATGAAAAAGGGATAGGAAATGAAGCATTCCACTCCCAATCAGCTACCTTGATTGTATGGGCTAATGACTGCGGCATGCTTAACCATATATTTTCCAAAGCCTGAAAATAGATTTTCGACGCAGAAAAACAGATTTTGAAGGCTCGAAAAACTTTTTTGGAGGCCTGAAAATCCATTTTCAACGCAGGAAAAAAGCGTTTCGAGGCCGCAGCTCTATGGTTCAAACTGCGTCGTTACGAAATTCGAGCCTTGCACGCACGGCGGGGAGCCCATCGGGACGCCGCATTTCGAGGTCGTAGATGCGGGAGTCGCCGTCGTCGAGAGGAGCATTGCGGAAGATGCCGAGTTCCTCGCCGAAGAAGGCCTCGTGGGCATAGGCCATTTCCACGCGTCGCAACCTATCGTCATCGAAATCAGCCTTTGGGAATTGATCCATAAGGATGTCGATGGAGCGTATGCTGTTGAGGTGACCGTTGACGTCGAGGTCGGTATATAGCACCTTGCGCGTGGAGAGAGGTTCCTCCGCCGTAACACGTATGCGCGAAGGTTTGCCGAGGGGGAAGTCCTCCGTAGGCAGAAGCGCCTTTCCGAAACCGCCCTCGAGCAGGCGGCTCATGTCGTCGGGCTGCCGCGTGTCGAGATTGATGAGGGCCCAGATACTGTGTCCCCAGCCGTATGCACGCCCATCGAGGTCGGAAACTTCGAACAAACGTGTCGTGAAGCCGCGCTGCACACCCGTCGCCCACGTGGAGATTAAGAACTCCTCCCCCGTTTGCGGACGGCGGTCGAGTTGTATTGTCAGGCGTGAAAATACCCACGAAAGGCGCTCACGACTCAAGGGACCGAAGCCGAAGTCATGGCTGTCGGCATGATATTGTGCGCAGCGAAGCATCAGGTTGCCCATGTTTGCCCATGAGATGCGGCTGGTGAAATCTTCGGAAAAGGGCTCTACAGTAAATTCGTAGCAGCCTACGTTAGGATGTTTTATCATTGTGTCTAATTTTTGCTCGCAAAGGTAGCACATTTTGCGAAATATTCCTATCTTCGCCGCAGAAACAAGCAATCTTTACACATGAAGCGCAAAATCTTCCTCCTTACATGCCTACTGTTCAGCGCCATAATGGCCGCCGCACAGCAGCAGAAACTCATCACGCTCGAGGACATCACGAGCGGACAATACTATGCCGAGCGCATCTGGGGCGTTGTACCCATGAAGGACGGCGAAACCTACACGCAGCTCTCCGACGACCGCCGCCACATCATCCGCCGCAGCTTCAAGACGGGCGAACAGGTGGGCATATTGTTCGACGTCAGCACAGCACGCGGCCCCGTAGCACTTAGCGGCATCGACGACTACGTGATGTCGCCCGACGAAAGCCGCATATTGCTACAAACGGAAACGAGCTACATCTATCGTCGTAGCTTCACGGCACAATATTATATATATAGCGTTGCCGACGGCACATTTACAAAGCTCTCCGAAGGCGGAGCGCAGCAGGTTCCGCTGTTCTCGCCCGACGGCACAAAGATTGCCTTCGCACGAGGCAACAACATGTTCGTCGTAAACCTCGCAGACGGCAAAGAGACGCAGGTGACACAGGACGGCAAGTTCAACCACGTCCTCAACGGCACTCCCGACTGGGTGAACGAAGAAGAGTTCTCGACAAATTGTAGCTTCTGCTTCTCCGCCGACTCGAAGATGCTCTGCTGGGTGCGCTACGACGAGAGCAAGGTGCCCGTCTATTCCATGCAAATGTACAAAGGCCTACGTCCCGAAATCGGCGACAACGACGAATACCCCGGAACCTACGACTACAAATACCCAGTGGCAGGCGCCCGCAACTCCGACGTCAGCGTGCTGAGCTACAACATAGAGAGCGGCACCACGCGCAACATGCAGGTGCCACTCGACGACGAAGGCTACATCCCTTGCATACGCATGACCAGCGACAAGGACAAGATTGCCGTCGTCACGCTCAACCGCCATCAGGACCGCATGGACATTTACATGGTGAACCCGCACTCTGCCGAGGCAACACTCGTACTCCGCGAAACCGACTCCAAATATCTTCGCGAAAGTGCCTATACAGCCCTGACCTTCTACCCCGACTGCTTCGTCATGACCAGCGGACGCTCGGGCTACGACCAGCTGTACCTCTACAACCTAAACGGCACGCTACAGCGCCGCCTCTCTGCCGGCGACTACGACGTCACGGACTTCTACGGCTACGACCCGAAGACAGGGAATACGTACTATCAGGCCGTTGACGAAGTCCCCATGCGCCGCGCCGTATTTGTGTGCGACAAGAAAGGCTCTGCGCGTAAACTCTCGAGGGAAAAGGGCACCAACAGCGCAACATTCTCCGAGGGATTCCGCTACCACATGAACGTTTTTTCCTCCGTCAGCGTGCCCTACGTGACGACGCTGCGCGACAACAAGGGCAAAACGCTCAAAACTCTTGTCGATAATAACGCACTTCGCGAGAAGACCGACCGCGTTTGCGGACAAAAGAGCTTCTTCTCATTCACCACGTCGGAGGGCGTGGAACTGAACGGATGGATGATTTTGCCGCGCGACTTCAACGCCGAGAAGAAATACCCCGTCATCATGTACCAGTACGGCGGGCCAGGTTCGCAGGAAGCCCTTGACTCGTGGAGGATGGGACTTGTCGGCGGCGGACTTTTCGAAAGCTACATGGCCGAGCAGGGCTACATCTTCGCTTGCGTTGATGGGCGCGGAACTGGGGCGCGAGGCGCAGAATTTGAGAAATGCACGTACCTGAACCTCGGCGTACTTGAAGCCCGCGACCAGGTGGAGGCTGCAATATACCTCGGCACCCTACCCTACGTCGATAAGGAGCGCATCGGCATTTGGGGATGGTCCTTCGGCGGCTTCAATACGCTTATGTCGATGTCGGAGGGCAGGCCTGTCTTCAAGGCGGGCGTGGCAGTGGCCGCACCCACAAACTGGAAGTATTACGACACAGTATATACGGAACGCTACATGCGCACGCCAAAGGAGAATTCCGGATATGCCGAGAACCCCATCAGCCGCGCAAATAAGCTCCAGGGGAACTTGCTAATCGTACACGGCACCGCCGACGACAACGTACACTACCGCAACTGTACGGAATACACCGAGTCTCTCGTGCAGGCAGGCAAGCAGTTCGACATGCAAATATATACAAACCGCAACCACTTCCTCACGGGAGGACGTACACGCCTGCATCTATATTACCGCATCAGCGAGTTCTTCATGAAGAATCTTTAGGCTATTTCTACAAATACACATATAGCAACGTGGCGAGAAGGCAAACCTTCCCGCCACGCTTCGTATAGTTCTCCCGACTGCTATGCGTCTTGTCCTTCTGCGTCGAGATGCGCCTCAACAACGAAGGCTATGTCCTCGGCTGTTAAGTCGGTGAAGCCTTCCTTGTGAGCAATCTTCGCAATGTCCTCGGCAATAGCATCGACGTCGATGGATACAAATCCCTCGTCGTCGGGCTCTGCGTCAAGCAGGTCGCTGTCGGCATAGTATTCCACGAGCACATCGAGCAGGTAGTACAGCGTCTCGTCGCTAAGACGCTCCTGCAACTCCTGCGGGATGTGGGTGCGGATATAGCCTACGACACGTGCGTCGTCGGCTGCATCCATCATAAGTTCGTCGTCGGCTGCCATTAAGCTTTGCACTTTATGGGATTATTTCAGCAGAGCTTCGCACTTCTCCACGAAGGTAGCCTTCGGAGCTGCGCCTACGACGTGGTCAACCTTCTCGCCATTCTTTAGGAATACCACGAAGGGGATGTTTCGTACACCGTACTTTCCAGCGAGTTCTTCTGACTCATCGACATCGCACTTGCAGATTTCGATGCGTCCGTCGTACTCGGCGGCAAGTTCTTCGATGATGGGGGCGATGCGGCGGCAGGGGCCACACCATGCTGCTGAGAAGTCAATAACGCAGAGGGCGTTCTGAGAGATAATCTCCTGGTAGTTGCTGTCGTTGATAACTTTTTCCATGTTCTTTTGTTTGTTTATGGTTGTTGAATCTGTTGGTTGTACTTCGTCTGAAGTTGCTTCTTGCTTGGCAAACTTCGTGCCACACGCTGTCAGCATCATGGTGGCAAGGAGCAAAATGCGTATTTTCATGCTTTTCGTTTTAGTTTTCTGCGACATACGGTATTCTTAGTTTATCCTGTACGTCAGCGCGGGATGCGTTTCGAGGAATTCGAAGAATTGCGGCGTGAACCTTATGCGCTTGTGTGCGAGCAAGGTGGTGCTGAAATCGTTCTCGTAGTCCTTGACGTCGAAGTAGAGCTCAGCGCCCTCTTTGTCCTGCTCCTCCACCATAGTACAAATCTCGTCGGCAAGGCGCTCGTCGAACTCATCGATACGCAACTGGACTGTCAGGCGCTTGACGAAGGTGTCGCTAAGGTCAGAGAGAAATTCCACGCTGCTTATGTTCAGCTCTGGCTGGTCGGGGGCAAACTTCCTGCCTGCAACATGTCCGCGGACGAGCACGGCATTGTTGGGCTGCAAGTAGCCGCTCCATTGTGCCCATGTCTGCCCGAAAAGTGCCAGTTCGCCGCTTCCGCTGTAGTCTTCGAGCCGCACGATGCCGTAGGGATTTCCCTTCTTCGTCTGTCCTACCCTGACATCAGTCACGATACCGCCCACCATCACGTCGCGATTCATGAAAGGCGACAAATCCTCGAGCTGGGTAGCCTGCATGTTGCAGCCTTTCTTCAGCACGACCTTGTAGCGGTCGAGAGGATGTCCGGAGATATAGATACCTATAACATCGCGCTCCTTGTTCAGGGTGTCCAAGTCGCTCCATTGCAGAAGCTCCGTTGGCGGCTGCGGCTTTGCGATTTCTACGATGTCAAAGCCTCCGAACAGGGAGTTCGAAGTCGTCTGCTTGTCCGTCTGGTACTGCATACCATAGCGCATGAGCTGGTCGAGGTACGTGTCGCACGGACCGCTCGACGGCGCCGAGAAGAAGACAACGCGCTTTGGTTGCAGGCTGTCGAACACGCCTGCCAGCGCCATACTCTCCAGCGTCTTGCGATTACAAAGCGAGAAGTTTATGCGTTCAAACACATCATAGATACTCTTATACGGCCCGTTTTTGTCGCGTTCCTCGAGCACGTGTGCTACCGCTGCCGAGCCTACACCCTTGATGCCGCCAAGCCCGAAGCGTATGTCGCCTTCGGAATTTACGGAGAACTTCATGTGGCTCTCGTTGATGTCGGGGCCGAGCGTGCGTATGCCCATCACCTTGCACTCGTCAAGGAATTTTGTGATGTCCGTGATATTGGCGAGGTTACGACTGAGCGTACCTGCCATGTACTGCGCGGGGAAGTTTGCCTTCAGGTATCCCGTTTGGTAAGCAATCCACGCGTAGCAGGCGGCGTGGCTCTTGTTGAAGGCATAGGACGCGAAAGCCTCCCAGTCCTTCCATATCTTATCGAGTTTCTTGGGGTCGTGCCCATTTTTCTTTCCACCTTCGATAAACTTCGGGTACATGTGGTCAAGCTTGTCCTTGAGCTTCTTACCCATAGCCTTGCGCAGCGTGTCGCTCTCGCCGCGTGTAAAACCTGCAATCTCGCGGCTCAAGAGCATCACCTGCTCCTGATATACCGTGATGCCGTAGGTATCCTTCAAGTAGCGCTCCATGCATGGGAGGTCGTACTCTATGGGCTCATCGCCGCGCTTACGGCGTATGAACTGGGGGATGTACTGCATAGGCCCTGGGCGATACAGTGCGTTCATGGCTATAAGGTCACCGAGCGCCGAGGGTTTCAAGTCGCGAAGGTGCTTCTGCATGCCAGCAGATTCAAACTGGAATGTGCCGACGGTGCTGCCGTCGCTGAAGAGGCGGTATGTTGCGGGGTCGTCGATGGGTATATGGTCAATGTCGAGCTCTATGCCGAGGCTTTCGCGTATGTTCTCGATGGCTTCCTTGATGATGGAGAGGTTTTTCAGCCCGAGGAAGTCCATCTTGATGAGCCCCGTCTCCTCAATCACCGTGCCCTCATACTGCGTGCAGTGTAGCTTGCCGCCTGTTCCCTTGTCATCGGCTGTACTCACAGGCAC
>ONWB01000109.1 GCA_900321445.1 uncultured Prevotellaceae bacterium | reverse complement strand
AGAATCGCCGAACAGGACCGCGAAATTACAAACCAGAACCAGAACGTAGGACAACTGACGGAGACAAGCAAGCAGCAGCAGCGCACTATCGAGCAGAACAACCAGCAGCTGGCGCGCCAGGACCAGGACCTCCACACGGCATACTTCGTATTCGGCACGAAGAAGGAACTCAAGGAACAGCGCATTCTCAAGAACGGAGAGGTGCTGAAGGCCTCCGACTTCAATCGCAACTACTTCACGAAGATTGACTACCGCGTGACGAAAACCATCAAGCTGTACTCCAAGAGCGCAACGCTGATGACATCACACCCCGCCGACTCCTACTCGCTCGACAAGGACTCCAACGGCCAGTATGTCCTTCGCATCACGAATCCCGACCGCTTCTGGAGCATGAGCAAATACCTCGTCATCACGGTAAAGTAAATTAAACTTTTGGACGTGCTGAGCATCATAGATGGTAAAGGAGCAACAGCTCCGACAGCACAAACGCATCTGAAAGTTTAACTAAATAATACACAACCGTCATGAAAAAGATTCTCACCCTACTGCTCTGCGCAGGACTACTCTCGAGTTGCACCTTCCGACAGTTCGACGGCGTCGCCACCGGCTCCACGCTGGGCGGCCTCTTTGGCTCCACAATCGGCGGCATACTCGGAGGTGGCGAAGGCTATGACCGAGGTGCACTCGTCGGAATGGTGGCTGGAGGCGTAGCAGGTGCCGTCGTAGCAAGCAAAGCAGAAAAGAAGCAAGCAGAACGCTACAACGAGCAATACAGCTCGCCCCGCGACGACGGCTACTATTACGACAACTCCATCAGCTATGGGCGCAGCGAATACTACGACTACGAAAGCGTGAACGAATGGGCAGAGTTGGAAGTCATGAACCTGCAGTTCAAGGATCGCAACGGCAACCGCTCTCTCGACTCCAACGAGGAGGCATTCATCACCTTCGAACTCAGAAATCGCGGACGCAACACGCTCCACAACATCGCACCGCGCATCAGCGTCAGCGACCGCCGCATCAGCGTTTCGCCCATAGCCATCATCAGCACGCTATCTCCCGGGCAGGGCGTCAGGTACAAGGCTGTTGTACGTGCCAACAGACGCCTGCGCAACGGCGACGCTGTATTCACCATCACGTTCGGCACTGGACGCTACGCCTACACGGCAAAGACGTTCCACATCCGCACACGACGCTAACACACAAGCAAGGAGTGAACAAACGAACGACACAGCTTAGCGACGAGACGAGAAAGCTCCTCATCGGCTATGCTGAGAAATACGAAACGAGAGGGTTCCTTAATGGGGACCCTTCGTGGTTTATGCATCAGGTAAAAGGCGCCGAAAACCAAGAGGTGATGGGATTCTTTGCATCATGCCTGAGCTACGGAAGTCGGAAACAGTTCTTGCCCAAGATTGAATGGCTGCGCACACAGTCCGAGGGAGAGCCATATCGGTGGGTTGCCGAAGGCGCCTTCGAGGACGCACTGCCCACTGACGACAAAGCCTGCTTCTACCGCCTCCATACTGTCGGCGACATACGCAATCTCTTACAAGCTCAAAGGAAGATGCTGAACGAATACGGCACGATGGGGATATTCGTAGAGCGCAACGCTACAGACGCCCTCTCCGCCATAAGCGCGCTCTGCAGGTATTTCGCACAAGAAGGCGCTTCGGGCATCATACCACACGACACCACCTCCGCATGCAAGCGTATGTGTATGTTCCTGAGATGGATGGTGCGTGACGGCTCACCTGTTGACATCGGACTATGGAGCAAGCACATCAGCCGCAAGTCGCTCATCATGCCCCTCGACACGCACGTTCTCAGACAGTCGTTGCGCCTCGGGCTCATGCAAAGCCGCACAGCATCGATGTCGGCAGCACGAAAGCTTACAAGTGCGCTCGCAGAAGTATTCCCCGACGACCCGCTGAAAGGAGACTTCGCCCTCTTCGGATACGGCGTGAACGAAGAAAAAGAATAAAAACCACCCACACATTATTATATAATGAGAAAGATTATCCCGAGTATAATACTACTCCTCGTATGTTCCTCGCTGAGCCTCTACGCCCAACGCCCGCGCATAGGTCTCGCGCTTGGAGGAGGTGGAGCAAAAGGCGCAGCCGAAGTTGGCGTACTCAAAGTGCTTGAGGAGGAAGGCATACGTCCCGACTTAATCGCAGGCACGAGCATCGGCTCTATCGTCGGCGGCCTCTATGCCATAGGCTACTCTGCCGACTCGCTGCGCAGCCTCTTCCACGATGCCGACTGGGCAGAGCTCCTGAGCGACGGATGGTTCCATAGCGAGGACGGCTACGACTGGCTAACAGCCTCGGGCTCCATACCTATGGCTACAGAGAAGTTCGGCCAAGCCCTACAGCGCGACGGCGAACTTGCCACACGCCCCTTCTGGCAACGCGGCTTCGTGCGAGGCACTATGATACACGACTTCTTCTCGCGCCTTACGCACAAGTATCGCAAGAAGAAAGACTTCGACAAGCTTCCCATTCCCTTCCGCGCCGTTGCCGCCGACATGAAGAGCGGGCGTGAAGTCATAATCTCGCGCGGCACCCTCGCCGACGCAATGCGGGCAAGCATGAGCATACCTGCCCTCTTCGAACCTGTCGCGTGGGGCGAATACATTCTCGTCGATGGTGGTGCGCGCAACAACTTCCCCGTTGACGTGTGCCGCGACATGGGTGCCGACATCGTCATCGGAGTCGATTTGAGCCAGGTAGATTTGCGTCGCGAAGATGCAGCCGACGAGCCCTCGCTGGGACTCTTCGACGTATTGTGGAACGCCGTAACGGGTTTGCTCGGTGGCGACAAATATAACACAAACAAAAAAGCTGCCGACATCTATATCAACCCCTCACTTGGCAACTACGGTCCCTTCGACTTCACACAGCAAGCAACGGACGAAATGTACCAGATGGGCTACGATGCCGCCGACAAGATACGTCCGCTTTTGCGTGAGTTGAAACAGAATTTAGCGCAATAGGACTTGCTTTTTTAATAAAATGTGTACCTTTGCGCGTTCAATGCTGAGCATATAAACTTATATTATGATAAAAATCACACTTCCCAACGGCTCGGTACGCGAGTATGAAAGCGGCGTTACGGGCCTACAGATTGCTGAAAGTATCTCGCCGTCACTTGCACGCGAAGTTCTCGCATGCTCCGTAAACGGCGAGACTACAGAACTCAACCGCCCCATCTGCGAGGACGCAAGTGTTGCCCTGTTGAAATGGGACGATGCAGAAGGTAAGCATGCCTTCTGGCACACATCCGCACACCTTATGGCAGAAGCTATGCAGGAACTATGGCCAGGCACGCAGTTCGGTATAGGACCTGCCATCGAGAACGGTTTCTACTACGACGTGATGCCTCCCGAGGGCGTTGTCATACGCGAAGAAGACTTCGAGAAGATTGAAAAGAAGATGCAGGAGCTCGTACAGCGCAAGGAAGCTCTTGTGCGCGAGGAGATTGGCAAGCAGGACGCCCTGAAGTTCTTCGGCGACCGCGGTCAGACCTACAAGAACGAACTCATCGCCGACCTCGAGGACGGAACCATCACAACATACACACAGGGCGCCTACACCGACCTCTGCCGAGGCCCGCACCTCATGACTACGGCTCCCATCAAGGCGGTGAAGGTGATGGCTGTAAGCTCTGCCTACTGGCGCGGCGACGAGAAGCGCCCGCAGATGACGCGAGTATATGGCATCTCCTTCCCCAAGAAGAAACTCCTCGACGAGTATCTCCTTCTGCTCGAAGAAGCTAAGCGCCGCGACCACCGCAAGATAGGCAAGGAGCTTGAACTGTTCATGTTCTCCGAAATGGTCGGCAAGGGACTCCCCATGTGGCTCCCGAAGGGTACTATGCTGCGCCTGCAGCTCGAGGACTTCCTGAAGAAAATCCAGAAGCGCTACGGCTACCAGCAGGTGATGACGCCGCACATCGGCTCGAAGACGCTCTACGTCACCAGCGGCCACTACGCAAAGTACGGCAAAGACTCGTTCCAACCCATACATACGCCCGAAGAAGGCGAAGAGTATCTGCTCAAGCCCATGAACTGCCCCCACCACTGTGCTATCTACGCATGGAAGCCCCGTTCATATAAGGACCTCCCGCTGCGCCTCGCAGAGTTCGGCACCGTATATCGCTACGAGCAGAGCGGCGAACTCCACGGACTGACGCGAGTTCGCGGCTTTACGCAGGACGACGCCCACATCTTCTGCCGCCCCGACCAGGTGAAGGGCGAATTTATGCGCGTGATGGACATCATCATGATTATCTTCCGCGCCCTGAAGTTCGAGAACTTCGAAGCTCAGATTTCCCTGCGCGACCAGGTGAACCGCGACAAGTACATCGGCACCGACGAGAACTGGGAGAAGGCAGAGCGCGCCATCATCGAAGCCTGCGAGGAGAAGGGACTTCCCGCACGCGTTGAGTACGGCGAAGCCGCTTTCTACGGCCCGAAGCTCGACTTTATGGTGAAGGACGCCCTCGGACGCCGTTGGCAGCTCGGAACCATTCAGGTGGACTACAACCTGCCCGAGCGCTTCCAACTTGAATACACGGGCGAGGACAACAAGAAGCACCGTCCCGTCATGATTCACCGCGCACCCTTCGGATCGATGGAACGCTTCGTGGCTGTGCTCATCGAGCACACCGCAGGCCACTTCCCCCTCTGGCTCACGCCCGACCAGTGCGTGCTGCTCCCCATCTCCGACAAGTTCAACGACTATGCACTTCAGGTGAAGCAGCAGCTAGAGAACATGGGTGTTCGCGCCATCGTCGACGACCGCTCCGAGAAGATTGGCCGCAAGATTCGCGACAACGAGATGAAGCACATCCCCTATCTGCTCATCGTCGGCGAGAAGGAAGCTGCCGAAGGTGCCGTCAGCGTACGCAAGCAGGGCGAAGGCGACCAGGGAAGCATGTCCGTAGCCGAATTCGCGCAGAAGGTAAACGACGAAGTGCGCGAAATGACAGAGCAATATAACTAATCGACTTCTCAGAGAAATCTGAGTTCTCCGAGTTCTTCGAGTTCTCAGATTACTCCGACCATATCACAGGCTGCGCCGCAGGAAAATCTCCCGTGGCGCAGCTTTTTTGATATTGTTTGCCCATTAAGCCTCTTTATTTTCCGCAAACTTCAAGATTTATCAGCATAAAGCAGCAAAAAAATTGAGAATTAGTTTTTTGTATGGAATAAATTCCCTAATTTTGCGCCGCAAAAATCAGAAACACCTATCTTTACACCGAAATTGAAGAACGACAACAAGAAAATGCTCTATCGCGTAGGACGCCAAATCAGAGTGCCCGAAGTGAGAATCGTCGGCGACGGAATAGAGTCGCAGGTACTACCTACACGCGAAGCACTACAAATGGCAGAGGATCAAGGACTTGACCTCGTTGAAATTTCTCCAAACGCGCAGCCGCCAGTATGCCGTATCATAGACTATTCAAAGTTTATATACCAGCAGAAAAAGCACCAGAAGGAGCTTAAGGCTAAGCAAGTAAAGATAGAAGTCAAGGAAATTCGTTTCGGGCCTCAAACCGACGAGCACGACTACGACTTCAAGCTCAAGCACGCCAAGGAGTTCCTCTCCGAAGGCAACAAGGTGAAGGCTTACGTCTTCTTCCGTGGGCGCAGCATCCTCTTCAAGGAACAAGGCGAAGTCCTGCTCCTGCGCTTTGCCAACGACCTCGAAGAATATGGCAAGGTTGAACAAATGCCGAAGCTGGAAGGAAAGCGCATGTTCCTCTTCCTCGCTCCAAAGAAGGTAGCACAGAAGAAGCAGGAGCAGCCCGAAGAAGAAAAGGCAGCACCCGTAAAGGAAAAGAAAGCTCCGCAGCAGAAAGCGCCAAAGGAGTACAAAGGTCCCTGGGTGGAAGGCGACGAATTCTAAGACGCCACACAAAACAGAAAAATGCGCATCTGCGCTTGGTATTACGCGCAGCCGCTATTTAATAACAACAAAACAAACAAAAGAAAATGCCAAAAGTTAAAACTAATTCCGGTGCCAAAAAAAGATTCGCTCTTACCGGAACGGGTAAGATTAAGCGTCGTCACGCTTATCACAGTCACATTCTGACGAAGAAGACTAAGAAACAGAAGCGCAACCTCGACCACGTTGCTATTCTCGACAAGACAAATGTTAAACAAGTGCGCGAGCTCCTCTGCCGCCGTTAATCTTAAAATTTAAGAAACTATGCCAAGATCAGTCAATCACGTGGCTTCACGTGCAAAGAGAAAAAGAATTCTGAAGCTGACGCGTGGCTACTACGGAGCCCGCAAAAACGTTTGGACCGTTGCCAAGAACACTTGGGAGAAAGGTCTTACATACGCATTCCGCGATCGTCGCAACAAGAAGCGCAACTTCCGCGCTCTTTGGATTCAGCGCATCAACGCCGCTGCACGCCTCGAAGGCGTAAGCTACTCACAGCTCATGGGCGGCCTCAACAAGGCTGGCATCCAGATCAACCGCAAGGTGCTTGCTGACCTCGCTGTCAACAACCCCCAGGCTTTCAAGGCCATCGTGGCAAAGGTGAAGAAATAATCTACACCCAGCACACACAAACAAAGCGCAACTCTTCGGAGCTGCGCTTTTGTTTTGTTATATACATTCAGTGTCCTGCAAAAGAGCCTCCGAGAGTACCACCAAAGTCAACCTTTTTCAATCGGAAGAGAATTACTTTCTGAAAAAGAAAGAAGTATTAGATACCGTGTATTCTTGGGTTGCATTTGCCTCCGTCACGATTCCGGCCTTCACTACAAGTACCGAACATTTACTCCCCTCCAACTCCCACAACTTTATTTGCAAAATTATATACAAGAAAACGCGCCAAGATCTTGCACTTCTTGCACCCATTATTGATTTTCAGCAAGTTAGGCTAATTTATCTTGCACCCATCTTGCACCCATCTTGCACCCATCTTGCACCCAGATTTGCGAGCTTGGCGCAAGATTGCTGGGGCTAATCGCCTGATACTCTGCGTAAAATAGAAGAAAAACGGTTGTATTTAGGGATTTTGATTTAGTATTGTTATTCTGCATCCATTCTCAGGAAAAACCGTATTTAAGTTGCTGGAGTTCGCAGGGAGCAAAAAATGCGTTCGGGGCGAAAGATGACGCCCCGCGTGCATCAATATTCGTTCAGTTCGAGCCAGAATGTGCGGGGAAGGGCGACGTTCTTGAGCGGCATAGCGTCGCGGAAAAGCGGCGCGATGTCGGCATCGTCGAAGCCTGCGATGCCGCAGCCGATGCGCGTGACGAAGAAGTGGAGGTCGGGGTGCTGGCGGGCGAAGT
>ONWB01000108.1 GCA_900321445.1 uncultured Prevotellaceae bacterium | reverse complement strand
CGGAGTCGAGGATTTCGCCACCGCCTTCAGGCACTTGGCACTTGCATTGTCCGCAAGAGCCCTTACCACCGCAGGCAGAGGGGAGGTGTACGCCCTGGTCGGCAAGAGTGGCGAGGAGTGTGCCGCCTTGGGGAACGACGGACTCCTTGTCGTTGACTTTTACTGTAACGTTTCCGCTGGGCATGAGGTAGCGCTTGGCAACCAACAGGATGACCACCAGCACGAGAATGATGGCGAGGAAAACGCCGATGCTTGTTAAGATAAGTTGTGTCATAGTGGTCGTGGTGTTAGATGTTAAGTCCGCTGAAGCACATGAATGCCATGGCCATGAGTCCTACGGTGATAAACGTAATGCCGAGACCCTGCAGGGGCTTGGGCACGTTGGTATATGCCATCTTCTCGCGGATAGCTGCCAGGGCTACGATGGCCATCAGCCAGCCGATACCGCTACCAAGGGCGTAGGCGAAGGCATCGCCAAATCCGCCGATGGCTTGCGTGCTGGTGGCAGGGTCCATCTGTATGCGCTGCTGCATGAAGAGCGAAGCTCCCATGATGGCGCAGTTGACTGCGATGAGCGGAAGGAAGATGCCGAGTGCAGCATAAAGGCTCGGGGAGAAACGCTCTACTATCATCTCCACAAGCTGCACGATGCCGGCAATGACGGCGATGAACAGTATGAAGGCGAGGAAGGAGAGGTCAACGCCCGGCACGAGTGCGTCGGGGGCGAGCACGTAGGTCTGCATGGCGTAGTTCACAGGTACCGTGACGAGAAGCACGAAGATGACGGCTACTCCCAATCCGAACGATGTCTTAACGTTCTTGCTGACTGCCAGGTATGAGCACATACCCAGGAAGAAAGCAAATATCATGTTGTCCACGAAAATGCTGCGGACGAATAGACTGAAAAAGTGTTCCATGGTTCTTTACTTTTTATCAGTTACAGCTCTGTGAACCCATATTACGCAACCTACGATGATGAGTGCCATTGCGGGCATCGTCATCATGCCGTTGTTCACATATCCGGCTTCGTAGGCGGCAGGAGGGATAATCTGGAAGCCGAGGAGCGAGCCGTTGCCAAGGAATTCACGTACGGCACCCACAACGACGAGAATCCAAGCGTAGCCAAGTCCGCTGCCGATACCATCGAGCAGCGAGGCCACGGGACCATTTGACATCGCGAAGGCTTCGAGACGGCCCATCAGGATGCAGTTTGTGATAATCAGTCCGACATAGACGCTCAGCTGCACGCTGACATCGTAGAGGAAGGCCTTGAGAACCATGCTGACAATAGTTACCAGCGCGGCCACGACTACCAGCTGTATGATGATGCGTATTCGGTTGGGTATGGTCTTGCGGATGAGGGATATAATCAGATTGCTGAAAGCCATGATGACGGTGACAGAGAGTCCCATCACGATGGCAGGCTCCAACTGTGCCGTGACAGCAAGAGCGGAGCATATACCGAGCACCTGTGCCAGAATGGGATTGTTCAGGCTCAGCGGTTCGGTAAAGGCTTGTTTGAGTTTTGCGTCCATCTTCTTACTTCTTGCTTAGATAAGTTTTATAAAGACTCAAGTATTCCGTAATCATGTCGCGAACGCCGTTGGACGTAAGCGTAGCGCCTGTGATGCCGTCCACTTCGTGTTCGGCATCCTGCACAGCACCGCTTTTTACAACCTTCAGCGCGGCGTTGCCGTCAGCGGAGTATGCCTGCTTGCCGACAAAGGCGTCTTGGAACTTCTGCTCCTTGATGAGCGAACCAAGGCCTGCCGTCTCGCTTTCGTGTGAGAAGTACGAGCCAAAGACTGTCTGGCCGTCGTCGTCGAGGGCTACAAAGCCCCAGATGCCGCCCCAAAGGCCTTTACCAACCATGGGGAGCACGAATTTCTTCTTGCCGTCAACCTCGCAGATGTAGATGGGGAGGTTATCTGCACCGATGTCCTTGCGGTCGATGGTGAAGCCTGCCTTGTCCTTGTCTGTGCCTTCGTCCTTGACGTTGCCCTGTGCATCTACAACCTTGTCCTGCATGACGACTTCCTTGTATTTTGCCTCCACGTCGGACTTGTCGAGGTTGCGGATGTTCAGCGCGGCAAGTATCTGCTGCTTTTTGTCGATACGCTCGTTGGCGTCGCTGCGGTCTTTAAGTGCTGCGTAGGCGAATGCCAAGAGGAATGCTACTATCACCACAACTCCCGTTGCGTAGAGCATCGTGTATGTGTTGCTGTTTGTGTTCAGTTTCATAGCTTTATTGTGCAAGTCTCTTAGCGCGTTTCTTGATATTACTCTCCACAACACACCAGTCGATGAGCGGAGCAAACATGTTCATGAAGAGGATTGCGAGCATCATGCCTTCAGGATAGCCCGGGTTCATTACGCGGATGGTGATGGCGAGTGCGCCAATCAGGAATCCGTAGAAGTATTTGCCCGTCTCTGTGCGTGCGCTCGTTACTGGGTCTGTTGCCATGAATACGGCGCCGAAGCAGAAGCCGCCGAGGGCGAGGTGCTCGTACCAGGGGATGTTGGCTACGGCGTTGTCCATACCGCCAATGTTGAAGAGCCAGGCTACAATGCCGCCGCCCACGAACACGCTGAGCATCGTCTTCCACGAGGCGATACCCGTGATGAGCAGGATTGCCGCGCCGATGAGGATTGCATAGACGCTCGTCTCGCCAACGCTGCCAGGCATAAGGCCTACCATCATGTCGGCAAAGCTCATGTTGGAGGTGGCGCCAGAGGCTGCTTCGCCGAGGGGCGTTGCCATCGTCAGCGTGTCGGGAATCTCATAGCCGAGACCGAACCACGTGTCCTTCGAGAGCCACACGTTGTCGCCAGACATCTTCGTCGGATAGGCGAAGAAGAGGAAGGCGCGCGCCACAAGGGCGGGGTTGAAGATGTTCATGCCCGTGCCGCCGAATACTTCCTTTGCGAAGATTACGCTGAAGGCTACGGCGATGGCGAGCATCCATAGCGGAGTGCCGACGGGGAGAATCATGGGGATGAGGAGACCCGTGACAAGGTATCCTTCGTTGATTTCCTCTTTCTTCCACTGTGCTACCGTGAACTCGATGCCGAGACCTACGAGATAGCTCACGACAATCTTTGGAAGCATGACGCAGAAGCCGTACAGGAACATTTCCCAGCAGCCCGTCTCTGCAAGTTTGCCTACGACGGCGGCGTTCTGGTAGCCGATGTTATACATGCCGAACAGGAGCGCCGGCAGCAGGGCGATGACGACGAAGCTCATGATGCGCTTCGAGTCTATCGCGTCGTGTATGCTTACGCCCGAACGGGAGGTCTCGTTGGGCACGAGCGCAAATGTCTCGAATCCCTCAAAGACGGAGCGGAATGCGTGCAGCTTGCCGCCCTCTTCGAAGTTCGGACGAAGTTTGTCAAATATCTTTTGTAACATTATGCGTTCTCCTTTCTTAATATGTCCAGTCCTTCGCGTACGATGCGCTGGAGTTCAAGTTTCGAGCTGTCCACGTATTCTGCTACGGCGAAGTCCTCGGGAGCCACTTCATAGATGCCGAGTGCTTCCTGGCGGTCGATGTCGCCTGTGATGATAGCCTTGACGAGGTATCCGGCGTAGATGTCCATTGGGAATACGCGGTCGTATTCGCCCGACATTATCATGTGGCGCTGTCCGCCCTTTATGCGGCAGTCGGGGGCAAACTTCTTGCCAGGCATAAGCCACGAGAGGTACGAGCGGCTCGTGCTGTGCTGCTTCAAGCGTGGCATAATCCAGCCGAAGGCTTCGTGTACGTCGTCGCCCTCTGGCAGCAGGCACACTTCGCTTGCAAAGGCTGCAAGGTAGTCGTCGGCGGAAACCTTTTCGCCCACGAGCGGGTTGCCGTTGATGACGCGGGTGTGGTCGCCGACGTTGCCGACAAGCTCTTTCAGCGGGGCTCCGAGCAGTGTGTCTATGTATTGGGGCTCTTTTGCCTCGGAACCTGCAACTGCCACTCTTACGCGCAAGTCAACTTTCCCGGTCTCGAGCCACCTGCCGATGAAGAGTACGTGCTGAGGTGCGAGCGTCCACACGATTTCACCTTTGTTTACAGGGCAGACGTGGTTAATCTGCACGCCTACGTTGCCGCTGGGGTTGGGGCCTTCGAATACGTTTACGTGGAGGTCGCCCTCGGAGCGCAGCATAGGTAGATAGTCTGAGGAAGGCACGCCGACATATACGGGGGCAATCTCCGTAAGTGCCTTAAGCGCAGCGGCGAAGCGCTCTTCCTCGCCTTCGAGCGTGAATGCCTTGTCGGCAGCAAGCGGCATCTTCGAGAATGCTGATACGAAGATGGCTTTTGGCTTGTCGTCGGGGGATGCGATGACGTCGTAGGGGCGCTGGCGCACGAAGCAGAAGAGGCCTGCGCCGCATAGGCGCTCGACGAGGGAGGCTCCTGCGGACTTGGGCTCCTCGGATTTCGCTCCTTCGGAGGCTTTTGCGCTTTCTACGACAACTCTCAGCAGTTTGCGACGGTCGCCGCGCACGACAGCCTTCACTCTTCCGCTGATGGGGGAGGGGATGTTGACGCGCTCCGTCTGTTTGTCCGTCAGCAAGGCCTGACCTGCAACGACCTCGTCGCCTTCGCGAACGAGGAGCTTGGGCGTGAGTCCTGTGAAGTCCGTAGGACGCACGGCCACCTCGCGCAGGTCGGTCAGCTTACGCACAACTTTCTCAGCCTCACCCTCTAAGTGGAGGTCGAGGCCTTTGCGTAGTCTGATAGTTTGTTCCATTTATGATGATTTGTTTAATTTCGCGGCGCGAAGATACACAATTATTATAATATAATTGGTAATCGTGATTGAAAAAACTGAGTGCGCGGGATTGTCTCTGCTATTCTCCCGTGAGCCTAAGCATAAGGCTGTTTCGCGTGCCGATGTTTTCGACGCGGCCTTCCTCACGCAGACGATGCAGGATGCGGTTTGCCGTCGAGGCTGTCAGGCCGAGGCGCTCGCGGAACTGTGCGCTGGAGAATACTGCGCCGTCGCGTCCCAACTCCTGCAGAGCTTCTTCGATGCGCGACTCTTCTGCCGGCTTCGACTTGCGCCCAAGATGCTGGGAACGTGTGAATCGTGCGTCTGCCAGCTTTGCTTTCAAGGCGCGTTCGGGCTGGAAGAGCACGTCCTTCACGCTTGCGTCCTGAAGGCGGAGCTTTCCGTTCTTGTCGCGAGTGATGTTTCCATTGATTGAGATGGAGAAATATCCCAGCCCGTCGATGTGTACGCGGTTGCCAGATAGCAGTTCGTTGACGACGGCTGAGGAGAGCGCCGTGAGGACAAGCTTGATGTCGGCACTCGTAGCGGTCGTGCCCTTTTCGATGCGGCGAGCCAGGTCGTCCGTCTGCGTCGTCTGACCAGAAATGGGGCGAACGTGGACGTCGTTCTTTGCACCCTTCAACCCCTTTGTGGAGTAAAAGTCATAGTTGATAGCCATAGTTCTATAGTTTTATGTATTAAGTTGTTATAAATGCGTATTATCGTCTTACTTTAAGGCTCAGAGTGCCTCCTTTCGAGGTTTTTAGTCGAGGGACTTCTGCCTTTTAGGGCCACAAATTTACGCATTATTTTCATAAACCACAAGCGTGGGACGAAAAAACCACGCTTGTGGGATGAAAAAACCACAGACGTGGGATAATCATCTCACGCTTGTGGTTTATGGACGTGAAGGCATCTTGCGCGACGTTTCGTCTGAGTTTGAATCCCCTTCGTTCGCTTCCAGCGTCAAGTTGAAGGCATTTCGTTGGCTATTTAGGTGCGGAGGGCGCGGTGCGGAGGGTGCGGCAAGAGGCTTTTTCGCCTGAAAACGAGGGTTTCGCGAATAAAGTTGCGAAACGTGAGTTGAATTTCGTGAAAACACTTGCTTGTATGAAGCGTTTTCTTTATTTTTGCTGCGAAAAACATTTCTGAAAGAAACAACTTAACACAATATCAATTAAACTAACCCTAAAAAACAAGCAATGAAAAAGTACAATTTCAATGCCGGACCATGCGTACTTCCAAAGGAAGCCGTAGAGTCAACTATCAATGCAATTCGCGATTTCGACAACACGGGCATCGGCCTGATGGAAATCTCACACCGTACACCTGGATGGGAGCGCCTGATGGCGGAGACACGTCAGCTCTGGCGCGACCTGCTTGGCATTCCCGACACTTACGAAGTCCTCTTCCTCGGAGGTGGTGCAAGCACGCAGTTCTTCATGCTGCCCGCAAACCTTATGAAGAAGAAGGCAGCATATCTCCAGACAGGCGTTTGGGCAAAGAAGGCCGCTAAGGAAGCAAAGAACTTCGGCGAGGTGGACATCATCGCTTCTTCCGAGGACAAGACCTACAGCTACATCCCGACAGGCTGGCAGGTGCCTGCAGACGCCGACTATTTCCACATCACGACCAACAACACCATCTACGGCACGGAGATTCGCAAGGACTTCACGGCTGAAGAGTGCAATGGAGTCATGCTCGTTGCCGACATGTCCTCAGACATCATGAGCCGCCCCGTTGACGTGACGAAATACGGCCTCATCTATGGTGGCGCTCAGAAGAACGTGGGCCCCGCAGGCGTCACATTCGTAATCGTTCGCAAGGACATCCTCGGACAGATTGGCGACCGCCCCTACATGAATCCGCTTCCCACGATGATAGACTACCGCACGCACGCCGCCGAGGAGGCTCGCAACATCTCCATGTTCAACACGCCTCCCGTACTTCCCATCTTCGTCATGCACGAGACGCTCAGCTGGATAAAGAACACCGTAGGCGGCCTCGAGGCTATGAACGCGCTCAACGTGAAGAAGTCAAATATGCTCTACGAGGAGATTGACCGCAACCGCATGTTCGTAGGTACTGTCACAAACAAGGAGGACCGCTCCATCATGAACCATTGCTGGGTGATGGCTCCTGGATACGAAGAGCTGCAGAACGAGTTCATGGAGTTCGCAAAGGAACGCGGCATGGTCGGCATCAAGGGCCACCGCTCCGTAGGTGGCTTCCGCGCATCTCTCTACAACGCCTGCACAATCGAGGACGTTGAAGCCCTCGTAGCTTGCATGCAGGAGTTTGAGAAGAGAAGAGCGGCAGAAAATAATAAAGAATAATGAATAATTGCGGGCGGGACACCCGCACCCGATTTGTATTTGCTAAACTACCAACGCTGACATTTGGCAGAGAATAGGAACGTAAAAATTAAACACGCAGAATGACGCGGGCTGCCGAGATATGTCGGTGCCGCCGATCTTTCTACCCGGAGTTGAAAGAAATGGATTTTTTTGCTTTTGTAAAACCTAAAAATGAGCTTGAGAATACCGCGGAGAAGCAGCAGAACGTG
>ONWB01000107.1 GCA_900321445.1 uncultured Prevotellaceae bacterium | reverse complement strand
CCGAACAGAGAAGTTAAGCCCGGTTGCGCCGATGGTACTGTCCACAAGACGGGAGAGTAGGTAGCTGCCATCTTTTTATCCATGTCCTCCCTGGGCCGCAAGGCTTGGGGAGGACTTTTTGTGTTGTGTAAGCTTCAGCTTTTCAGAGCATTCGGAGTATATCTTGTGGGCAAAGTTTTGCTGAGTGGCTTGGAATGTGTATCTTTGTGCGTCAAAATGTGGAGAATAAAGATATGAACGAAGTGATAACGAGCGTCCAAAATGGGCGTGTGAAGCGTGTGTTGGCATTGCAGCAGAAATCTTCCGAGCGTCGTCGTGAAGGATTGTTTGTCGTGGAAGGTCGTCGCGAACTCGGACATCTGATAGAGGCTGGATATGAGGTTGATACCGTCTTGTTTTGTCGCGAACTTCTCAACGAAGTTTCTTTTGTAGAACGCATACCATGTAGGGAACGGGTGGAAGTATCGCCATACGTTTACGAAAAGATTGCCTATCGCGAAAGCACGGAGGGCATTATGGCGTTGGTGCAGGAACGGAAGCATGGGCTCCAAGACTTGAAGCTGAGTGAAAAATCTCTGCTCGTAGTGCTTGAACGTGTGGAGAAACCTGGAAACTTGGGTGCGATACTTCGTTCTGCCGATGCTGCGGGCGCAGATGCTGTTATAGTCTGCGATCCGCTGACCGACCTATATAATCCAAATCTAATCAGGAGTTCGATTGGCGCGTGTTTTACAGTACCAACGGTGGCTTGTACTTCGGAGGAGTGCATTAGATTCCTGAAAGATAAGGGCGTTCAGATACTGACGGCACAGCTTCAGGACTCATCTTTATATTACGATGTTGATATGAAAGTAGCTACAGCCTTGGTGATGGGAACCGAGAGTACTGGTTTGACGCAGGTATGGCGCGATGCAGCAGATCGCCATATTCGTATTCCGATGTTAGGACGTTTAGACTCGCTAAACGTTTCCGTAAGTACCGCAATTTTGCTTTTTGAGGCGGTTCGCCAGAGGAACAGTTGTTAGTATAGCAGTGTAAAACAGCAGACATGTAGCATAAAAAGGGTACGCTAAAGCAAAAAAGTACTGAAAAGTTTTGGCAATTAAAAAGTTTGCAGTACTTTTGCACCCGCAATTGAGCGCCGCGTTCATTTTTGAGGTGAGTTGAAAGGCGTAAAAGTTGCAAGGGGCCTATTCGTCTATCGGTTAGGACGAGAGATTTTCATTCTCTAAAGAGCAGTTCGACTCTGCTATAGGCTACAACAAAACAAACACAGAAAGAAATGGCAAACCACAAATCATCTTTGAAGCGCATTCGTCAGACGGAAACCCGCAGACTGCACAACAGATATTACGCAAAGACTATGCGTAATGCAGTTCGTAAGCTCCGCGCTACGACTGACAAGGCTGCAGCCACGGAACTTCTGCCGAAAGTACAGAAGATGCTTGATAAGCTGGCTGCCCGCAACATTATTCACAAGAACAAAGCTGCAAACTTGAAGAGCAGCGTTTCTAAGCACGTCAATGCTCTGGCTTAAGCGTGCTGACAGAAGTAAAAGATAGAAGACAGGGCTGAAACCTTTCGAGGATTCAGCCCTGTTTTACTTTTTATCTGGGAGAAAGAAAAAGAAACTAAAAGGAAAATGGAGACATATCAGCTGATAGCAAAGACCTTGCCCGGGCTGGAGGAAGTTCTGGCAGAAGAACTTACGGAGCTTGGAGCTAACGACATAGCCATAGGACGCCGCATGGTTTCCTTCAGTGGAGACAAGGAGATGATGTACCGTGCAAATTTCTGCTTGCGTACGGCGTTGCGCATACTGAAGTGCATAGATTCGTTCGAGGCTTCGACACCTGATGATGTGTACGACAATATAAAGCGCGTACACTGGGAGGAAATCTTAGATACGGACATGACCTTTGCCGTTGATACAGTTGTGTTCTCCGAGGAGTTCCGTCATTCCAAGTTCGTGGCCTATCGTGTCAAGGATGCCATCGCAGACTATTTCCGTGAGCTCGAGGACCGTCGTCCCAACATTAGTCTTACCGATCCCGATTTGCGTGTTCATCTTCATATCGCCGACCGCACTTGTACGCTGGCGCTTGATTCCAGTGGCGAGAGCCTCCATCTTCGTGGCTATCGCGTAGCTTCATGTCAGGCTCCCATCAACGAAGTATTGGCGGCAGGTATGCTCAAACTCGCGGGCTGGAAAGGCGATTGCGACCTTATAGATCCCTTCTGCGGCTCGGGAACCATCGTTGTGGAAGCTGCACTTATGGCTCGCGGCATCAACCCCGGCATCTTCCGCCGCCAGTATGGTTTTGAACGCTGGAAGGACTTTGACCGTGACATTCTCGACCGCATCTACAACGACGATAGTTCGGAGCGTGAGTTCACACACAAGATATACGCCTACGACATCAATCGCCCGACGTTGGCAGGTGCAGAGTCGAATGCCAAGTCTGCAGGCGTGGCGGATGCGATATGTTTCGAACAGAAAGATTTCCGCGAGTTCACGCAGCCCGAGATGCCTGCGATAATGGTTACAAATCCGCCGTATGGTACGCGTCTCACACCGCCCGACTTGTTAGACCTCTACCATGCTATGGGAGAGCGGCTGAAGCATGAGTTTAAGGGTGGCGACGCGTGGATAATAAGTGCAAAGGAGGAGTGTTTCGACCAGATTGGGCTCCGTCCCAGCGTAAAATACCAGCTTTTCAATGGAAGTTTGGATTGCGAACTCCGTAAATATCAGATGTTTGAGGGACGTATGGAAAACTTCCGCATGGCTGGAGGAGACATCAAGAGCGAATCTGAGCGTCGTCGCATGAGCGAAAAGCGCCGTTCGCGTACGGAACGGCCAGAATTCAGCCGTCGTAGGGACGGCGAGGATAGCGAGGAGGACGAACAGTATAGGATTCTTGAGCGCAAACATGCCGAGTTCGAGCGCAATCGTCTCTATCGCGAAAAAGGCGAGGAGAAACGTCGTCGCGAGGAAGATTTCCGCAGTCGCGAACGCGACAATCGCCGCCAAAGCCGTGATAACGACTTCCGTGGACGCGGAGGGCGTAATGAACGTGGCGGATACAATGAACGTAGCGGATTCAATGAGCGCGGCGGACGTAATGGCGGTCGTGGCGGATATGGCAAGGGCGGAGGTTTCTCAGGACGCAAACCAGGAGGTTTTGGTGGACATAGGACAGGAGGACGAGGACGATAAAATTAGAATAATATGAAGCGAATACAGACCTTATTGCTTTTTCTTGCTGCAATTACAATCATGACGGCACAGACGAAGAAGAGTTTTACGCTCGACGACCTCATGTGGGGCGGACAAAACTACTGGAACATACAGCCGCGTTCACTCTACACCGAGTGGTGGGGCGACCGCCTCGTGAAGCTCGGGCCGACAGAGCTTGTGCTTATCGCCGACGAGAATGGCATAGCCACGGAGGAAACCCTCTTTACTACTGACGACGTGGCTCCACTCATTCAGGACGGCACTCACGGACTCGGCCTAAACCTCTACTACTCAAGCTTCCCCTATGCCGACAAGAAGCTGGCGCTTCTGCAAACGTCGAAAAGCCGTTTCCTTTACGACTGGAAGGAGAAAAAGATAACATGGTCGCAGAGTATTACGCCAAATTCAAGTAACAACGAGTTTAACGCAGCAAGCCGTAGCGAGGCATATACGCGAGACTGGAATCTCTTCCTGCGCACGTCTGATAATGTCGAGCATCAGATAAGTTTTGACGGTTCGCGTGAGATTCCCTACGGCACAAGTGTGCATCGTGACGAATTTGGCATCCACAAGGGCACTTTCTTCAGCCCCAGTGGACGTCTGCTCGCCTTCTACCGTATGGACCAGTCTATGGTGACCGACTATCCCCTTGTTGATATTGAGCATCGCGTTGCCGAGGCAGCTCCAGAGAAATATCCTATGGCAGGAATGACGAGCCACAAGGTAACGGTAGGCGTCTATGATCCTACTAAGGACGAGACGACATGGCTCCAGGCTGGCGACCCCACGGACCGCTATTTCACCAACGTCAGCTGGTCGCCCGACGAGAAAACCATCTACATGATCGAGCTTCCGCGCTCGCAGAAGAAAGCGGAACTTGTGGCATACGACGTGGAATCTGGGCGACGTCTTGGGGTTCTCTATACTGAGGAGCACGAAAAGTATGTGCACCCTACGCACGACCTCACTTTCCTGCCTTGGGACAGCACGAAGTTTATATATCAGAGCGAGCGCGACGGCTACAATCACCTGTATCTCTTTGATACGAGCGGCAAGGAGCTTCGCCAGCTTACATCGGGCAGTTTTGTTGTGCTCGAAGTCCTTGGTTTCAACGAGAAGACGAAGAGCGTAGTCATCCAGAGCACGGAGAGCAGCCACATTCGCAACAACTATTATAGCGTGAATGTAGAAACGGGCAAGCGCGCGCTCCTCGACAATGGTCTTGGCGTGCATAGTGCCAAGCTTTCAGCCGGGGGAAAGTTCCTCTTCGACCGTTGGAGCAGTCCGCAGGTATTCCGCCAGTATGCACTTCGTGCGACGGCTCCCCAGAAGAAGTCCCAGCCCCTTGTGCTACGTCAGGACAACGACCCTTGGACCGAATACAATGTTCCTGAAATCAGCAGCGGCTCGCTCACGGCTGCCGACGGCAAGACTCAGCTTTTCTATCGTATGGTGAAACCCGTTGACTTCGACCCTGCGAAGAAATATCCTGCTGTGGTGTACGTCTATGGAGGTCCCGGCTTGCGTAATGTTGAAGAAGCATGGAACTACTGGGCACGCCCCTGGGAGATTTATATGGCTCAGAAAGGCTATCTTATCTTTGTCCTCGACAATCGTGGTTCCTGTGACCGCGGCTTTGAGTTTGAGAGCTGCACATACAAGCATCTCGGCGTCGAGGAGATGAAGGACCAGCTCGTTGGCGTAGAGTATCTCAAATCCCTGCCCTATGTTGATGCCAATCGCCTTGGCATTCATGGTTGGAGCTTTGGCGGCTTCATGACGACGAGCCTCATGTGTACTTATCCCGACGTGTTCAAGGTGGGCGTTGCCGGAGGTCCCGTCATCGATTGGAAATACTACGAGGTAATGTATGGCGAGCGCTATATGAGCACTCCGCAGGAAAACCCCGAGGGCTATGAGCAGACGTCGCTTCTTAACAAGGCCAAAAACCTGAAAGGGCGCCTGCAGATAATCTTTGGCTACAACGACCCCACCTGTGTGCCGCAGCATACGCTGAGCTTCATGCGTGCCTGCATAGATGCCGACACGCAGCCCGACCTGTTCACATATCCTAACCAGGGGCACAATATGGACGGCCACGATATGGTGCACCTGCACGAGCGCATCACGCGATACTTTGAAGATTATTTGAAATAACGATTCTCATATTTATTCGACACAAACATAATTAGGAAAATGAAGAAAAATATCAACACAAGTGCAGCACCCGCTGCTATCGGCCCCTACAGTCAGGCCATCGAAGCTAATGGTATGGTATTTGTCAGCGGACAGCTTCCCGTCGATTCCGCAACAGGCAACTTTGCTGAGGGCGGTATCAAGGAACTTACGCGCCAGTCGCTTACCAATATGCAGGCTATCTTGAAGGAAGCAGGCTTGACTTTGGACAATGTTGTTAAGACAACGGTGTTCCTTGCCGATATGGCCGACTTCGCCGAGATGAACGAGGTATATGCAGAGTTCTTCTCAGCTCCTTTCCCCGCACGCAGCGCCGTAGCCGTGAAGACTCTTCCTAAGGGTGCGCGCGTAGAGGTTGAGTGCATCGCAGCACGCTAATCTTATGAAACGAATAGGAGTATTCCTCTCTGCCAACGCAGACCTTCCCATCAGCTTCCAACG
This sequence comes from uncultured Prevotellaceae bacterium, assembly GCA_900321445.1. GTDB lineage: Bacteria > Bacteroidota > Bacteroidia > Bacteroidales > Bacteroidaceae > Alloprevotella. The sequence continues at coordinate 4,536 of ONWB01000107.1, read as the reverse complement.
TGCCGCGCAAGAGTTGGGAGAATGGATAGGCCATACGGGTCGCACGCTTGTCTATGGAGGCTCCAATCGTGGGCTCATGGACGTCATTGGGCGTGCCGTCAGGGAGAATGGCGGGCATACCGTTGGTGTTGTTCCGCAGATACTCTTCGACAAAGGCTGGGTGGCAGATGTCCTCGACGAGACATTTGCCACCCACGACCTCACCGACCGCAAAGTGCAGCTCATACGCCAGAGCGATGTGCTTGTAGCTTTGCCTGGTGGCATCGGCACCCTCGACGAACTTTTCACAGCCATAGGCATTGCTGCCATAGGCCTCGAGGCAAAGCCAGTTGTGCTTTATAATGTGGAGGGGTGCTGGGACAGTCTCCTACGGCTTGTTGGCGACCTTGCCGCTCACAATCTTCTGCGCGCAAATATGCAGAAACCCTTTGCCGTTGCCAATACCTTCGAAGAACTTACCGCCATTTTGGAGCGTAACTAAAGATGCTGACCATGAAAGACTTAATAGATAAACTTCGCAGCGACGTGGAGTACTTTTCCAACATATCTCCACGTACCCCTAAGGATTTCGAACGGCTTAACTATATTATTAGTCAGCGCGTCGATAACGCCGTGAGCACAAGCACGCTCAAGCGCTTTTGGAATTATGTAGAGGGCGACGTCAGTCCCAGTCCCAACACGCTTGAATGCCTTGCCCGCTTTGTTGGCTATCGTACTTTCCGTAAGTATTGCGAAGCGAAAAGTGTCCCAGAGTCTCAAAGTGGCTTTTTGTCTGAAAAGACGTTGGACATCCGCAACTTAAAGCGTGGAACTCTTGTGCGCCTCACGTGGATGCCTGATCGCGTGTGCCTCATACGCTATCTTGGCGACGGGGAGTTTAAGGTTGTGGAGAGTGTAAATGCGAAAATACTTCCTGGCGACATCTTCCATTGCGCCCTGATTATGGAAGGGCAGCCTGTTTATTTTCAGGCGATACGTCGCAAAGGCAGGGTAATCTCTGCTTATGCAGCAGGTCTGCGCGACGGCGTTCGTTTTATACTGGTGGGCGAATCTGTTGCAGATTAGTAGTAATAAAAAGAGTTATACCGGTCTATAATACTTGTACCAAATTCGCCTTTCATTTCAAAATCGTGTTGGTTGTGGTAGTATGTCAAGGTTACGTTTATTAGGGTCAAATCCTTGTCTGTCAGTTCTATCCTTGGTTTCATGATGCTTTTGATGAACGTGCTAACACCTTTAGTCCAAGTTTGAATTATTTGTGCGGCGTCGGGGCGCAGGTAGCGTCTGTCGGTAAGTGTGTCAAAGTGGAAGGCGATGGCGCAGGTCTTTTTGTAATTAGCATCTTCGTAGGCTTTTCCTTCAGCTATTAGGCGCTCTATTTCCTTGTCGCGCTCCATTATTTCCGACTCTGACGTTTCTGGGTGCGTATCTGATTTCGCTGTTGCAGGCGCGGGCATCTGTCTCACGACCAGTTCTGTAGGTTTGTGTGCTAACCACCATATAGGTGCAGCAAAGCACACGGCCAGTATTGCTGCGGCTACGCTTCGTGCCAGCCACTTGCGTCGTTTCCTTTCATCATTCAGGCTCTTTCGTGCAGACTCTGCTGTTGGCAAGCGCTTGCTGCGTGAAGCCATACAGCGTCGCGATGTCCTGTGGAAAACCCCAATGTCCTGCAGTACACGCCCAAAGCTGTATATGTCGCTCAGTTCCGAGGGTACTGTGTCTTCTTTTGATTCCGGGTCGGCATATTCAGGTGTTCCGCAGGGCCGCTTCATGATGGTCGATGCCGCTTCGTCTGCCAGGTTGAAGTCTATCAGCTTCACACGTTTGCCGTAGGCCGTAACCATTATGTTGTCTGGTTTCAGGTCGCGATAGACGACGCCATGGTCATGGAGGCAGCACAGTACGTCGGCAATCTGTAGCGCTATCGTTTCCCGCTCAGCCTTTCCCCTGCCTGTTTCAAGCCATTGTGTCAGTGTCGTACCCTCAACCCATTCTTCAACGATGGCGAAGCGTCCGTCTTCCATCTGCTCAAACGAGACGGCGTTCACGACGGCTTCATTATGGAAATGCAGCAAAATGGAATACTCTTTCTGCAGCATCTGCTCGTATGTCGTTTTCCCATGCAGCTCTGCTCGCAGGCATTTTAGTGCGAACCAACGTCCGTAGCGCTGGGCACGCCACACTTCAAATACATTCCCCTGATGTACCAGGGAAATGTGCGTAAAGCGAGACGTCCACGGACTTGCTGTCTCGTCAAGGAAAAAACCAGAGCTGCTTGATTTTTCAGACATTATTGGCAAATATGGGTGCAAATGTAAGATTTTTATATATTTTTGCACGCAGAAAGTTTGAAAACTATGCTACGAAAGTCGTTTTTCTACATATTCCTATTCTTGCTATCAAGCGTTGCTGTAGCGCAGACGTACAAGGTTGCGGTAAATAGCAATAGTGGAAAGTTCGTTCTTTCCAACGATTACAAAACGTGGTTTCGCTTGTGGGAAAGTACTCCTGATTCTCCTGGCTCTCCCGTCGTCACTCTAAAGGATGGAGAGGAGTATAACAATATGAAGTTCAACGCAAATGCCAGTTCATCCATATTTCTTTATTCTGGACGTTTCTTGAAGAAGTCTTCCTACATACTTTCTGTTGCAGAAGGCTTCGCTATCAGCAATGTGCATTTCCGTGCGCGTGCTGTCAGTGTTCCACAGATGGTGCAGTTTGCAGACACTCTGATCACCTTCGACGGCGAGTGGCAGCAGTTCGACTTTCCACAAGCACCATTCCAGCAGGATGTACGCTTTGTTATTTCGGGCTCCAATACAGGGCTGGAGGTGCAGGCGACTCTTACCATCGAGTCGCATCCTGTGGGCAGAATACGCTATTCTGTTGTTGACACACTTGGAAACGAACGTGCATCGTTGACCCGCAGCTATCCCGCAGGCAAGGAAATCTCATCCCTGCCCGACTCGCTGCTCCGCGAATATGTGCTCTACGACTACCCTTCCCCTTGCATCGTCAAAGCTGACGAAGAGCGCGCATATACCGTAGTTTCGCGCGACAGCCTTCCTTTCCCTCCGTCGGCACAGGGTAGGTATTACCTGCATTTAAATGGCGATAGGCCAATGTTCGCAGATGAAAAGCGCTTAATAAACACTGTTGAACCTAAACCAGAACTCGGCCCCAATCTGTATCTCCATCCAGATCTTTGGGAGATGTCTGGCGATCAGTATGGCGGCATATATCTGCGTCATGTGAAGACGGGTCTCTATCTAAATCGTGTCATACGCGATTGTCACACTTGTTCCTATGCCATCCTTGATGAGGAACCGTGTCCTTGGCACTTCGGCGTCTCTGCCAGAAAACCCAGACTTATTGATTTCGAGGGGCACACCCTCGCATCGAGTAGCAAAGGTACCGTCTTTCTCTACAATTGGGGCAAAATACCAGAGGAGTGTGAACAAGTCCATATCCGCCTTGTTCCTGCAGAAGACTCGGAAAGATAGACGTAAACGATTTCTTTGTGGTTAAACGGAAGCAAACCCGCTTCGCTGGCTGAAGAACTTCCGAAACATAGACAATAGTCTGATACACTCTTTAGGATTCTCCGCAAGTTTTTTCGCGTTTCCTTCCATCGTGAGTGCTCCACGATGATTTTTTGAGCACTCGCGATTGAACTTTCTGCGATTTCGTTTCTCCCTTCCCCTTTTTTTGAGATTTTTTGCAAAAACACCCCAACACCCACCCAAATCTCTCGAAACCGCGATGGACAGGGGGAAGTTGGAGGGTGGGTGTTGTTCAAACACCCCACCAAACACCCCACCAAACACCCACCCCAACACCCCACCTGTCAGCTGTTTCTCGGCTCTCTGAAAAAAGTTTGAATTTGACCTGAAAAATCGTCAAATTTGCTTTGAAGCGCAAGGAAAAATTTGTATCTTTGCACCTGCATTCCGGGACGAATGCCTATATCAGGTTTTGAAGAAGTTGCTGGCGCAGATTTTCGCCTTTATGTAGCAACCGCCTTAGAATAGATAAGTTCCAAACTCCCACACATCTTATTATTTAACAATTTAATTTTTCTCACTATGAGCAAGAAAAATGAAGTTGCCACTATTGGTGGCGAGGCACTTGGTGCCAACGTGATGGGAGCACTCTGCGTTGAGTCGTTCCTGAATGAACACTATCGTTTCCGCCGCAACGTGCTCAACGGCAAGCTGGAATTCTCCACCATACAGCACGATGCGGAGGACAACGTCTCTGACGAGGCTTCGCTATCCTTCCGCACGCTTACGCAGGAGGCGCTGAACAGCATCATCCTGCGTGCCATGCGCGAGAATGTATGCGAGGGACACTCCCCAAAGGCAGACATCGAGCTGTACGTGCGCTCTGAGGAAGTGCCGCTGTTCAACCCCGTGCAGGAGTTTCTGGAGAATCTTCCCCAATGGGACGGCCATAACCATGTGGCCCAGCTGTTCAGCAGGCTGCCAGGCATGAGCTCTGAGCAGGCGGCGTTCCTCGCCGTATGGCTGCGCT
>ONWB01000058.1 GCA_900321445.1 uncultured Prevotellaceae bacterium | reverse complement strand
GTACAATGGCGGTACAAAATTACTCTAATCGGGGCAAACGCGCAATAGGCGAAGAATAAGGTTAGTTAAGCGGAGTTAATTGTAAGACAGTGTTTTACATGATTCAGTTTAAGGTTTGTTTCGGTCTGTTTTGACCCAATTTAGTTGGTAAAGAATTCATGTGGAATTGCGCGATAAATACAACAATCTTCCATAACGCATCATCGTGGTAGCGAGGCACTTGCAGCAGAATTATGGGAGATGGAAGATGAAAATACGAAAAACATTCTTGGAGGAGAACAATAACCGTTAAACAATAAACAAGAACCGTTAGTCGTATGCCGTCCCTATGGGAGTTTTCTGCGATTTCTGTGTGAACAAAAAAAAGAGCCGCATCCCCATAAGGCACTCACGATAAAACGTGGGGCGGTTTTGATGGATTTTTCTCCTATCTTGATGGAAATTTTTGCGGTTTCGTTGGACTTTTCTCCTATTTCGCTGAACTTTTCTGCGACATCCGTGTGCGTATCTTGTTTTGCGTTTATTCGGAGAGGATTTCAGCTATCTTGCCGACGTTCATGCTGCGTGCTGAGGCGTCAAGGATTTGCTTGTATAGTCCGCCCTGACGATAGACGTCAGTGGGTGTGCCGCTTTGTACGATGCGTCCAGCGGAGAGAACGTGGATGGTGTCGGCATCGATGATTTGCCCAATGTTGTGTGAGATGATGACGACAGTGCGGCCTTGCTTTATGGCGTCGATGCTGTTCTTTATCTGCTCCGTTGCTACGGCGTCGAGGCTTGCCGTGGGCTCGTCGAGGAAGATGATGGGAGGATTCTTCAGGAACATGCGTGCGATGGCGATGCGCTGCTGCTGCCCGCCGCTCAGGGCGAGTGCTGAGGACTGGAATCCCTGTGGCTGCGACTCGATGTAGTCGAGGATGTAGGCCTTGCGTGCGGCTTCCACAATCTCCTCGTGCGTGGCGTTAGGCTTGCCGTAGCGAATGTTTTCCTCGATGGTGCCTGTGAAGATGTGGTTTTTTTGCAGCACGAGCCCAATGTTTTCGCGCAACCATTGTGTGTCCCATTCGCGGATGTCGCGGCCGTCGAGAAGTATTGTGCCCTCCTGTGGCAAGTAGAATTTGTCGAGGAGGTTGACGATGGTGGTCTTGCCTGCTCCGCTGAGGCCTACGAGTGCCGTAATCTTTCCCGTCTCTATGCGCAGCGTGACGTCTGTGAGGGCCTGCGTGCCGCTGGGGTATGCGAAGCTTACGCCACGCATCTCGAATGTGCCCTCGACGCTCTCTGGATGATACGTTCCGCCGCGTTCCACTTCCTCCTCGGCGCCCAGTATTCCGAAGAAGCCTTCGGCATAGATGAGAGCGTCGTTCATGTCGTCGTAGATGCGGTGGAGCTGGCGTATGGGGGCGCTGACGTTGGCGAAGAGCATGACGTGGTACATGATTTTGCCTATTGTCATGCCAGGGTATTGCGTCAGTACGAGGTATGCCGTCAGGATGATGATGAGCACTGTGCCAATCTGCTCCGTGAAGCTTTTCAGTCCGTCGTAGAGGAAGCTCAGTTTGCGCGTCTGCATCTGGTTGTCGGTGAGCGAGCGTTGCAGGGCTTCCTGCTTCGCAGCCTCTATTTCCTCGCGATTGAACGACTTTATGACTGCCATGCTCTCGATGATGCTCACGAGGCTGTTGGATATGGCCTGGTGGTTCTGGAATATGCCGCGTCGCCAGTTGCCGAGGCGCTTTGCCTGGCGGTAGGTGATAAGGAAGTACACAGGCACTATGCACAGCGCAACAATCCCTATGTAGAAGTTGGCGGCGAACATCAGGGCGAGGGCGAGCAGGGCGCTGGTGAAGAGTGGGAGAATGTCGATGAAGAAGTTCTTCACAGTGTTCGACAGGCTCATAATGCCGCGGTCCACGCGCGTCTGGAGCTTGCCAGTCTCGTTCTCCTCGTCGCTGAAGAATGCCATGCGGAACGACAGTATGCGCTCCACGATGCTCAGCGAGAGGTCGCGGCTCACGAGTATGCGCATGCGCTCGCCGAAGAAGCGCTGCCCAAAGGTGATGAGTGCCGCCAGCACCTCTTTGGACAGTAGTATGACGATGACGGCGAGGAGTATCTTCGTGGCCTCAGCCCATACTATTTCTGTCTGCACAAGTGCGTTGATGGCATCTACGGCCCTGTCCAGCACTACGGCGTTTACCTGTGCCATGAGCGAGCCTGTGAATGTCAGCACAAGCGTCACCACAACGAGCCACTTGTATTTCCGCACGTATGGCCATACGTTCCTGAACAGGCGTGCCAGCGTCATTCGTTGTTGTTGTACTTCTTGCATGGAAATGAGAGTTGTGTAAGAAAGGTGGCGAGTGTGAGCGTTGAAAAATGTCAAATGGCTAAATAGTCAAATATCCGCTTTGTCCAATCCTCGCCGTTCGTGGGCTGGAAGGTGTGGAAGCCGAGTGCGCTGGCTGCGGCGCAGTTGCGTGGTCCGTCATCGACGAGCAGCGTCTCGGAGGCCTTTATCCCTTCTCGCTCGAGGACGAGGTTGAATACGCGCGGGTCTGGCTTCATCATGCGTATTTCGTAGCTGCGATAGCATGAGTCGAAGTACGTGGAGAGCTTCAGTTCCGTCTCGAGCCACGCGTTGATAAAGGGATTCATGTTCGAGAGCAGGATGAGGCGGTAGCCCTCTTGGCGCAGCTTGCTCAGCAGTTTGAAGTTGCGTGCAGGAGCATCAACGGCATATCCCAGCCATCCGTAGTAGCACTCATCGTACGACACTTGCCGCCCAGCCAGCCGCGTCATCTCGTCGATGAATTCCTCGACGCTGATGTCGCCCTGCTCCAATGCTCCGAAGGGACCGCCCTGCATGTAAGGGTCGAGCAGGTTGGCGGCGTCGCTTATGCCTATCTGTTGAAATCGCTGTATTGCGCGCTCGTGTCCCAGCGTGATAAGCACGCCGCCCATGTCGAAGATGATGTTCTTCATAAAATAAGAAGATGTGTATATTCAAAACGCATCGGACACAATGTGTGTGCCGATGCGCCTGTGATGTATGAATGTCGCTGCGTGTTGAGCGGCAGATTATTTCGAGTAGAGGAGCCAAGCACCAGGGTACTGTGCAGAGAGCTCGTTGCGGCTCTGAGCTGCACTGGCCTTGCTGTCGTAGCTGCTGGCAATGACGCGGAACCAACCTGTGTGGCCGTTGATGGTCTCATTAGTCTTTATCACGCGCGCGTCGCGACCTGCCTGGCGAAGTTGGTTGCAGAGGCCTTCAGCGTTAGCCTGGCTTACGAAACTGCCTACAACGACACTGTAGGTGCGGAGGCCGGCACCATTGATAACCTGGACGCCACCGTCGATTGTGCGCACGGGAGTGTTGTCAACTTCCTGCTGGCGGACAGTTGTCGTCTGCTGGGACTGTACAGGAGTAACAGGCGTAACGGCAACGTCGTCGTCGTCAACGACAATCACGTCCTGGTTCTGGTAGCCCTGTTGGTTCTGCTGGTTTTGCTGTGCCTGCAGGTAAGCCTTGCGATAGGCGCTTTCCTGTGATTTGCACGATGTCATTGCGAGGCCGGCGATGATGCCGAGTCCGATGATGAGTGTTTTTTTCATATTGATATGTTCGTTTGTTGTTTTAATTTCGTGTGCAAATATACAACGAATTTTTCGTTTTTGCATCATAATTATTCGTTAAACAACATTAAAGACGTGAAAAAAAGTGTTTTTTCTGCATTTTTACGCTTGAAAAATTGTGCGATTGCAGGATTTTGTGTACTTTCGCAGTGACGAAACGAACAAAAACCATAATTATAAACCTCAAAAAAGTACTGTTATGAAAGGTTTGAATTTCCTTGCCGCTTTTATTGGCGGTGCTGCCCTGGGTGCTGCTTGCGGTCTCCTGCTGGCTCCTGAAAAGGGTGAAGAGACGCGTCGTCGTCTGATGCGCGAAGGTGAGCGTATTGCTGACCGCGTAAACGAAGTGCTCCGCAAAAAGGGTATCAAGCTCTCTCGCGAGGACATGGCCAACATGGTCGATGACATCGCCGACGAGCTGCGCCCCGTTGAGGACTAACACTGATGAGAATGAAAAATTAAAAATGAAGAATTATCTGCGCAGGACGTTTGTCATACTGCATGGAATAACTCCTCATTCTTAATTTTTCATTCTCTCATTTTTCATTCTTTAATTTTTAATTTTCTCATTCTTACACTTACGATGTTTTCATCCGACAAGAATGTAGAAGCCATACGTCAGCTGTTCGACGATGGCAGGGAATATCTTGAGCTGAAGGGGCACGACGTCCGCCTGTCGCTCACGGAGAAGCTCTCTGTGGCAGCCTCAGCTTTCATCCTTGGGGGCGTATTGCTGCTGCTGGGATGTATCGTCGTGGCGTTTCTGGCTGCAATGTTTGCCCTCTTTGTGTCCAAATATGTGGGCTTGACGATAGCGTGCGCCATAACGGCCGCCCTGCTGAGCCTCCTCGGCGTAGTATGCTACGCAAAGCGCAAGGCGTGGATAGTGAACCCCGTTACGCGCTTTTTCGCAGGGCTAATACTCGACGTGAAATCTGAAAAATAGACATGGCTATGGCAAACAACATAAACTCCATCGACGATATTCGTCTGCGTCGCGAAACGCTCCGAGGCGAGCTGGACAAGAAGTTTCAGGATATGTGCGCGAGCTACAAGAGGCTTACTGAGCCTGAGCCAGAACCTGTGGGCTTCACGGCGCGCTTCATACAACGTGCGCAGAACTTCTCCTATTTTTTCGACGCTGCCTTCCTGGGATACAAGCTCTATCGTGCCTTCAATGGTGGCGGCAAACCTCTGCGGCGCTTGTTGAAACGCTGATTCACCGTCAGCGTGCACACGCAGGGCGGCGTATAGTCAAAAGAGTAAAAAAGTTATCTCAACTTTCGCAAAGCTTCCTTTTGCGCATCTTCAACTTGCAAAAGGCGGTTTTGTTTTATTTCAGCGCGAAGGGCTTTGGGATGGGCGTTTCGAAGCGAAGGTGCTCGCCTGTGATGGGGTGGTAGAAATGCAGGCGGTAGGCATGTAGTGCGAGGCGATGTATGGGGTCGTCGCCATTTCCATATTTAGTATCGCCGCAAACAGGATGTCCAAGGTCGGCCATGTGGACGCGAATCTGGTTCTTGCGTCCTGTTTCTAGTTTTAGTCTTACAAGAGAGTGTTGTTCGTTGGTTTCCAGCGTTTCGTAGTGAGTGATGGCAAGCTTTCCGTCGCCTTCTCGTGTGGAACTGTATGTCACGTATGCGGCGTTTTCCTTTAGCCAGCTTTTGACGGTGCCTTTCTTCTTCTCCATCTGCCCAGATACGAGTGCTATGTAGCGGCGGTCAGTGACAATGTCCTGCCAGTTGTGCTCCAATATCTGTTCGGCTTCCATCGTCTTGGCATAGACAAGGAGGCCGCTCGTTTCGCGGTCGAGGCGGTGGACAACGTGTGCACGGCAACGCTGGTGGCTTTTGCGGAAATAGTCGTCGAGGACGCTTTTCACGCAGAATGCGCCCTGCACGTTCGCCATCGACAGTATGCCAGCGGCTTTCTCGATGACGATGACATGGTGGTCTTCATATACGATGCGTACATAGCGGTTCTGGAACGTAGCTTTAGGCTTCTGCTTGCTTACTTCCACTATGTCGCGTGGCTTTAGCGGCGTGTCGAATTGTTTCACGATAGCCCTGTTCACGCGCACGCCGCCTCCGCTGAGGATGGCTTTGGCACGGCTACGGCTGATGCCCTGCATGGCTTTCATCAGGAAGGGGAGCAGCTCCTGTTCTTCTTGGATGGTAAAGCGGGTATATTCTTGCCTCATGTCTGGGTTTTATTCTATTTTTCGGATGCAAAAGTACAACTTTTTAGAAAAAGGTGTTGAAGCATTGCGCTTTTTCGGACGAAAAGGCTTAGTTTCGCCGCTGAAACAAACATTATACCCTATAGAAAAATGAAATTTGAAAAGATTCAGGGACTTATTGACGCCCCCTTTACGCCCTTCCTTGAGAACGGCGAAGTGAACTACGACATCATTCCCCAGTATGCTGCGCTGCTTGCTCGCAACGGCTTGAAGGGGGTTTTCATCAACGGCTCCAGTGGCGAGGGCTACATGCTGACGGAGGACGAGCGCATGAAACTTGCTGAGGCATGGGTGAAGGCTGTGCCAGAAGGCTTCAAGGTAATTGTCCACGTTGGCAGTTGCTGTGTGAAGGCTTCGAAGATGCTGGCTGCTCACGCGCAGAAGATTGGCGCGTGGGGCATAGGTGCAATGGCGAGCCCGTTCCCCAAGATTGGAAACATCAACGTCCTCTTGGAATACTGCGAGGAGATTGCCTCGGGAGCTCCCGAACTTCCCTTCTACTTCTATCACATCCCCGCCTTCAACGGCGCTTTCCTTTCCATGTACGACTTCCTGAAACTCGTCGATGAGAGTGGGCGCATCCCCAACTTCGCAGGTATCAAATACACCTTCGAAAGCCTCTACGAGTACAATCGCTGTCGCCGCTACGGCAATGGTCGCTTCGACATGCTTCATGGTCAGGACGAGACCATCCTGCCTTGCCTGGCTATGGGCGGTGCTCAGGGTGGCATAGGTGGCACGACGAACTACAACGGCCGCTGCCTCGTGGGCATCATTGACGCTTGGAAAGCGGGCGACCTCGAGAAGGCGCGCGAGCTCCAGAACTATGCACAGGACGTCATCGACGTGATTTGCCACTTCCGCGGCAACATCGTTGGTGGCAAGCGCATCATGAAACTCATTGGTCTTGACCTTGGCCGCAATCGCACGCCGTTCCAGAACATGACGGACGAGGAGGAGGCGCAGATGAAGCGCGAACTCGAAGCTATCGACTTCTTCAACCGCTGCAATAGGTAACCACCTTGCTCCTATTGCCGAAAAAAGGAGGGCGGCGCAGCGCATGTATGGACACATGCCTGCGCCGTCCTCTTTGACGCGCCCACAATGTTTTATTCGCCTTGTGGCTATGTTACTCTAATCCTGGGGATATTCGATTGTGGTATATTTAACTTCCTTCTCGGGGCGGATGTAGCAATAACCGTCGTAGATGAATGAAGTTTTCGTTAGGTCTCTGTATGCATCGTGGATAGGGTCGGGTGATGGGATATATGTGTCGATGAAGCCGTTGCTTGGGTCTGAGGTATTGGAGAAAATCTCGTAATAGAGTTGAGCTATGTATTGTATCCTTACATACTGGCCACGATAGGGGGTCCACTTGCCAGTGGCATTATTCTTGATTTTATACACCGAATATAATTTGCCGTCTTCGCAGAACTCCTGATAGTATTCTTCTACGTTTTTGTAGTCAGAATCCCAGTCTTCAAACCCGTTGCCGCTTAGTTGCCAGAGGCCAATAAGCCATTGCCGCGCCTCCTCGGCTGTGCGGGCATAGTGCGCAAGGCGGTAGTAGGCTGCGGGCGTCGTGGATCCGTCCTTGTAGAGTGCGAGCTCAGCCTCGCCGTCCTTCATGGAGAGTATCTTTAGCTCCCACGTTTTGGCGTTGCCGTAGCTGATGTCTATACTTATCTTATCGCCATTGAGGGTGTAGGTGCCCTCCAGGTTCTTCTCTTCGTCCATGTAGCCCACGACCTTGCCGTCAGCATTGAACGTGTACGTGTTCTTCCACGAGTGGCTTTCCATCCACTTATCCGTGGTCTTGCTGCGGGAATGCGTCACGAGCCACTTGCCTGTGAGCTCCTTGGCATACTTGCTGCCGCCATTGTCTTCATCGTCGTCGTCGCTGCCGCAGGCCGTCAGGCTCATCGCAGTCATCGCAGTCAGCAGCGCGAGGGCTGCATAAGATATAAATCTTTTCATGTTGGTTGTTTTGTGTCTGTTTGTTGTTCGGCTGCAAAGGTACGTAGAAAGTTTGTAACGTGCAAACTTAGTCTGCACGGGCTGACGTATGTTGCAGAACTCGCTGGCTGTACTCACATCCGCAGTATTGCTGGTTGTAGAAACCGTATTCGCGGAGGAGTTGGTTGCGGCGCTCCTGAAGTCCGCCTTTGCGCCAGTTTTGTGCCCAAAAGAGCGTACCTGGCACGGCCTGTTGCGCGGCGAGGCCAGCTTCTGTGATTTGGTCGAGTCGCTTCCATCGCGAGGATGCAAGTGTTGTCGTAAAGACGCGAAGTCCAAGTTCCTGCGTCTTTTCTGCAGCCTTCAAAAGTCGTATGCGAAAACATTCGAGGCACCGCCCGCCGCGTTCTGGCTCAGCCTCAAGGCCAGAAACTCCCTTGCGCCATGCTTCGTGGTCGTAGTCGCCGTCTATCCACTTGATGTCCAGCGACTCTGCGTGGCGTTTGCTCTCGTTCTTGCGCGTCTCATACTCCTCGCGTGGGAATATGTTCGGATTATAATAGAATATTGTGGGCTTAAGTCCGTTTGCGAGCATCCATTCTACTATTGCCGAACTGCATGGTGCGCAGCAGGCATGGAGCAATAGTTCGTGCGTGTTTTCAGGAATGGGTATGTTTAGCATTGTTTTGGAGGTCGTGGGCTGTGGATATATTTGTGGCGCAATGTTTCGACGTTGTCGTCTTCGTCCTCGTAGGCATAGGGGCCTTCGGGCTTTCGTCCTGCCACGAAGAGCGTGAGTACGCTGAGGGCTTTGCATCCAGCTTCTGTGAGTGTCTTTCCGCAGGACATTATGGTGGAACCCGTCGTGAGCACGTCGTCGACGATGAGCAGGTGTTTGCTGCTTAAGTCCTCCTTCGTACAAACGCGGAAGATGCCTCGCACGTTGTCCTCGCGCTGATGTGGCAGCACGCGCGTCTGCGATTCGTTGTCTTTGAAGCGCTCTACGATGTCGCACCTTATGGGTATGCCAGTCACGTTCGATATGCCCTGCGCCAGGCGTTCGCTTTGGTTGTATCCGCGCTGGCGTTGCCGCTGCTTTGAGAGTGGTATGGGGACAATGGCGTCGATGCCGCAGAAGAAGTTCGTGTCGTCGAGGTCGTGCGCCATGAGTCGTCCCAAATGCGCTCCCAGCCTTTCCTGCGAATGATATTTCAGGGCGAAAAGCGCTTCCGCGGCGTTGGTAGCCCTGTTGTAGTGCAGCGTAGCATTTGCACGCACGATGGGAATCTTCTCCCAGAAGATGCGTTCCGCGCCATTTCCAGGACGCCCGCGCCAGCATGTATGTTCAAATGTCGAGATACATTCGAGGCATACGACATTCTCGTCCCGCATTAGGCGTTTGCCGCAGATGGTGCATAGTCGCGGGAGGAATGTCTCGCGAGCGTCGATGAGTATTTTGCGTATGGCAAGCGGAACTTTGCTCATCAGCAGCAGTTCGTCAGCGGATTGCCACAGAGGTTGTAGATGAGAATCCAACCCGTGTGTTTGCCGTCCATCGTCTTCACCTTCACCCATTCGCCTTGGATTTCCATTGGGTGCAGCGTGATTTCTTCCTTGAAGTAGTACGTCGGCTTTGCCTTCTCGTTGGGTTTTGCGCGCAGGCACCAGCGTTCTCCGCCGTAGTTGCGCGTGCCAAGGCCGACTACGGAGTAGTGAATCCAGTATTCCTTGGTGTCGAGGTTGAGGATAACGGGGTTGCCGTTCTCATTTTCTTCCTCCATATCCCAGAAATCTACGACTTTCCACCATCCGTTCTTGTTCTCGCCCAGACAAAGTGTGTAAACACCAGCAGGCAGCCGCTCAATGACCTTTCCTTGTGGAGCGTCGCGCAGGTTCGTCACAGGTCCGTCGTTGTCAGCAACAAAGACCCCGATGGCGCATTCGTCTTCACTCATGTCCTCCTCGTCCTCAACTTGCGCGAAGACGGGCGTTGCAAGCATTGCGAGGGCGCATAAAGCCCAGAAAAATCTTTTCTTCATAGCGATGTTTTGTTGGTTTTCGCTGCAAATATAGCAAATTATCCGTATCTTCGCGCTCCAAAACGAAGAAAATGGGAAAACAGGCAATACTTTTTGACATGGACGGCGTGCTCTTCGACTCGATGCCGTTGCATGCGAAGTGCTGGGTTGAGGCATGCCGAAAGTTCGGGTTAAATGCCACGGAACAAGATACATATATGAATGAAGGGCGTACGGCGCTCTCCACTATCGACATCTTTACCCGCGAACAGTGGGGTAGGGCGGTGCGCCCTGAGGAGGTGGACGAAATATATGCCGAGAAATGCCGCCTCTTTAACCTATGTCCTGAGGCTCCGAAGATGCCTGGTGCAGAGCAGGTTCTCCAGCGCGTCAGGGATGCAGGACTGCGCATCGCCGTCGTGACGGGAAGCGGACAAGGCACCCTCCTGCAGCGACTCGAAACGAACTACCGCGGCTTCTTCCGCCCCGAACTCATCGTTTCCAGTCGCGACTGCCAGCGCGGAAAACCAAATCCCGACCCCTATCTGCTCGGCCTTCAGCGTGTTGGCGTCAGTGCTGATGCCGCTCTTGTTGTCGAGAATGCGCCACTCGGCGTGATGGCTGCCCATGCGGCGGGCATCTTTACCATTGCCGTAAACACAGGTCCTCTACCCGACAGCGCCCTCATGGATGCTGGTGCCGACGTACTTTTCCCCTCGATGTCTGCACTTGCCGCGAACATAGATTCCCTCCTCGGGTAGGCTCCTCCCAGCATTCCACCATACTAAAAACGACTTTTCCGACTCCGACTTTTCCGACTTTTGGGGTTCCAAGATTTTGACATTCATGCAGGGCTATTAGACGGAAAAAAGTCGGAAAGACGGAAAAAAGTCGGAAAAGTCGTTTTTTTGAAGCCCCAAAATGACAATGTTTTTTTGTGCGTTTTTCGTAATACGCTGATATTGAGCGAAATGTTTATTTGTAAAGATTTGTTAAATCTTGTATTCTTTTGTTAAATAAAAAAGCGTTTAACATTTTTTAAGCCCAAGTGAAGGGGGTGTTTTTCCGAAAAATGGGCGCATTTTCGACTTTTTGCCCCAAAACCGCGAATTTACCAAAAAGTTAAATAGCAGGAGATGAGCACTTTAGCAAAAAAGTCGAAAAAGTCGAAGTCGAAAAAGTCGAAAAAAGAGTATGGTGAAAAAATAAAGAGTAGCGAAAATAGATAAATAATTAATAATTAATTAATTAACTATATTTTCTTTATTTTTATGCAAAAAAACATAGGAAACGACTTTTCCGACTTTTCCGACCAGCAAAAAATAGCCCTCCAGCGGCGAAAAAATT
>ONWB01000103.1 GCA_900321445.1 uncultured Prevotellaceae bacterium | reverse complement strand
GTGGAGTATGGCCGTGCCTTCGGAAAGGTCTTTGCGCAAGTAGGGTTGCGGTATGAATATCTGAAAAACGACTACTATAACTTTGGGCAACGCGAAGATGAGGTATGTCGCAATTACGGCGACTGGTTTCCGACAGCTGTTATTTCTGCCCCCATCGGAAAAGTGCAGCTTTCTCTCTCCTATCGTCGCGACATCCAGCGTCCGAACTACAGTTCCCTTACAAGTTCCACCATCTATATCAACCGTTATACCTATCAGAGCGGCAACCCGTACCTGAAGCCTACCTACACTCATAGTGTCGTCGTCAATGCCGCCTATAAATGGATGAACCTGACGTTGAACTACGGTCGTATCAAGGATTCCGAGACGATGTCCACCGAACCGTTCCCCGGCTCTACCGACCCGTTGATCAGTCTTGTGCGCCCCATCAACAGCAAAAAAGACTTCGATCAGCTGTCAGCCAGCTTCTCTGCCAATCCTGTCATTGGCTGCTGGCATCCCGGATGGTCTGCATTCGCAGTTTTCCAAAATTACAAGACCCCTTGTGCCGATGGTTCCATCAAGACGCTCAGCCATCCCTATCTCTACATGGTATGGAAGAACGACTTCGAACTGCCCAAGAAATTCCGCTTGAGTGCAAACGTGGTTTGGAGTTCATGCGGTGACTACAACAACTTCCGAATAACCAAATCGCGTTTCAACACCGCTCTGGGTGTACAACACGACGTCAACCTTCACCGTTTGGGAACAATGACATTCGACCTGCGTTGCATGGACATCTTCAACACCAACAAGTCCGAAGCCACCATCTTTGGCATTCGTGAGATTACAACCGCTAATCCAGCCCGTCGTACCTTCATGCTCAATATCACATGGAAGTTCAACGAGGCACGCTCGAAGTATCGTGGCTCCGGTGCTGGTGAGAAACAGAAGGCACGTATGTAGTGCCTTATCTCTCTGGATATATGCCTTCTACGACAATGACCGTATCCCAAGCGTCGGGACTTGGGGTAACATTGACGAGAAGCTTCCCATCCTTCCAGCGCCAGCTGAGAACCTGCGTCTCACACATGGCATACACCTTGTCGGGCTGACGGAAAAGTTCTGCTTCGAAGCTCTGCGGCTCGCAAGAAAGCACATGAAAGTAGATGGTATTGCCCTTCTTGGTGGAGGTTATGGTCTCTCCGTCGCCAAGACCAGCGGCTTGTGTTCCGTAGATGCTTTTGCCGTACTTCTTGAGCCATCCGCCTACTTCGTCAAGACGCTTCAGGGCAGTAGCAGGCAGTTTTCCGTCGGGCTGCGGACCGATGTTGAGAAGCAGATTTGCGCCCTTGCCACTTGTGCGTGCCAGCAAGCGTATGATGTCGCAGGCGGTCTTGTAGTCCTGATCCTTCACCTTGTATCCCCACATGCCGTTCATCGTCTGGCAGGTCTCGAGCGGCAGGCGGCTAATACTCTGCCCGGAGAGCCCCGCTGTATTCTCGCCCGGAACGTCGCGCTCGAAGATTTGTATGTCCTCGCCTGGGAAAGGTGTCTGGTGGTGGTTATTGCCAACGAGACATGCGGGCTGCAGGTCGTGGATAAGCTTGTACTGATCCTCAAGCTGCCAGTCGAAGGGGATAGAGTCCTCGTCGTGGTCCCACCATCCATCGAACCAAATGGCACCAATGGGGCCGTACTCCGTGAGCAGTTCGCGCAACTGGCGATTCATGAACTCGTAGTACGACGGCCAGTTGCCCTGCTTCGATGCGTGAAGGCGCTTCGTGCCGAGTCCTGTACGCCCAAGGGGGTAGTCCTCGCGCGTCCAGTCGAGATGCGAATAGTAGAGGTGGAGACGCATGCCCTGACGCTGACATTCATCGGCAAGCTGCCGCACTACGTCGCGTCCATAAGGCGTGTGCATGATATTGTAGTCGCTCTGCTTCGTGTCCCACATGGAGAATCCCTCGTGGTGGCGCGACGTGAAGGTTATGTACTTGGCGCCGCTGTTCTTGATAGCGCTCACCCACTGCTCTGCGTCGAACGAGTGAGGATAGAAAGCATTGGCGGCCTTTGCGTACTCGTAACAGTCGATGTCCTGGTTCGTCATGTACCATTCGCCTTGCCCAAAGAGCGAATAGAGTCCCCAATGGATGAAAATGCCGAAGCGGGCGTCCGAGAAGGCCTTGCGCGAAGCCATATTCTCAGGCGTAGGCACATACTCTTGTGCAAAGGTTGGCAGGGCGCACCATGCTATCGCCAAGCTCGTCAGAAGAACTGATTTGAGGGTTTTCATTTGTACGTTGAAGGCTGATTATCGATGTTTTTACTTTATCAGATTTCCAAGGATGTCGCGCGTGAGTTCACGAGTTACGGTACGTGTGGCTGCGGAGGTAGCATTCTTTACCACGCGGCCTGTGCCACTCGTGCGCGACTTTGTTTTCTTGCCAGTCACTTTATCAGAGACAATGCTGCCGAGTATTGTGCCCAACGTGGCTGTTACGGCTGTAAGGACGGCTTTTATCACTTTAGACCAAAATCCAGGCTTTGCCTTCTTCTTTGCCTCTTCCTTTGTCTCCTTCTCGGCGGCCTCCGCCTCAGCAGCTTCTGCAGCCTCACGCTCCTGCTTCTCACTCTCAGCAATCAGCTGCTCAAAAGCGGACTCACGGTCTATGGGCGTATCGTATTTGCCATATACCCGCGACTGCTTGATGAGGTCGAGGCGCTGCCCTTCCGTGATGGCGCCAATCTGACTCAGAGGGAATAGAATCTTTGCGCGCTGTACGATGCTTGGTGCTCCCTTCTCGTCAAGGAACGATACAAGGGCTTCGCCAGTCTCGAGTTGCATTATGGCTTCCTCAGTCTTAAAGTCAGGATTTGCGCGGAACGTCTCGGCTGCCACGCGCACAGCCTTCTGGTCGCGCGGAGTATAGGCGCGCAGGGCGTGCTGGATGCGATTGCCAAGCTGTCCGAGGATGACGTCAGGGATGTCGTCGGGGAGCTGCGTCACGAAATACACGCCCACACCCTTACTGCGAATCAAACGCACTACCTGCTCAATCTTATCCGTCATAGCCTTCGACGTATCCTCGAAAAGCATGTGTGCCTCATCGAAGAAGAACACGAGCTTCGGCATGTCCATGTCGCCCACCTCAGGCAAGGTCGTATATAGTTCCGACAAGAGCCACAGCAGGAAAGTAGAATAGAGCTTTGGCTTGAGCATCAGGCGGTCTGCCGCCAGCACACTCATCACGCCACGCCCGCCTTCCGTAGCGAGCAAGTCCTGAATATCGAAGGAAGGCTCGCCAAAGAACTTGTCGGCACCCTCCCCTTCCAAGGCCAAAAGCGAACGTTGGATAGCCCCGATGGAAGCTGTTGAAACGTTGCCGTAGCGCGTCTGAATATCCTTGGCATTCTTGCCCACGTAGTCGAGCATTGAACGCAGGTCCTTGATGTCGATGAGCAGAAGCCCACGCTCGTCGGCAACGCGGAATGTTATCGTCAGAACACCAGCCTGTACATCGTTCAGCCCCAGCAGACGACTCATAAGGTCGGGGCCCATATCAGAAATCGTGGCACGCATAGGATGTCCCTGCTCGCCATATACGTCGTACAGACGCACTGGGCATGATGCGAACTGTATAGGCTGGCCGTCGGGCTGCCCATTTGGGAAAAACTCTGGCAGGCGCTTCTCTATGAAGCCGCTCATCTTTCCTACCTGGGAAATGCCAGAGAGGTCGCCCTTCATGTCGGCCATGAAGCAGGGTACGCCAGCCTGCGAGAATGTTTCGGCCATCACCTGCAGCGACACCGTCTTTCCTGTACCTGTGGCACCAGCTATGAGTCCGTGCCTGTTTGCCATGCGCCCCTGTATGGCCAATGGGCCACATCCTGCGTGGGCGATGTATAGTCCTTCTTCTTTTGTAAGCATATATGTATGATTTTAAGTATATTCCACTTATGCAATCAACGTGAACAGCCAGTATCCCCAATGCGCAACAATGGCTGCGCAGATGCCGCCAATGGTATGCGAAAGGATAGCCTTCGACGTGAGTTCGCGATAGCCCAAAGAGTCGAGCATAGCGGTATGTGTGCTCAGGTATCCACTCCAGCACATGCCGATAGCTGTGAACACGGCTATGGCGTTACCATCAATCCAACCCTGCGCTTGGAAGTTTGGCACAAGACCGAGGGCAGCACCCACAGCACCGAGTGCCGTTATGGGGAACGAAAGCTGGTGAGGGTCTGTGAAGCCAAAGAGCCAGTTGAAGAGCCAATCGACCTTACCCGCCAGCCACGGCAGAGCGGCCGTGCCTTCGTAGGCTGCTCCCGTATATGTTCCATCGGCACTCGGACCAAAGGTGAGCATCATCACAAGTGTGGAGATGATAAGCACTCCAGGAATAATGGCAAGACCTATGTCAACACCTGAACGTCCGCCGTCAAGCAGGGAGTTAAGGATGCGCACAAAGAGGCTGTTGGGTTTGTCCTCGTCCTCCTCAACCTTATCGACAAGTGTGTCTTGATGGCGCTCGCTAACGTTGGCAGCCTCGTCCTTATAGCTTGGATATGCCTTGATGATGAAACGCTGCATAAGGCGCGTCGATACGATGCAGCCAAAGAACGCCCCAACAAAACCTATAAGAGGTGCGGCGAAGAAGCCCTGACCTACCATGAAGATTATGACGATGAGCCCCATGCCGAAGGCCGTACCAAAGTTCGTGAGCGAAATGAACTGGTACTTTTTGAAATAGGCACTAAAACGGCGGTCGCGGGAGAGCGTGATGATGGCGGGATTGTCGGAGAGGAACGTAAGCACAGCTCCCAACGATGCCACGCCAGGCAGATTGAAAAGCGGGCGCATTAGGGGGCGCAGCATCTTTTCGAGCAAATCGACAACGCCAAACTCAACGAAAAGCTTTCCCACTGCACCCGTGATGACGCAAATCGCCATCAGGTAAAAACAGGTGTTCAAAAGCAGGTCGTGAGCCGTCTTCATTACCGTGTTCAACATTGGAGCGGCTCCCATCTTCATGCCCATGTAGGAAAAGAGCCCTACTACGATGAGCAAGCAAACAATGCCCGATAGGGCTGTGGACTTTGAGTCTTTCAACTTATACATTGTGTGTAGGTGTGTTCAAAACGAGGTTTTACTTTGTCAGTCTTAGCAGATTCACGTTCCACGTGATGCCACAGTCAAGGAACAGGTGCTTGTCCTGGAGAGTGCCTGCGGGGTTTCCGTTATGCCCAAACGTATATGCGCCGTTGGCATGCAGGCGCAGGGTGCGGTTTCCAAGTGGGTAGAACTCTGCACCAGCACCCACACGTGTAATCTCCGTTCCTGGCTGTATGCAGAAGTCGCCAGCGTGATTGGCTTTGTTTACGTCGTATGTGGCCTTCGCAAGTAGCGTAAGCTTAGAGGTGGGACGATAAGCAAGCTCGCCCATGACGCTGCAGTCGCGGAAGAATACGGGTTCCCCTTCAACAGTCCTGTTCATAAAATCAAGTTCGAGGTGGAAGCGTCCAAGGTCGAAAGCATTGCCCAGGGCAACGTAGCCGATGAACTTCCCTTGGGCATATTCGATTGCGTTGACACTCCACAGCGTCTTCCATACTCCATGGTTGCCCATCCACATGACGTTGTAGGCATAGGTATCCTGCCCTTCACCACGGAATGGGCTTTGGCAGAACTGGGCCATGAAAGAGTCCTTGCCACCACGAAGTCCAAACGTAGCAGAAACGCCCCACTGATATGGTCTTATGTTGTTCCAGTATTCTGAAGCATAGTACACATCAATCGGCGCCTTGTCGTATTCGTAGCCGCCAATGCCCACAATCTGCTTACCCGCTGCCATCGAAAACTGGTCAGTAAACTTGTAGTCGAGAGTCAGCCAGTCGGTAGCATCGAAAAAGGAGTAGTTTATGTTCGTCTTGTTGATGCGCTGACGATAGGAGAATGTCATCTTATCTCCAATTCGCGCACGCATGATGAAATTGAAGAACTTTCCCTTGAAACCATTGGCATCGCGAAGTTCCTCGCCATCGACGCTTTCATGCTGGTAGTCGCCACGGACCTGCAAGTTCAGGCTGTCGAGGCGAACAATTTGAGCCTGCGACTTCACACTCGGCGCAAAAAACGCAGTAGCAGCCGCAAAAATAAAAAGAAAAAGGGTGCGTGTTGAATTTGAATAATTCATGCTATTCATTTATTTCTTGTTTCGTTTCATTTTGACAATCATAACGGCAACGATGGCGGCAACAATGGCAAGCAAGGAGCCGAAAAACGCAGGATGTTCCCAGAAGGATGTATTCTGCTCCTTGTTCCATTCGGCTGCGCTCTGCCTGACGCCCTCGATGATTGCGCGGCTCGAATACGTGGCTCCTGTCACCACAT
Organism: uncultured Prevotellaceae bacterium; assembly: GCA_900321445.1. Taxonomy (GTDB): domain Bacteria; phylum Bacteroidota; class Bacteroidia; order Bacteroidales; family Bacteroidaceae; genus Alloprevotella. The sequence continues at coordinate 1,192 of ONWB01000103.1, read as the reverse complement.
CCACGCTCTTGGCCCCGACATCGCTGACTGGCACGCCATCCCATGCATGCAGCAGGCTCTTGGCATTATTCCAGAACTGCGTATCCTCGTTATTGGGAAGTGCCGTTATTGAATCTATCACGCCTGTGGAGGAGACGTGTATCTCCAGTGGTACAGGACCGCCAAAGCCTCGCACGTCTGGGGCATACTGACTCGTTTGTATTACGAAGGGCTCCATCATGCTTACTTTACATGTTCACGATATGCTTTCAGGGCTGAACGCACGTTGCCTATGAGCCCTTTGCTGCTATACGTAGCACCTGTCACCACATCGACGTTCATGGTTTCAGCCTTGCGCGCCTGCTTGCCCACCCAACGACGAAGCAAAGGTTCTGCGTCCTGGAAGTATTCAGGCGTTTCGCGATTCTGCAGAGCCATGAGTTTCTTTACCGTCCCCCCTGCGTCGACATAAACGAGGACAGGCGTGGCGCCGCGATACCCCCTTATGCTCTGCGCATAGGGTGTGCTATTGATAATGTGTCCAGACTTTTTCTTTCCCATCCTAACGCTCCAAATGCCATCGTGCGCCTTCTGGAGGGTTGCTCCTTTCAAGCCAAGTCGCGAAAGCTGTTGCGCGCTGGGAGCAGCCACATTCCCCGACGTTTGCGCCGTAGCATAGGCAAACGTAAAGAGAAGCAGTGTCAACAGTAGAAATGTTTTCTTCATATCATTCAAATGTTCAAATAGTCAGGTTGTCAATTGTTAAATAGTAAGTTGTTTTAGTTTCCGTTCATGATGAAGTCGAGAGCTTCACGAATAACTTCAGGCTCAGGATGCGCATCGATGACAGGCTTGCCGACATCACTCAAAAGCGTCATACTCAGGCGACGGTCGGAGTTCTTCTTGTCGTGGCTCATTATCTCAAGAAGGGCTTCATAGTCACGACATTCTATCTGCGGACGTCCGTAATGCTCTCTGACAAAGACCGTAACATGGCGAAGCACCTCCGTGGGAAGCCCTGCCTCTGCCACACTCACAAACATCTCTCCCACAAGCCCCCATGCCACACAATAGCCGTGAAGCTGCGGGTGCTTAGTGCGCAGGAGGAACGTCTCGATGGCATGTCCTATGGTGTGACCCAGATTCAGCGCCTTGCGAAGCCCATGCTCTGTGGGGTCTGCCTCGACGATGCGGCTCTTTACCTCTACACTCT
>ONWB01000102.1 GCA_900321445.1 uncultured Prevotellaceae bacterium | reverse complement strand
AAGTCGGATGGGCGTATGACCGCAATAGACGGTGATGCAACCCTGGACGCATGCAGCCTCGTCCCAACTGCTGACAGGCAGGAGCGTGTCGGCATCAACAATCTCGAAGTACTCGACCTCCAAGCCCACAAGGGCATTTATGGCATCCACGACAACGTCGTGCGTTTCCTGGACGCTGTGGTTCTGGGCATAGGCTACGCTATAGAATAGCACGCGGCTAATGTTCACGGCCAGTTGTCGCTCTGCGGTTGTGAGCAGGGCATTGCGGCTGCTCATGGCGAGGCCGTCAGCCTCACGCACAATAGGACAGGGAACAATCTCCACGCCGAGCCGCAAATCGGCCTCCATTGCCTTGATGACGGCAATCTGCTGGAAGTCCTTTTCACCAAAATAGGCACGCTGTGGGCGCACATACATAAAAAGTTTGCTCACAACCTGGCACACGCCATTGAAGTGCCCTGGGCGACGCGGCCCCTCCATCACCTCCGTAACGGGAGGATAACTGAAGTGCCTCGTATCGGGCTCGGGATAGACCTCCTCTGGCGTAGGCGCAAACATGATGTCGGCACCATAGCCCTCCAGCAGCCTTGCGTCGGCTTCTGGGGTGCGCGGATATGTTGCGAGGTCCTTTGCATCGTTGAACTGCGTGGGGTTCACAAACACGCTGACGACGGTGAAGTCGTTCTCGCTGACGCTCCTGCGCACAAGCGAGGCGTGTCCCTCGTGCAACGCTCCCATCGTGGGCACAAGTCCCACGCTCTTTCCCTCTCTGCGCACTGCCTCCAGCACGTCGTCGAGAGCCTTGATTGTCTGTATTATCTGCATCTGATTGGTCTTTTTTGAAAGTTTTGGGCGCAAAAGTACAACAAAAGAGGAAGAAATCATAGATTTCTCGCCTAAAAACTACAGAAAGTGCAAAAATATAGCCGCAGGCTCAGATGCCCGCGGCTACTATCAGGTTGGAATTTTGTCAAACAATCAGAAGCGAATATCCACGCCGATACCTATCACGTCGTTAGTGCGGTCGAAGCGGTCGCTACCTGCGAACATGCCGTTCTGAACCATGCCCGCAACGGCTGCCTGCCCAGCCTGCGCTGTCTGTGCATCGATGATGCCCATCTGCTGCGCCATGCCCATCAGGTTCTGCCCCGTATGACCAAGGCCATTGTAGTCCTGCTGGTGCTTGGACATGCTATAATAGAAGGTCTTGAAATATGCGAGGTTGATGCCGATGTTGTCAGTAACGTGGAACTTCACGCCTGCACCAAGCGAATAGCTGCTGGTGGTGAAGGAAATGTCGCTAACGTAGCCCTTGTCCTTGCCAAGACCGTAGTTTGTGCTCTGGCCGCCGAGGCTCACCGTCCACTTGTCGTCGATGTCGTATTCCACGCCTGCGAGCACCTCCCACGTATTGCTCTTCAGGAGTTTCTCCCTGTGGTTGAACTGGTGCGCCTGTTTGTCAAAGAAATAGTGACCTGAGAGGTATGCGCGAAGTTGTGGTGTGAACTCGTAGCCTACACCAAGGCCGAGCAAAGCGGGAATGTCGTTGGGCACGGACTTGCCGTCCTCAAATTCTGCCACGTTGTGGAGCAGTGCTGCCTGCTCTGCCGTCGTCGTGCTCTCGTTCTTCAGGCGCAGGCGCGTCTTGAACTCGTAGCGCAATCCCAACGTGAGGGGGCCTTTCTTATAATCGACGCCAATGACAGGAGCGAAGCCCCATGCGTCCTGGTCGCAGTTCACTTCCACCTCAGAGGCCAAGGCGCTGAGTTGCGCAACCTTCTGCCCCATCTCTGGGTGAGCCTGCACAAGGCCGCCCAGCAAGTCCGTCATACCAAGTTGCTCGCCTGCGGGTATATCCATAGGCTGGCCACCAGGCCCCATCGTCGTATAGGTGTCGCCAAGCGTGAGCTTAATGTTGCGGACATAGCCGTAGTAGTTGCTGTTGGCATACACGAGGCGGCCGCCCACGCTCACGTTCAACTCTGGCAGCACCTTGTAGCCTACACCAAACTGCGCACCCACGAAGAACTGCTTACCACGCATATACGTGTCCATAGAGTATTGCGAGGCGGGGAAATTGCCCAGCCCCATTGCGGGTGCTATCGCCTGCATGGCCATGGGGAGCACACTCACAACGCTCTCGAAGGAGCCGAGGCCGTCGTCGAAGGTGCACTTACCACCACCACCAACGATGCCAGCATGGAAACTCCCCGACCAGCGGCCGTTAACGTATGCAACGTCCAGGGCTGGCAGGATGGGAGCCGTGGCCGTACCCTTGAACTTCTTCGTCGCTGCACCATTATTGTGCAGCCCAAAGGGATAGAGGCCGAAGGTGCTCTCGGCAGTGCGCGTCTGGAACGCACTCTGGTTGTTGAGGGCGAAGTGCCATCCATCAGGCAGGAAGCCTATGCCACCTGGATTATAATAAGCGCCCTCCACGGATATGTATGCTTCTTGAGCAGGCATTCGCAGGAAGGACGCACCCTGATTCGTATTCGTAAGATAGTCTCCAGCAGAGACAGTCATTGCGCTGAGGCAGAAGGCCGCAGCAAGTAGTAGTTTTTTCTTCATTTACTCTTAACGTATTGGTGAATACGGGTGCAAAAATACGTTAAAACTGCACAAGAGCCAAACAAATGTGCAAAAAAGGGTATTCACCCATATATTTCGACCACAAAAGTCGCATTATGCTAAGTTTACATTATATTTGCAGCAATTTTTATCGCGAAAAAGACATGAAGAAACTGCTTTCGCTCCCACCAAACGTGGTGGAGAAGTTCTACGACATAACGCGCCTGACGCGCGAAGAGTATTATTGTACGTGCGACCCCATAGGCCACAAACTGGGCTCTGGAGGCGGTACGGCATGGGTATTGGAGAAGGCAGCCACGCAGGGCAAGCGCATCGTCATCCACGGCGGAGGACAGAGCCGCCGCCTGCCCGCCTACGCGCCGAGCGGAAAACTACTGACACCCGTCCCCGTCTTTCGCTGGGAACGCGGACAGCGCATCGACCAAACCCTGCTCGACCTGCAGTTGCCTCTATATGAAGAGATTATGGAACGTGCCCCTGAAAGCATCACTACCCTCGTGGCCAGCGGCGACGTGCTCCTTCGCGCCACAGAGCCCTTGCAGGAGATTCCTGCCGCCGACGTCGTATGCTACGGGCTGTGGGCGGCACCAGAGCAGATTTCGCACCACGGCGTATTCATGATGCGACGCGACAACCCCTCGCAACTGGACTTCATGCTCCAGAAGCCGTCCGCAGAACAGCAGGCAACGCTGATGCAAACGCACTTCGCTCTCATCGACGTGGGCGTGTGGCTACTCTCAGAGCGCGCCGCAGACATACTTTCGAGAAAGTCAAAAGCCGCAGACGGCAGTTTCCAATACTACGACCTATACAGCGACTTTGGGTGCGCGCTGGGACTCGCACCCTCCAAGCCCGACGACGACGTGCAGGGGCTGAGCGTGGCCATCCTACCCCTGCCTGGCGGCGAATTCTACCACTTTGGCACTGGTGCCGAGATGCTGCAATCGTCGATGGACCTGCAGAACCTCGTCAAGGACCAGCGACTAATCATACAGCGCGGCGTCAAGAAGCAGTCGAGCGTGTTTACGCAGAACAGCATCATCCCCAACCGCTTCGACGAGGACCAGGAGTACATCTGGGTGGAAAACTCGCACCTGAACCCCAACTGGCACCTCACGCGCCGCAACATAGTGACGGGCATACCTGAGAACAACTGGCACACGACGCTCCCCGAGGGCATCTGCGTGGACATGGTGCCCATCGGCAGCCGCGCCTACGCCCTGCGCATCTATGGCTACGACGACGCCTTCCGAGGCCCCATCGACGACGCGGCGACATGTTTCATGGGACGCCCCTTCAGCAAATGGATGGAGGAACACGGCCTTGCACTCAGCGACTTTGGACGCCGCGACGACATCCAGGCTGCCAACATCTTCCCCGTCTCCGAGGACATCGACGAACTCGGCGCACTACTCGCGTGGATGCTGGAAGGCACTGGCGACATGCGCGACACATACAAGCGCAGCAGACGCCTCAGCGCAGACGAGATTTCCATCGAGGCAAACCTCGAGAGACTATTCGCACAGCGTCGCAGGCTGCAGGCCGACAACCTCGTCGCACTGGCCAGAAACTGGCATAAGAGCGTATTCTACCAAGTGAACCTCGCCGACGCTGCTGCTAAGTTCGAGGAACACGGCATACCCCTCCCCGCCCCACTACCTGCGGACGCACCACTGATGACACGCATCAGCGACGCCATGTTCCGCGGCGACGACGCACAGGCCTTCCACCTCCTCAGCGACGGACTGACGGCAGACGTGCTCGCGCACAAGGTTTCGCCGCAGAAGACCACCCTCGACGACCAAATCGTATGGGGACGCAGCGGCGTGCGCATAGACCTCGCAGGCGGATGGACAGACACGCCACCATATTGCCTGCAAGGCGGCGGCAACGTCGTGAACGTGGCCATAAACCTCAACGGACAGCAGCCCCTGCAAGTTTACATAAAGCCATGCAGCGAGCCCGTAGTAGTATGCCGCTCGATAGACCTTGGCGCAATGGAGCGCATCGAGACATTCGAGGAACTCGCACAGTACAACAAGGTGGGCTCCCCATTCTCCATCCCCAAGGCCGCCCTCTCGCTATGCGGATTCCTGCCACAGTTCTGCGCAGAGCCCTACCCCACGCTGCGCCAACAACTGGAAGCCTTCGGATGCGGCATCGAGGTGACGCTGCTCGCAGCCATACCCGCTGGCAGCGGACTGGGAACCAGCAGCATACTCGCAGCAACTGTGCTCGGGGCACTTGCCGACTTCTGCGGACTGGAGTGGGACAAGAACGAGATAGGACACCGCACACTCGTACTCGAACAACTACTCACAACGGGCGGAGGATGGCAGGACCAGTACGGAGGCATACTGCCCGGACTGAAACTCTTGCAGACGGAGGCAGGATTCGCCCAAAACGTGACGGCACGCTACCTGCCCGACACCCTCTTCACAGCACCAGAACTACGCGACTGCCACCTGCTGTACTACACAGGCATCACGCGCACGGCAAAGCAGATACTCGCAGAAATAGTACGCGGCATGTTCCTGAACTCCACACAGCACCTGCGCATCCTCGCCGACATGAAGAAGCACGCACTTACGACATTCGAAACCCTGCAACGCTGCGACCTGGAAGCCTACGGCCGCATGGTACGACGCACATGGGAGCAGAACAAACGCCTCGACGCAGGCACCAACCCGCCTGCCGTAGAGGACATCTGCCAACGCATCGACGACCTATGCTGGGGCTACAAACTACCAGGCGCTGGCGGCGGCGGATTCATCTACATGGTTGCAAAAGACCCCACAGCCGCCCTCCGCATCCGCAAACTTCTCTCCGAGAACCCACTCAACACCCGCGCACGCTTCGTGGACCTCAGCGTATCGCAGACAGGACTGCAGGTGAGCCGCTCGTAAACGACCTCTTAAGGGGTACATCATTATACATTTTATACGGAGACATTTTATACATTTTATAATTATGAAAAGCGCAGCCGCGTCTCACGACGAAGCTGCGCCTATTTTTACTTTTATCTTGCCTTGGTTATCGCCTCCCCAGCTACCTCAGAGTTCAATGACTGCGGGTCTTCGTTATCGCTATCGTTAAGGCTGTCGTCAAGGTTTTGATTTTCTTCTTTGTTTGCAACCTTGCTGTACATGTCGCCGCCTGACTTCACGATAAGGCCTTCGCGCTTCCAACGCCAGATAGTTTGTCTTGCACTCTGCTTATAGCCGTGCTTGTTCATCAGAACCACCAACTCGCTTCTACTGAATTCTGAAGGCATGCTGTCGAACACATGCACGCAGTTTACCTGCCGCTTCTTGTATTCCACAGTCGTGTTCACCTGGTCTGCAAAGCGGCCAAGCTGCTCCGCGAGCACGTAGTTTGCCACCCACACGGCGAACTCCTTCGCTATTGCCCTGCCTGCCTTGTTCTTGGGCTCTCCGCTGAGGTAGTATGCGAGCATACCTGCACGGAATCCTATTACGGCTGCGCGGCGGCGGAACTGGTCCTCGGCCTTGTTCAGGGTCTTCAGGGCTTCCACGCGCTTTGCCTCCAGCCATGCCGCCATGCGGTCGTTGAGGAAGTCGCAGTTCACGGTGTGCAGGGGTTTCGCGCCGTCCTCAGGACCCAGTTCTGCGCGGACGAGGGTTTGCAGCCGCTTCTCCGTGGCGGGAAGCATCGCCCTGAACTTTGGGAACTGCGCCGCGAACTGGTCTGGCAGGTGGCAGAAGATGACGCGCGAGACAAGTCCGTCCTCGCAGTCGGGGAAGAAGCGCGTCACGGCCTTCGGAGTGCCGCACAGCAGGAGGTTGTAGAACACGCGCACGATGGTCGAGTATGAGTTTTCAGACATGTAGTCCTGCCCGTACTCTGCATTGTCGAAGGCGTTGCGGTATATGTCGCTTTTCTGCGACCACGACCCTGCCTTGTTCGACTTATAGAGCGTGTCTATTTCCTCGCAGAACGAGAACAGGTGCTGTCCCTGCGCATAGTCCATACGCTGCAGGAGTTTCGCCACGCTGACGCTGGCGGGTATGATGCGCACCTTCGCGCGGGGGTCTTCGGGCTGGTCTGCCTTGTTGCGGTTCATCTTCAACTGCCGCTGGTACTCCTGCTCCACCTGCCGCGCCTGTTCGTCGCGGTCTTTCAGGGCCTGACAGATGGCCTGGTGTCCGGCGTGCGTCAGCGCGTTTTCGTCCAGGCGCCAGGTTTTCTCGAGCACACGCTCGCGGTAGATGTCCATAAGCGAGGACAGCGTGGTGTAGATGTATTTGATGAGGGCGTTGTGTGACATGCGCATGAGCGCATTGTGAAACTGAGAGTCCAGCACGGACTGCTGGTCAAGGGGCGTGCTGATGTAATCGTAGTCCGCCAGCGCGCACACGCGCGCGATCTCTTCATCCGTCGCGTTGCGGATGATGTCCCGGCAGACGTCGGTTTCCAGCACGATGCGCAGATCCAGCACGTTTTCGAGCGTGCCGTTGCTCAGCGCGAACAGCGCGCAGATCGGCCGGTTGATCGACAGCTCCGGCGTGTTCGTGATGTACGAGCCGCTGCCCTGGATGCTCTGCACGATGCCCATGGCCTCCAGACTCTTGATCGCCTCGCGCACGCACGTGCGGCTGACGTCGAACTTCGTCGCCAGACACAGCTCCGTCGGCAGCTTGTCGCCCTTCTGGAGCTGACCGTGATTGATCTGATCGAGGACGTCGTCCACGATTTTTTTGTAGTTTGTACTGGTCTCAGGTTTCATTCTGTTACCTCGCTGAGCGATATTCACAAAAATTGCATCGATTTTTTGAACATTATGATTATTTACAAAGAAAAAGAGCAATGGTATGATGGAAATAATCAAATGTGTCAGACAAATTTGGGACCTACCAAAGGTCCTTTCCTTATTCGCCGGAAAGTTGTCTGACAATTATCGGGTGACTTATGATCTGTGTCTACATTAGCACATTCTTTTTTTTAAGTCAATGATTTGTCAGACAACTGACGCTTTATGGGACACGGAAAGAAAGAAG
>ONWB01000099.1 GCA_900321445.1 uncultured Prevotellaceae bacterium | reverse complement strand
AATCTTGCACTTCTTGCACCCAGCACTCATTATCAAGCAGTTAGCCCCCATAATCTTGCACCCCATCCTGCACCCATCTTGCACCCAAGTTGCACCCAAGTTGCACCCAAACTCCAGCGTGGGTGCAGGATGGGTGCAGGATGGGTGCAACTTAGGTGCAAGATAATCTGACGTAACTATCTGAGTTTCAGTAGCGGGTGCAAGAAGTGCAAGATTCGGGCATGCTTTATCGTAGTAGTGATTGCATCTTAAGCAGAAGGCTTGAAAAAACATCTTTATCGCATCTCGACGGAAAATACTCGGACTTCGATGAAAGATTCTCGCATCTTGATGGAAAATACTCGCATCTCGACGGAAAATACTCGGACTTCGATGAAAGATTCTCGCATCTTGACGGAAAATACTCGGACTTCGTCACACGGAAAGGGCATGTTTTTATGTCACACAGATAGCACGGATGTCACAGATATTTTTTGCGAACACGAATCACACGAAAAAGGCGAGGTTGCGAGCCTTTTGCGGAATTATAAATTTTCAAACAGATTTTCGAAAGATTTTGAGCGTAGCGACCTAAAACAATAAACATTTAACAATAACCAATAACCGTTTTATTTCACACAGATAGCACTAAGATTTCATTGCGGGCTTATTGGCTAAAGACTTCGTGGAGGACGTCGAGGGATTTTAGTTCGGGAAAGTCGGCGACGTGGAGGCGGTAGTATTCGATGATGAGGGCGAGAAGTCGGCTACGTTCCTGCCCACTGAGCGCTATGGTCTTCATGCTGCTGGGTGTGAGGCGGAGGAGGAGTGGCAGATACGAGGCGTCGGCAGGGTGCAGGAAGTGGGAATGTGCGGGGGGAATGGGCTGGAAGGTGCTGTTCTCCATGTCGAAGTACCAGCCGCGGTGGTATGTTTCGAGGTTTGGGAAGAATCCGAGGAAGCGCGAGAGGTGCATGAGGAACACGAGGTGGAAGTTCGCCGTACCTTCCCTGGCCGTGTCGTACCACAGCAGCGAATTGCGGATGTAGTTGAACATGTCGGCGGAGGGTGGCTCGCCCCGCAATGCCTTCAGGAGAAATTCGGAGAGGAACAGTGCCACCGCTGTCTTGCTGGCGGAGAGCGGGATGTCCAGATATGGCGTCTCCATGCGCACATAGCGCGGATAAAACAGGCTGTCCCGCTTCGCGTCTTTCATGTCCCACTCCGTCTCCACCAGCGCGAGAGGTTGCAGCAGGCGGTATGTGCCGCCGCTACGCCGCTGCTTGGGAATCTTCACGACAAAACTTACGCAGCCCTCCTCCTCGGTGAGGAGGGTTGCAAGCAGGGAGTTGTCGCCGTACTTCAGCGTCCCCAACACTATGGCACGACTTTTCGTAAGCATCAGAAAACCTCAACGGCATATCCGCCTTGCCACGTCTGACCTGCGCGGGCCGACTGTATGTAAGGCCGCTCGGATATTTCCCCCTCAAAGCCTTGAAGGTCGGGGAGTCCGTACCAGGGTTCGCAGCAGATGAATGGCGAGGGAATGCCCTGCGGCGACCAGAACAACCATACTGGTGCCGTGCTCGTGACGCGTGCCACGGGTTCGCCATCACGGGAGAGTACTGTGGCGCCCGTAACCTGTTCGTCGAAGATGAGGGCCTCGTTGGCAAGCGTTTCCGTGCGAAGTTCCACGAGTCCCTCGTCGTTGAGGGGTACGGGGAAGCTGCGCGGCGCCATATCGTCCTCGACCTCTATGCAACCCTGCTCGCCAGCACGCAACAGGCGGCGCGGAGTGCCCTCAAGCTTCAGGTAGCCGTCGGGGTGTCGCGGCTCCATCCAGTCGGGGAGCGCGATGCCTGGGTGTCCACCCATCTGGAAGTATAGCGTCTGCTCAGGCTCGCGGTTTTCGACGAAGAACTCGGCACGCAGCGTGCGTCCGTCGAGGGTGTAGCGCACGCGCACCTCGTAGCGGAAGGGGTATGCCTCGCGATACTTCTGCACATCGTCGTCGCTACTGCTCAGTGCGAAGGTCACGCTCGCCGCCTCATGCGCAACGACGCGCCACAGGCACTTCGACGCAAAGCCGTGCTTAGGGATGCGCAGCTCTATGCCGTCGTGCAGGGTCCTGCCGTTCCACATTCCGCCCGTGATGGGGAAGAGTATGGGCGACGTCCCGTGCCACCAGCGTTCGTCCCCCCACCAGAGGTACTCGTGCGATGTGCGAAGGTCGCAAAGCGATAGCGTCTCGGCTCCTTGTGCTGAAAACGTGGCGCAAAGCTGCTCATTCTGAATAGTAATCGTTTGTTTTTTTGTGCTCATAATCGTGATATTTTGATAGCTTTTTGTCGTCCTCGCTTGCAAAAGTCGGCATTTTTTGCGGTTTTAGCAAGCGTATATCATTTTTATTCTTATCTTCGCCGCGCAAAATATGCACCTACGAGAAATGAAACCATTATTCTTCACACCATTACTGAAGCAAGTGATATGGGGCGGCGAGGAAGTTACAGCCCTGAAGGGTACGCAGCCTGCCCCCGAGCGCATTGGCGAAAGCTGGGAGATTAGCGGCGTCAGCGGCGACGAGACGTCCGTCTGCTGCGGCCCCGACAAAGGTATGACGCTACAGCAGCTCATCGCGAAATATGGTGCCAACCTCATCGGCAGCGAGAACCTGCGCCGCTACGGCACGACGTTCCCCCTGCTCATAAAGTTCATCTCCGCAGCCCAGGACCTCAGCATTCAGGTACACCCCGACGATGCTATGGCGCAGCGCATGGGGCATCCCTATGGCAAGACGGAGATGTGGTTTATCGTGCGTGCCAAGGACGACGCCTCGCTCGTGGCAGGCTTTAGCCATCCCTCGAGTGCCGACGAATACCTGAGCTCGCTCGCCGACGGCACGCTCATGTCGCACCTGCAGCGCCACAAGACGGCAGGCGGACAGTGCTACTTCATCCCCGCTGGGCGCATCCACAGCATTGGCGCCGGCAACTTCCTCGTGGAGATTCAGCAGTCGAGCACGGACACCTTCCGCGTCTATGACTTCGACCGCCGCGACGCCAACGGCAACCCGCGCGAGCTTCACGTCGAACAGGCGAAGGAAGCCCTCGACTACAAGGACTGCAACGCGGGTCCCGTGGAATATACGCCGCGCCGCAACGAGGCTGTGGAGCTTGTACGCTGTCCGCAGTTTACGACGCGACTGTATGAACTCGACGCGCCGCTGAAGGCCGACTATTCCGCCATCGACTCCTTCGTGATACTCATCGCCTTCGAGGGAGAAGCCACATGCAAGACTGGCGACGGCGACGCCTTCACGCTGCGTGCAGGACAGAGCGTGCTACTTCCCGCGACGACGCAGGGTGTGAGCATAGAACCTGTGAACGGCACCTTCCGAGCACTCGAAACCTTTTGTGTCTAATACACACTTACAACGACTGGGCATAAAGACTCCGTGACTGACGCGCAAAGAAAGCAGATTTCGAACTTGCTCGAGGCGATGGAACCAATCACCCTGCCCGAGATGAAGTCCATACGGCTCATGAACCGCATGGACACGAAGTTCGTGACGCACACAAGCGGCCTGATTGCACTTCTGCAACTGACGAAAGACAGCTACTACGTGCAGCAAATCGACGACTCGCGCATATCATCCTACCGTACCGTCTATTGGGACGGCGACGATTACCCCTTCTTCCAGCGTCACCAATGCGGAAAGCTACCTCGGACAAAGGTGCGCGCACGTACTTACGTCGATAGCAAACTGTCATTTCTTGAGGTTAAACGCAAGAACAACCACCGCAAGACGAAGAAGAAGCGCATCGAGGTGGACTCCATCGACACGGTGATGAAAGGCGAGGTAGGCCACGACTTCGTGCTCGAGCGCACAGGAATGGAGCTGCAAAGCCTGCACCCCACCGTCGGCAACCACTTCCACCGCATCACGCTCGTGAACAAGGGGAAGACGGAGCGCCTGACCATAGACTTCGACCTGGACTTCGACAACTTCGAAAACGGGCGCAAGAAGACGCTCGACAGCATCGTCATCATCGAGCTGAAGCGCGACGGACTCGTTTACAGTCCCGTGCTCGCCATGCTACGCGAGCTGCGCATAAAGCCCTGCGGATTCAGCAAATACTGCATGGGCATGTGCTACACGGCGGAGAACATACGCCTCAACCGCTTCAAGGAGCGACTGCACATCATCGACCACATACTGAGAAAAGAAACAATACAATAATAAACACAAACACTCAGCATCATGCTACTACAATTATTGGAAAGCCTGGAACCCGCATTCTTCGACGGGCCCGCACTACTGAAAATGGTCGGACTTTTCTGTATCAACTTCTTCGTGATATGGCTCATCATCCACTTCTTCTACTATCCTAAAGCACGCCGCCGCGACTTCTACTTCACCTATGTCCTGCTGGCGAGCAGCATCTTCATGATGATATACCTCATGGACGGTGCGAAGATGGAGGTGGGCGCCGCCCTCGGACTGTTTGCCGTGTTCGGCATCCTGCGCTACCGCACCGAGAGCGTGCCCATTCGCGAGATGACGTACCTGTTCTTCGTCGTCGCCATTTCCGTAATCAACGGCTCCACGCCCAACCTCAGCGGTGTTGAGCACATAGCCTCGAACCTCATTTTCCTCATTGTCGTATTCCTTGCCGAGCACTTCATGATAGCCCGCAAGGAAGGTTGCAAGTTTGTGCAGTATGACAACGTCGAGCTCATCACGCCCGAACGCCGCGAAGAACTCATCGCCGACCTCGAGAAGCGCCTCGGCCTGAAGGTGCTGCGCGTGGAAGTGGGTGCCGTGGACTTCATCAAGGATCTCGCTATGCTCCGCGTGTACTACGACGACCCCGACGCCAACCGCATCAAGTCCATCGACCGCACGCTCAAATTCCCTAAGGCTCCCGACGCATTTGATAGTGTGTAAAAGCCACAAAAGCAAGGCAAGAAATAGTCAAATAGAATACGCTACGCGCTTGACTTGTTCAAGAAATAGTCAAATAGTAAATAGTCCAATTGTCAAATAACAAGGATTGTCAAATCGTAAATCGTCAAATTGTCAAATAACAAAGTGTCTAAGTATCTTCCCCTCATCTTCGCCGCGCTGCTCATAGCGCCCTTCGCCCATGCCCAGGACGACACCTTCGGGCTGTGGACGGAAGCCGGCATTACCAAGCGCATAGACCAGCACTTCTCATTTGAGGCTGGCGTCGGTTATCGCGCCAACGACAACCTCCGCAGTTCCTCGCGCTTCGACTTCGGACTCGGCATCAACTACAAGCCCGTAAAGGGGCTGAAGATGGGTGTCGGCTACGTGCTCATCGACCAGCACAACCCCACGGAGACGAAAGCCCACTACAACTCCTCCGGCAACTGGAACGGCTTCAACGTTGACCATAGCTTCTGGCGCATCAAAAACCGCTTCTACGCTGACGTGAGCGGGAAAATCGACGTTGGACGCTTCTCCTTCGGACTTCGCGAGCGCTATCAGGCAACGGTGTACAACGCGAAGCACGTCGCCCGCGACAAGTACCGCGGCGTTGTCAGCGAGGACTATGCCGACGAGAAAATCTACGGCGAAGTTGACGGCACTGGACGTTGGTACGCCCTCGACGAAGCCGCCGACGACTACAAGGAAGCCAAGACGAAGCAATACCTGCGCAGCAGAATCTCCGTAGAGTACAACATACGCCACTGCAACGTCGATCCCTTCGCATCCTTCGAACTCAGCAACAGCCTTGACCACAAGTTCTCTATCGACAAGCGACGCTGGACACTGGGTGCCGACTGGAAGATTACGAAGAAGCACACCGTCACCGTGGCATACGTCTATACAAATGGGCAGGACGACGACGACGAGGGAAACCTCCACGCCCTGTCCATAGGCTACAACTATAAGTTCTGACTACAATGAGACTCAAACTTTCCCTCCCCCTACTGCCTCTCGCACTTACCCTCCTGTCCCTCGCAGCTTCCGCCCAATCGCTGAGCGTATGCAGCGGAGCGGTAACGATTGGCGTTCCTGCCACGAGTGCCGACACACTACGGCAGAGCGGAGGCACGCTCACCATCATGGGCGCCGACTACAGCATAGCCGACCTCGACAGCATCGTATATAGCACAGCCGACGTGCAGCCGCGAACCGTCTTTGTCGATTACGACGGCACTGCGGCACGAGTGCTGCTCTCCGCCGACGTAGCACCATACCTCAGCGTCAGCGTCAGCGGCGCCGACGTCAGCATCGAGGCTGCCGACGACCTCGCGGAGGAAGTAACATACCAACTCGCAGGCACCAGCGCCGACGGCTCATTCCTCCATGTGGGCAGCTATAAGTGTACGCTCGCACTCGCAGGCCTCAGCCTCACGAACACGCGCGGCATCGCCGTAGATGTTCAGAACGGCAAGCGCATCAACGTCGTCCTCGCCGACGGCACGACGAACGTGCTCAAGGACGCCGTGGGAGGCGAAGGACGCGCATGCCTCAACGTCAAAGGGCACGTCGAGCTTGCAGGCAGCGGCACGCTGACGCTGACGGGACAGTCGCGCCACGCCCTCGCCACAGGCGAATACCTCCTCCTCGACAACGGCTTCAAGGGCAGCATCAGCATCCTCGGCGCAGCAGGCGACGGCATCCACGCAGAGCAATACTTCGACATGCGCTCAGGAACCATCACCATAGCAGGCTGCGCAGGCGACGGCATCGACCTCGAAACCACCAACGACCCCGAAGAGGAGTACAACGGACAGGTGTTCATCTCTGGCGGCAGCGTGAGCATCGACCTCGGAGCCGCCGAGGACGTGAAGGGCATCAAGTGCGACAACCTCATGACCATCAGCGGCGGCACCGTCAACGTAAAAGGTAGCGGCGACGGCGTGAAGGGCATCAAGACAAGCGGCAACCTCCTCGTCAACCAAAGCAGCGGCAGCGCACCCACCATCACCATCAACGTCACGGGCACGACATACCACAAAGACCTCGAGGACGAATCCAAGACCCGCGGTATCAAGGTAGATGGCGACTTCACCTTCGACGGCGGCAACATCAACATTTCCGCAACTGGCAAGAAGGCCAAGGCCATTGCCGTAGATGGCACATACTACTACAAAAGCGGCACTATAAACTGCGCCGTAGATGCTACAAACATAGGATAAGCGTAGAACGAACAGAAGGAACAATATGCGTTTTCCCTATTTAGGTTGACTCTCGCAATTACGACAAGAAAACACGTCAGCATCTTGCACTCACCGCGCACAATGCTGAAACTCAGATAGTTGCGCTTGACAATCTTGTACCTAAGTTGGGCTTTAGGTGCAACTTGGGTGCAAGATGGGTGCAAGATGGGTGCAAGATGGGTGCAAGATGGGTGCAAGATGGGTGCAAGATTGGGTGCAAGATTGGGTGCAAGATAATGGGGGCTAACTGCTTGATAATGAGTATTGGGTGCAAGAAGTGCAAGATTCTGGCGAGTTTATATATAGTATTGTGTGCACAAATCATTAAACACGATTCGTCAGAACCATCCGTGTTAAAAAAATGTGAGATTTGGGCATTCCTTGTGACGAAACGCCCAAATCTTCAATCAAAGTCCGAGTATTTTCAATCGAGATGCGAGTATTTTTCATCGAAGTCCTATTTTCTTCCGACGAGAACGCATCTCGTTTTATAGTATTCCTTTCCCTGTAGCGAGCAGACAAGCTTGAGCGCACCAAAATTTGTTATGTGAAAAAGGTGCGCGAATACCAGAAAATTGAAAGAAGAAAAAACCGCCCTCTT
>ONWB01000152.1 GCA_900321445.1 uncultured Prevotellaceae bacterium | reverse complement strand
TGTCGCGCCTTGGCACGGAGGCGGAGGTGGAGACGGCAATAACGGATGCGGAGCGGCAGGAACTCTGGGACTTCGAGGCGGCACTGCGCAGCGACTCTGCTGAGTGGGCAGCGCGGAGGGGCAGCAGGTGGCAGGGCGGCGACGATGCCTTGCACACAGGTGGAGAACTGTTCGCCTTCGACCCTAACACTGCTGACTCGGCGACGCTGGTGCGCCTGGGGCTGCGTCCGTGGCAGGCGCATAACTGCCGACAGTATGTGCGCAAGGGTGGACGGTGGCGCTCAGCGGAGCATTTCAGCAAGCTGTATGGTCTCTCGCAGGCGGAATATGCGCGCCTGCGCCCGTACATATCCATTGCTGCGGACTCGGCGGCGATACGCTGGGCTGCGGAGCGCGAGATGCGCGAGCAGGAGGCGGAGGCGCGCAGGCTTCAGGCTGAGGAACGCAAGCGCAGGAGCGACAGCCTGCGGGCTCTCGCGCCAGAGAAGTTGCCAGCAGGCACTACTGTTGACCTAAATACTGCGGACACGCTACTGCTGCGCCGCATTCCTGAGATTGGGCGATGGAGGGCGCAGAAGATAGTGGCATACCGCGAAAGGCTTGGGGGCTTCACGAGATGCGAGCAGCTGCTGGAGATTGAGGACATCCCCGCGAGCGTAGTGAAATGGTTCTATGTTGCGCCTGGCTTCGAGCCGCGCCGCATGAACGTCAACACGTGCTCGTTCAAGGAACTGGTGCGACACCCGTATCTCAGCTACGAGCAGGTAAAGGAGATTATGCAGTACCGCCGCCTGCACGGCAAGCTGACACAATGGAGCGACCTTTCGCTATCGCCACTGTTCACGCAGGGGGACATTGAAAGGCTCTCGACCTACTTTACGTTCGAGGGAACGAAAAAATGAGGGGCTGAAGTAGGACTTTTAGGTTGTTAGCGCGAGAAAGCCTACTTCGAAGGGCGAGTGGGCTGCCTCGAAACTCTAATCACTCCACAAACCTGCGGCCGTTCCAGCGGAGTGTTTTCTGGCGCGTTGTGCCGTCCTCGTTCCAGTATGTGACGATGATGTCCTTGCCTTTGCGCGGGAGGGTGTAGGTGTTGGCGTCGTACTCGACGTCGAAGCCCACGTCGCGGGTGTGGTGCATGGTCTTAGTGGCGTTGTTGTAGCGGTAGAAGGTGAGATCGTCGTACTGTCCCTGTCCGGGCTTGCCGTGGATGAAGAGCCATGAGCTGTAGGCGAAGAGCTTGTGCTTTTTGTCGGCTTCGTTCCAGAAGCACATTTCGACCTTCACGGAGTGGTCCTCGTTGATGAACTGGCAGAGGATGTAGCCGTTTTTCTCGTCGACGGTGACTGTTACATCCTCAGACTGTGGGAGTCCGTTGCGGTAGTTGTAGAGGGCGTTCTTGACCCATGCCGTGGCTTCCTGGTCGCACTCGTCCTCTTCGTCGCCGTCGTCGTAGAAGAGGTATGCCCATGCGAAGTCGGTGATGGTGGGCTTTGCGCCTTGGTAGCTGACGCGGACGACGTCCTGCGCTGCGAGTCCGAGTGCGCAGCATGCAAGGATGAATGTGAATGCAAGTCTTTTCATTTTAGTATTGGTTTTGGTTTATGGGGACAAAAATAATACTCATCATTTGAATAAGCAAATGATAGGTGTTATTTTCCATTGAGCCTCGCGCGCATGGGAGGGAAAATGGGGCGACTCGCCTGTGCGAACCGCCCCGATTGTGGATTTACGATTGTGGTGCTGTGCGCTCATCAGCAAACGCCCTGCTGGAGCATTGCGTTGGCAACCTTCATGAAGCCTGCGATGTTGGCTCCCTTGACGTAGTTGATGAAGCCATCGGGCTGGCGTCCGTACTTCACGCACTGCTCGTGTACGTCGCTCATGATTTGGTGGAGCTTCTGGTCCACTTCCTCTGCTGTCCAGTAGATGTGCATTGCGTTCTGCGTCATCTCGAGGCCGCTGGTGGCAACGCCGCCGCTATTGACAGCCTTACCAGGGCCGAAGGGTGTGCGATGTTCGATGAAGTAGTCGATGGCCTCTGCCGTGCATCCCATGTTGCTGACTTCTGCCACACACTGTACGCCGTTGGCGACGAGCATCTTAGCATCTTCTTCGTTGAGTTCGTTCTGGGTTGCGCAAGGCATGGCGATATCGACCTTCACCTCCCAAGGCTTCTTGCCAGGGAAGAACTGCGAATTGGGGTAGCGCTCGGCATAGGGTGCTACGATGTCGTTGCCGCTGGCGCGGAGTTCGAGCATGTATTCGTTCTTCTCGCCGCTGATGCCTTCAGGGTCGTAGATGTAGCCATCGGGACCTGAGATGGTGACAACCTTTGCGCCGAGTTGCGTGGCCTTCTGGACAGCGCCCCATGCCACGTTGCCGAATCCACTGACTGCGATGGTCTTGCCCTTGATGTCGAGACCCTGGTCGTCGAGCATGTGCTTGAGGTAGTAGCATGCGCCATAGCCTGTAGCCTCAGGACGGAGGATGCTGCCGCCGAACTCGCGACCCTTACCCGTCATCGTACCTGTGCACTCGTGGGTGAGTTTCTTATACATACCATAGAGGTAGCCTACCTCGCGGCCGCCAACGCCGATGTCGCCAGCGGGCACGTCCATATCGGGGCCAAGAATCTTGTGTGCCTCGAGCATCCAGCTCTGGCAGAAGCGCATGATTTCGGCATCGCTCTTGCCACGCGGAGCAAAGTCGGAACCACCCTTCGCGCCACCCATGGGGAGCGTGGTAAGGGCGTTCTTGAAGGTCTGCTCAAAGCCGAGGAACTTAAGGATGGAGAGCGTAACGGAGGGGTGGAAGCGCACACCGCCCTTGTACGGGCCAATGGCGTTGTTAAACTGTACGCGATAGCCGAGGTTCACCTGCACCTCGCCCTTGTCGTCCACCCAAGGCACGCGGAACGTGAGGATGCGGTCGGGCTCGACAATTCGCTCGATAATCTTTGCTTTCTCGAACTCGGGATGTTGGTTGTAAACTTCTTCTACTGAGAGAAGCACCTCGCGAACAGCCTGGAGGTATTCCTTCTCACCTGGGTGTTTGGCTTCAAGAGCCTGCATAATGACGTCAGTCTTCATGAGTCAGAATGATTTTAGTTTAAGGTTTAACAATAATATGTCGGAATGTTGGTTTATCATGTTCACGCCCTGCAAATGTAGAGCAGAAAAAGTGTATGCGCAAATTTTTCTCCGACTTTTTTCCTTCTTCGCAAGAAGTTTTTACAAAAAGACTTATTTTTGCAGGCAATTAGACGTAACATTCACCAAGAACGACATGGAAGTTTACCTAAAGGACTCTGAACTACGCACTGCCGCAGAGGGGGGCATGGCGAGTTTCCTCGCACGCGTGACGCGAGCAATAAAAGATGCCGCGGGCGGCAATCTTACGGCCGACGTCATGCAACAGCTCAACAGCCAGCAGACGACGCTATGGGCTTTCGACATCCTGCGCGAAGAGGTGGGCGAAGGTGGTTTCATCCAGCTGATACACAACGGCTACGGGCCTTTCTTCTTCCAGAACCCCTTTGCACGCGCTATAAAGGAATGGGGACTCCGCGACCTCGCGAAGATGATGTACGACGCGAGGAAACTGTACCTTGAACATGGCGAGGCGCTCACAAAGGACATGACTGACGAGGAGTTCATGGCGCTATACGAGCAGTACCCCGACTTCGAGCCCCTCGACGACGACTTCGTGGAAAAGGAGGACAGCTTCGTGGAGATGGCAGCATGCTACGTGGATGAACACTTAGAGGACTTTATCCAAATCGAGAATGAGTAACACCAAGAACGGCAAGAAGGCCGCGAACATAAACATCAAAAACCGCCGAGCCGAACACGACTATTTCGTCGTGGACCGCCTGACAG
Organism: uncultured Prevotellaceae bacterium; assembly: GCA_900321445.1. Lineage (GTDB taxonomy): Bacteria > Bacteroidota > Bacteroidia > Bacteroidales > Bacteroidaceae > Alloprevotella. The sequence continues at coordinate 1,167 of ONWB01000152.1, read as the reverse complement.
CAGGCATCGTGCTCACAGGCACGGAGATTAAGAGCATACGCGCAGGCCGTGTAGGCCTCGTGGACACGTTCTGCTTCGTGCGCGACGGCGAGATGTGGGTGAAGAACATGTACGTGGCGGAATATGCCTTCGGCAGTTTCAACCGCCACGAACTGCGACGCGACCGCAAGCTGCTACTGAACCGCCGCGAGATACGGCGCTGGGAAAACGATACGAAGTCGCCAGGCCTCACCATAGTACCTCTGCGACTGTATATCGACGAGAACGGACGCGCAAAACTCGACATCGGACTCTGCCGTGGTAAACGCGAATATGACAAGCGCGAAACGCTGAAGGAGAAAGAGGGACGACGCGAGATTGAACGCATAACGAAAGGGCATAAGTATTGAAATCTGACGATTTGACGATCCGTTTTATCTGACAATTTGACAATTGACTATCTGACAACCCATTTAATCTGACAATTTGACGATTGACTATTTGACAACCCATTTAATCTGACGATTGAATATATAATATGACTCATAACGCCCCATACGAGACATCTGAAAGTCTCGCAAACAGAGAGGGGGTAAGAGGGGGCTCCATCATCCTCCTCATACTCGCACTAACGGCATTCGCACTAAGCAGCTTCGCGCAAGACTTTGTACGCGTCGAGGATGGGCAGTTTATGCGTCATGGGAAGCCCTACTACTATGTGGGTACGAACTTCTGGGCGGCAACGATACTGGCCTCTGAGGGGGCAGGTGGCAATCGCGAACGCCTGTGCCGTGAACTGGATACTCTGAAGGAGCTTGGCATCGACAACCTGCGCATCCTGGCAGGGGCCGACGAAGGCAGCAAGAACGTGACATCGCTGTCGCCATGCCTACAGACAAGGGGCGGAGAACTCAACGACACGCTGCTACAAGGCCTCGACTACCTGCTGGCAGAGTTGGAGAAACGCGACATGCTGGCCGTCATATACCTCACGAACTCCTGGGACTGGAGCGGGGGCTTCGGCTACTACCTCCGCGAGACTGGCCACGGTGACTCGCCAGACGCAAGCGGCGACGGATGGGACCCGTACTGCGACTACGCATCGCAATTCTACGCGGACTCCCTGGCCGTAGGCCTATACCAGCAGCACGTGAGGCGCATCGTTTCGCGACGCAACAGCGTGACGGG
>ONWB01000098.1 GCA_900321445.1 uncultured Prevotellaceae bacterium | reverse complement strand
CAGCAGTGGAACCTACACCGACAGCCATCGTCGAGCCTACACCCGAACCCGTTGTAGAAACAGCCCCCGTAGCAGCAGCACCTGCACCCGCTCCCAAGAAGAGCAAGACTATGCTTTGGGTGATTATCGGCATTGTAGCCCTGCTACTTCTTGGCATAGGCGGTTTCTTTGGCGGAAAGGCTATGGGACTTTTTGGTTCTGACGATGCTAAGCCTGTTGCCGACACGGCAAAGACGAAGACGTCCGTCACGACGCCCATTAAGGTTGACAACAGCAAGGCTAAGGATTCTATTGCTGCCGCCAAAGCGGCTGAAGAAGCTGCTGCTAAGGCTAAGGCAGACTCCATCGCAGCCAAGGCTACTGCTGATTCTATCGCTGCCGCTGAGGCTGCCGCTGCCGCAGAAGCTGCTGCCAAGGCTAAGGCGAAAGCAAAACCCGTACAGCGCCAGGCTGTTCCCGTGCAGCGCCAGGCAACCACACCCGTCCGCACAAATCCCACACCGACACGCGGCGGCATGCGCACTGACGTCCGCAACCGCTTCGACAGAGCGCGTTCTGGATACTAAGCACATTCTGCAAATCAGAAGATAAACGCAACGAGATACTTGTGCATACTAAAAGATGCTGCCTCCTTGTTGGGGCAGCATCTTTATTTTGGTTCTTTTGTCACAACCCTACTTCCTGATATCGAGTTCCTGTAGGAGGTATGAACTACCGCCGAAGGTATCGAGTGTCCAGAGGACGTAGCGGATGTCAGCGTTGATGCAACGCTGAAGCTGGGGATTGTACTTAAAGTCGCTGGAAAGACTCTCGATATTGCCGTCAAAGGCAAGGCCTATGATTTCGCCGCGAGCGTTGAGTACAGCAGAACCGCTGTTACCTCCCGTGATGTCATTGTCAGAGAGGAAGTCCGTCTGCATACGTCCCTCCTTGTTAGCATAGCCTGCAAACTGGCGCTGCTCGTAGAGGCTGCGAAGCTGCGGGTTTACTTCGTAGTCGGGATTCGACTTGTCCTCTTTCTCGAACATTCCATCAAGGAACGTGCGATATCCATACTCCACAGCATCACGCGGGCTGTACGCTTTCACATGCCCGTAGGTAAGGCGCTGTGTGAAGTTAGCATCTGGAGGTGTTGTCCATCCGTTCATGTCCATCAGTCCGCGCTGGTATGTGCGTGAAAGGCGATCGTTTTGCTCGTCGTAGGCGACATACGCATTGCGATATGTGCCGAAGATAGTCCCACGAATAGCCTTATAGGAACGCACGACGGGGTCGGCAAGAAGAATATCTGCGACATTCTCGCTGGCAAGGGCTTCTGCCAAAGCCTCTTCGCTGCGCAACACAGACTTCGTTGCCATTTCCTGTACCGTGGCAACCTCCATATCGCGGCTTTCGGATAGACGGCAGTTTTTCTTCCATACAGGTTCGAGCAACTCAGCAAGTCCACGACGCTGCGGGTCGGTAAGAAACTCCTCGACGCTGTTTTGTGCACTTTGAAGCATGACGGAAGCCTCGGCAATCATGCTTGAATCGTTCTTTTCAAGGGCTGTTGCATAGTTTTCCACCATCATACCAGCCTGCAACGTACTGAGATCCTGTCCCAACGTACGCATAAAGAGGTAGAAGTCGTGGATGGTGTCGGTATATGCCGTGCAAAGACGATTGAGACGCGACACAACGGTAGCATAGTCGCTATTTCCATTCTGCAGGCCATATTGCGTGAGAGCTTCGTCAACGCCACGACGCTCTTCGACGAGGCGCACGCGCTCAACAGCCTTCAGTGCTCCGCCGAAGTTCTTTACAGTATTTTGCAACGACATGTGGTCGTCCTGCATTGCCAGACGTATGCTGTCGTTGTTGTCCATGAGGTTACGTTCCCATTCGAGCTGCGGCTCACCAGCCGTAACAATGGACTGATATGTGGCCTGCATTTCTGTCTGCAACTGTGCGGCAGAAAGGTAGCGGTTGGTGCGACCAGGGAAGCCCATTATCATCGTGAAGTCGCCCTCCTTATATCCGCGCAGGGATATGGGGAGATAGTTGTCGCAATGTAGAGGAACATTGTTCTCGCTATACTCGGCAGGATGTCCCTCTGCATCAGCATAGATGCGGAACACGGCGAAATCGGGATTATGGCGCGGCCATACCCAGTTGTCGCTATCACCGCCAAACTGTGCAACATTGAGAGGGGGATTTGCCACGAGGCGCACATCTTTATAAGCACGCGTAAGGATAAGGTAGAACTGATTGCCGCCATAGAATGGCACTATGGAAGCCTCCACATCCTCTTGACCTGCATACTCGCCATTCTGGTAAAGTTCCTGAGCCTGTGTTGCGAGGAAACTGCGTGACTGCATCTCGTATTCGTCAATGCCAATTTCCTTTGCTTTCTGCTCTACGAACTCCGTAACGTTGCGCACGTCAAGCACGAAGGTGAAGGTAAGACCTGGCACTTCAAGTTCCTCGGCACGGCTCTTTGCAAAATATCCGTCCTGTAGATAGTTTACCTCGAGAGTGGACATAGCGTGTACGAAACTGTAGCCACAGTGATTGTTTGTGAGGATAAGACCATCTGGAGAGATCACTTCTGCCGTACATCCTCCTCCAAACTGTCCCACGCAGGAGCGCAGACGCTGAAGTTCAGCGGGTTTCATTTTAAGTCCGGCACGCTTCAGGGAGTCTGCCAGATGTTGTTGCTCCATCAGTTGGAGCCACCACATTCCGCCATCGGCATGAGCAGCTATTGCCATCACAAGTGCCGCGGCAAAGGAAAAGATTTTTTTCATATCTAATTATTTAGGTTTTTGTGATTTCTTGGATTATTCAGGGGATTCTAAGTATTAGGACATTCTAATATGTCAGCGTCGTGTCCGTCTCCCAATCCCCAGTTTCGGGATTCTCTTTCAAGGGGAGGGGATGGGCGTCGTCATGCCAGCGTACAATGTCATGCCAGATGTCAGTCGCTTTCTCGCGTGCCTCCATAGCCTCCTGCTGTTGTGCTTCCGTAGAATTAGGGTTCTGCATCACCTTCGTGAAGAAATCTTCAAGGCCGCGAGCATACTTCTCGGCACCCGCACGATTCCCATATTCGTATGACAGTGCCCACATCTCCATAGCCTTCTTGCTGTCCAGCTTTACACCAACGCCTTTTTCATAGCAATCGCCAAGCAGCGTTGTGGCAGTACCATTGTGTAGGTCTGCCGCCTTTCTTAGATATTGGATGGCACCGGGGGCATCTTTCTTCACGCCTTCACCTGTCAGCAAACCTTTGGCAATGCGCACCATGCAGTCAGACTGACCATTTGCAACACCTTTCTTATACCACCGCATGGCCTCTTCGGCATTCTTCTCCACACCATCGCCTGCCTCCAGACAACGTGCGTAGTTATACATACCATCAGGATTACCAGCCTCAGCTGCCTTGCCATACCACTTCGCCATCTCCTTATTTAGCATTTTAACGCCCTTGCCATTGCGATAGCAAAGTGCAATCTCCATCATCGCCTGGACGTTACCAGCTTCGGCAGCTTGGAGGTAGAACTTGGCACCCTGCACACGACTCTCGTCCACGTAGCGCCCCATATAGTACGCATCGCCGAGCCTCAGCATAGCATGCGTGTTGCCTTTCTGCACCATCATCTCCAATTCCTCGAGCGATTTCTGCTGTTTGGCCTTATCTCCAACCTCCGACATATTCCGATATGCCACTTCTGCCTGCGCGTATTCGTTGCCAGCCGCAGCTGCCTTCCCAAACCATTCGTCGCGCTTACGCCAGTCCCATGTGCCGGCAGAAATGTTGTCGTACAGTTTTGCAGCCTCGAGCATTGCCTCAGCATCGCCTTGCTGTGCAGCCTTTTCAAAATACCCGACAGCCTTTGCAGGGTCTTTCTCCACACCGTCGCCGTCGCGATAGGCATTGCCCATGGCAAGCTGTGCGGGGGCATAGCCTGCATCTGCAGATTTCGTGAAATACTTCATTGCCTTTGCCGAGTCTTGAGGTATTCCTTCGCCAAAGAGAAGCGCTATGGCAAGATCGTACTGCGCAGCGCAGTCGCCGTTTGCAGCCATCTGCATCGTCTGCGACAAGGAACGTTGTGCGCTTGCTTGGTTTGCGAAACCTGTAAATGTCACCAGGAGCGTCAAAAGAGCCAAAGAGTGTAATGTCGTTTTCATCGTTTCAATGTTTAATTTTTCAGTCTTTGGGGCAAAAGTATGCATTATTTTTCTTTTTCTTAGCACAATTATCGCACTTTGTGCAGTTTTTTTTTGCACTATTGCCAAACAGTTGATATTTTTGCAGCATTGCACACCCAAAACAGGTGAGCGAAACCATAAAACAACCCTTTCTATGTCAATCGTCAAAACACGTCAGAAACTCGTAGAGGTTGCACGCGAACTGTTCGCCCGCAAAGGAGTTGAAGCAACCACGATGAACGACATTGCACAGGCCTCAGAACGGGGGCGTCGCACGCTCTACACGTATTTCCGTAACAAGGAAGAAATCTACTACGCCGTCATCGAGGGTGAACTCGAGCGCCTGTCCGACGAGATGGACCGCGTAGCAGGTTTGGACATAGGGCCAGAGCAGAAAATCCTGCTGCTCATATACACCCACCTGCGCATGATTAAGGAAACGGTAGGCCGCAACGGTTCGCTTCGAGCCGAATTCTTCCGCAACATTTGGATGGTAGAAAAAGTACGCAAGCCCTTCGACGCCGAAGAGCGCGAGATAATACGCCGCGTACTCGAAGAGGGCATCGACAAAGGGCAGTTCCGCATAGAGCACGTCGGACTCATGACAGACATCATCCTCTATGCGACAAAGGGACTTGAAGTGCCGTATATCTACGACCGTCTCGGACGCGGACTGACAGAGGAGGAGTCAAAACCCATAGCCATGGGGATGATACGACGCATACTCGGCGACTTGAAACAGTAGAGAATCAACAAAATACGAACAACAAAACATATATACTATCAACATGAAACTTCTTGAAGGAAAAACCGCACTCATCACGGGTGCTGCTCGCGGCATTGGCAAGGCCATTGCCCTGAAGTTCGCCCATGAGGGCGCAAACATCGCATTCACCGACCTCGTACTGAACGACGATATGGCCGCAGGACTCGAAGCTACGCGCAAAGAGATTGAGGCTGTAGGCGTGACATGCCGTGCATACGCAGGAAATGCTGCTGACTTCGCCGAAACAGAAGCCGTCGTGAAGCAAATTCACGAGGACTTCGGACGTATCGACATTCTCGTAAACAATGCCGGCATTACCAAGGACGGACTGCTCATCCGCATGACGGAGCAGCAGTGGGATGCCGTTCTTAACGTAAACCTCAAGAGTGCCTTCAACTTCTGCCACGCATGTGCTCCCATCATGATGCGGCAGCGCACAGGCTCTATCATCAATATGGCCAGTGTGGTAGGTGTGCATGGCAACGCAGGACAGGCAAACTACGCAGCTTCCAAAGCTGGCCTCATCGCCTTAGCCAAGAGTGTGGCTCAGGAACTGGGTTCACGCGGCGTACGTGCCAATGCCATTGCTCCAGGCTTCATCGAGACAGCCATGACGGCAGCACTTCCTGAGGACGTTCGCAAGGACTGGATGACGAAGATTCCCCTTCGTCGTGGCGGACAGACGGAAGATATCGCCAATGTTGCCACCTTCCTCGCCAGCGACCTCTCCAGCTATGTCACTGGTCAGGTTATTCAGGTTGATGGCGGCATGAACATGTAGTAATACATGTCACATTAAACAATAACCATTAAACAATAACAAAAAGTCGGGCATGGCTAACGATTAACGGTTATTGGTTAACGGTTATTGGTTAACGGTTATTGGTTAACGGTTAACGTAAAATACCAAAGCCACATCTCACGAACTCTGAGCGGATGGACATTCTTTATGAAGACAACCACATCATCGTGGTAAACAAAGCCGTGGGCGAAATCGTCCAAGGCGACAAGACTGGCGACCGCACACTGGCCGACGAGGTGAAAGCATATATCAAGGAGACGTGCGCCAAGCCTGGCGCCGTCTTCTTAGGCATTCCCCACAGGCTCGACCGTCCCGTGAGCGGAGTATGTGTCTTTGCACGCACGAGCAAAGCGCTCGAGCGCCTGAACCGCATGTTCCGTGATGGCGAAGTAAGCAAAATATACCATGCCATAGTATGCGGGCAACCGCCCGAGGAGGAAGCAACGCTCACACACTACCTCTCGCGCAACGAGCGTCAGAACAAGGCCTACGCTCACGCGACGGAACGTCCAGGGACGAAGCGTGCCGTGCTTGACTATAAACTATTGTCACGCGGCGAACGCTACAGCCTTTTGGAAGTAAACCTGCACACAGGACGCCACCACCAGATACGTTGCCAGCTTGCAACAATAGGATGTCCCGTGAAAGGCGACCTGAAATACGGCGCTCCACGTAGCAATCCTGATGGCGGCATCTCCCTCCACGCACGCAGCATAAGTTTCGAGCACCCTGTGAGCCACGAACAAATAAACGTCGTAGCACCATATCCACAACGCGACATATGGAACAAACTATAAAGTATGCCAACTCCATAAAGCGCATAGAAATCCCAAGCCTTTGGAGCGGGCGAAAACACATCCGCTGGGAGCTGAATCCCGACGTCAACATCCTCTCCGGACGTAACGGCGAGGGAAAGAGTACCATCCTGAACCGACTTGTGCGACAACTTCGGCAGTCGCCGACATCGGGAGAGATTCCGCAGACCATGCGCAAAGGCGTGACAATAGACTTTTCCCCCGCCGACGCCACGACTATTCGCTACGACATCATACGCAGTTTCGACCGCCAGCTCATACAAATCGAGGGTATGAAAGACCTGCCCGGCATCAATATCGTTACGGAGCTGGACTGGCAGCTATATCTGATGCAGCGACGCTACCTCGACTATCAGGTGAACGTGGGCAACCGCATGGTGCAACTGCTGACAAGCGGAGCCCCTGATGCCCATCAGCAGGCCGTCGAGGCTTCTGCCTCCAAGACGCGCTTCCAGGACATCGTGGACGACCTGTTCTCGGCGACTGGCAAGCGCCTGGACCGCAATAGCAACGAACTGCGCTTCATCCAGTACAACGAAGTCATCATGCCGTATCTGCTCTCCAGCGGCGAGAAGCAAATGTTGCTCATCCTCCTAACAGCACTGACGGAAGACCGACTGCCATACGTGCTCTTCATGGACGAGCCCGAAGCTTCCCTCCACTACGAGTGGCAGGAATGTCTCGTCAGCCTCGTACGCGAGCTCAACCCCATGGCGCAAATCGTGCTCACAACCCATTCCCCAGCACTCATATTGAAAGAATGGCAAGGCCATGTGACGGAAGTATCCGACATCACGCTGGATTAGCCGATGCCCTGACGTCGGACTATATCGAAGCGGCCAATCGCCTTCTCGGGAAGAAGGCGAAGCGTCGCATAGTGGCATACGTTGAGAGTTTCGACGACATTTATTTTTGGAGCAACCTCCTGCGCCCGTTGGAGAATGAGCGCTTCTATTTCGAGGTTGTGCTGCCCTCGCGAAACTCCCTGCAGAAAGGCAAGCGCACAGCCATATCAAATCGCCTCGGCCCATACATGATAGCATGCGTGGATGCCGACTACGACTACCTCCTGCAAGGCGCAACGGAGCTGAGCCGCCAGGTGTGCCAGTCGCCATATGTGTTCCACACCTACGCCTATGCCATCGAGAGCTTCCAATCCTACGCTCCCGCACTGCAGAACGTGTGCGTAATGTCCACGCTCAACGACCACCACATTTTCCCGTTCGAAGACTTCCTGTCGAAATACAGC